>NZ_JBKBVB010000044.1:0-33262 GCF_046289595.1 Pseudorhodoplanes sp.
TAGGCGAAGCCATGAGGCATCAGCCGCGTGAAGATGTCGACGCGGATATGGGTGTCGTTTTTCGCCAGATACGCCCACGGCAGATAGGCGACGATCACCATGTAATAGGCCGACACGATCTCGGTCGTGCCCTCGACCGGCCGGCCGAAGAAATAGCGGCCGCTGACGTCGGCCGAGACATGCAGCATCATCAGGAAGCCGGCAACAAGCGCGATCCAGAGAAAGAGCTGGATCGGCCATTCGAGCCATCTGAGCAGGCGTTCGATCACGATCGGGGGCTTGCTTTTCGGTTGGCTGTCCGCGGGCAAGTCGGTGCGAAAATCGGTGCCGCTGCGCCAGACTTTGCCTGCGGGCCTTTGCGAAGGGAATCAATTGCCGGGCCGCCGTCTCAGGCGAACGGCCCGGCAACCACGACTACATCTTGTTGACGTCGAGCTTGGAGAAGATCTCGCGGTTCAGCGCCTCGATGTATTTGTTCACATCACGGCCGATCTCCGGCGACAGCTTGCGCCACTTCTCGATGTTCTTCTCATAGGCATCGATGATGGCGCCGGGATCCTTCAGGCCGAAGCTCTTGCCGACCTCGACATTCTTCTCGCGCTGCACCTTCTGATAATCGGTGACCACGCGCTCGAAATCGGGATCCGGCTTGATCACCTGCACGCCCTTGTCCTTGACAACGGTGGCCAGCCCTTCCTCGTTGGCGACGATGAAGTTGCCGATCGCCATCTCGGCGCTCAGTCTCACGGCCTCGTCGAGGTGGATCTTCTTCTGTTCGGGCGTGAGCTTGTTCCAGGCATCGCGATTCATGAAGAAGCCGAGGGCCGGGCCCGTGAGGCCGAGCGGCATGTCGACGACATATTTCGCGAAATCGGCATAGCCAAAGGTGCGCATCCAGTCGGCGATGCCGTGCTGGCAATCGAGACCGCCGCGCTGCAGGAGGCTGACTGCCTCGACCAGCGTCGCGCCGACCGGCACCGCGCCCTGCATCTTGAACATTTCGGCGTTGCCGCCGGTAGCGCGGATGCGCTTGCCCTTCAGGTCGGCGAGCGACTTCACCGGCGTTGTGCAGTTGAGCAGATAGGCCGACGAGGTCCAGCCGCCGAGCGCGACGGCGTTCAGCTTTTTGATCTCCTCGAGACATTCGGGGCAGTTGAAATACATGGTCTCGAGCGCCGCGCCCGATGCCGCGACAACATCGTTATGACCGAGCACCACCGTCGAATAGATCATGAACATGGCCGGCACGGTGTTCGGCACGTAGGTCGGGATCGCCAGACCGGCCTGGATCAGGCCGTCCTTGACGCCGGTGAAGGTGGTCTTGCCGTCGACCAGCTGGCCGCCCGGCACCAGCGTCCACTTGATCTTGCCGCCGGTCTTGTCCGAGATATTCTTGAACATGACCGGCATCAGCTTGGCGTTCTGATACTCACGCGCCGGGGTCCAGCTTCCGAAGACGAATTCCTGCGACGCGGCGGGTTGGGCCGCAATCAGTCCGGCCGCGAGTGCCGCGGTCGCAAATGTCAATGAACGGGGCGATGTCATCGAACTCCTCCCTTTTTAAGCCGACTTGATTTCGGTCTTGGGCCGCAGGCTATAGTTTGATGTCCAACAATTCAATCGGCTTCCTGCATGACGTGTTGGCAAGTTAACGGCGCCGGCGCGCCCAACCCTGAGGTCTGGCGTTGTCTTGGGCGGCACCGCTGCGTCTGGGCGGGATCGCGCTGCGCGATGCGGGGAAACGGCGGCAGAGCTCAGCGCGCCATTTTTTCGGGCAGACCGATCGGCCGGCTCAGCAGCTTGTACGTGAAAGTCAATGCTTCGCGCTGGAATTGCGGGTCGTTATGCAGCCGGTGGAAGCGTTCATTGTCGGCTTTCTTCTTGTCCGGGTCGGTCTCCTTCAGCCGGCGCTTGTTCTCGGCGGCGGTGGGACCGGTCACTTCCACAAACACCCTGCGGCGCTCCGCCGCGTAGCGGTCGAGGAGGTCGTCATCGGCTTCGCGCAGGATGACCGCGGGAAGGGCATCGCCCAAAAGGTCGGCATCGAGCAGTCCCGAGGTGAGACCAAGGCCGCCATAGGGATTGCAGACATGGGCGGCGTCGCCGGCCAGCAGTACCCGGCCCGCCCGGAAGCTCGGGGCGCAACGCTCATGAACGCGGAACGGGGCGAAGGCCTCCAGTTCGTAAGGGTCGCTGTCGGGCAGGATCGCGCGGTAATGATCCGCGATGCGGTCTTTCACCGTCTCCTCCGGCAGGCTCGCATCCTCGCCATAGGTGATGCGCCACAATCCGTGCCGGTCGATCTTGACCACCACCGCCCAGTATTTCGGATCGATGATGAAATTGGCCCGGGCAAAACCGCGCGCCTCGAAGTCGTAGACGAGGTTGGTCGAGACCAGCCGCTCCGGATGGGTGTAGCCATCGAAGGAGAGCCCGACGGCGCGGCGCACCGTGCTGCTGCCGCCGTCGGACCCGACCAGCCAGTCGCAACGGATGGTCCGGGTCTCGCCGCCCTGATCCACCGTGACGGTGACAGAATCGCCGTCCTGCGCGACCGCGGTCACCCGCGTATTCCAATGTACCGCGGCGCCGGGAATGGCGAGAAAGCGCCTCAGGATCGCGCGCGCGAGCTCATGCTGCGGCATGTGCAGGTTGAACGGATAGGCGGTGTCTTGCGGGGTCAGCACCGACATATGCGGCGCGGCAAGAATGTCGCCATCCACGGTGCGGAACTGATAGTCCTGTTTAAGGATGCCGGCGACCTTGAGTTCGTCCAGAAGGCCGAGCCGGTCGAGCATTTCCACCGTCGGCGCATGGTAAACCACGGCGCGCGGCCACGGGATAATGTCGGGCTCGCAGTCGAGCACCTGCACTGGAATGCCGGCGCGGGCGATTTTCAGGGCCGCGACCAGTCCGACCGGGCCCGCCCCCGCAACCACGACGCCTTCGAAACGTTCGCTCATGCTTCTCCCCACACCTCGCGCGCGGTCTCGACAACGAGGCTCAGTTTTGCGAATTGCTCGTCGACCGTCAGCAGGTTGCCCTCTGCGGTGGAGGCGAAGCCGCATTGCGGCGACAGGCACAGCTGTTCGAGCGGCGCGAATTTCGCCGCTTCGTCGATCCGCCGTTTCAGCTCGTCCTTGCTTTCGAGCTTGCCGGACTTGGTGGTGACGAGGCCGAGCACCACCATCTTGCCCTTGGGCAGGAAGCGAAGGGGCTCGAAGCCGCCGGAGCGCTCGTCGTCGTATTCGAGGAAAAAGCCGTCGACATCGAGCTCGCTGAACAGGGCCTCGGCGACGTGATCGTAGCTGCCTTCCGCCATCCAGGCGGACTTGTAATTGCCGCGGCAGGTATGGGTGCAGATCGCCATGTCGGAGGGCCGCTCGGCGACCGCATCGTTGAACAGCTTGATATAGCGCAGATGCTGGGTCTCGGCGCCTTCGCCGAGCATGGCGCGGCGGGCCGGATCGTTCAGGAATGAGAGCGAGGTATCGTCGAGCTGCAAATAGGTGCAGCCGAGCCCGGCGAGTCCTTCAATCTGCTTGCGGTAGATCGCCGCAAGATCGTCGTAGAACATCTCCCAGTCCGGATAGACGCTGCGGTCGACACCGCGTCCGGCCGGATAATGCATCATCGACGGTGAGGGGATGGTGAGTTTCGGTATCGCCTTCGTCGCAACCGATTTCAGAAAGGCGAAGTCCTCGGCGAAAATGGTGTCGTCGAGCCGCAGCCGCTCGCCGATCCGGTAGGCGACGAATTCGAAATCGGTGGCGCCTGTCGCCGAGCGGAACGGCACCTTGACCGTTTCGGTGAGCTTCTCGACGCCGCCGATGGCGTATTTGAAATCCATGAACCAGTCGATTCGGCGGAATTCGCCGTCGGTCACCGCCTGCAGGCCGATATCCTCCTGCCGGCGCACCGCCTCGCGGATCGCTTCGTCCTCGATGGTCCGCAATTCATGGGCGGTGACCGCGTTGCGGGCGCGCGCCTCGCGCGCCTGCAACAGGGCGGGCGGGCGCAACAGGCTGCCGACATGATCGGCGCGAAATGGCGGACGTGTGCGGGGAGCCATGGCCGGGGGCGCTTCCTTTGGTTTTTTGTTTTGGTTAGCGCGGCGTCCGGGACGTGGCAACCGCACGGATCGCAATCGTGCTGTTGCAATTTCGCCTTGCCTGATCACAATCGCCGCGCATTTCCGCTGAGCGGAAGCGGATCAGGATTTTCGGGGGAAACGTGGCTACAATCGTCGTTGCGCATGGCGCCTGGTCGTCGGCCTGGGCGTGGCAGAAGATGCGGCCTTTGTTGCGGGCGGCGGGGCACGACATTTTCACGCCGAGCTATACCGGGCTCGGCGAGCGGGCGCATCTTGCGTCGCCCGATATCGATCTCGATACCCATATTGCCGACGTGCTGGGCGTCCTCCAATTCGAGGATCTGCACGATGTCGTACTGATCGGGCACAGCTATGGCGGCATGGTTGCGACCGGGGTCGCGGACCGCGCCGAGGGCCGTGTGGCGAAGCTGATCTACCTCGATGCGTTTGCACCGAAGAATGGGCAGAGCCTGTTCGATCTGGTCGGGCCTGAGACCGAGGCAACAATGCGCGCGGGTGCGGCGGCGGGCGACGGCTGGCGGGTGCCGTCCAACCCGATGCCGCCGGATACGCCGCCGGATTATGTGGAATGGGCCGCGTCGCGGCGTCTGACCCAGCCGATCAAGTGCTTCGAGCAGCGGCTGTCATTGTCGGGAAAGCCGCTGCCGGTCGCAGGCTATATCTATTGCAAGCGCATTCCGCCGCAGGATGTGTTCGGTCAATTCGCCGACCGGGCGAAAGCCGAAGGCTGGCCTTATGCCGAGATGGACGCGAGCCACAATCCGCACATCACCTGCCCGGAGGCTTTGCGCGACGTGCTGCGGGGGATGATGAAATAGCCGTCGTTCCGGGGCGCTGCCGACGGCCGCGAGCCCGGAATCCGGAGCGGCCGGTTCGCCGGTTGTGATTCTGGATTCCGGGGTCGCTCGCTTCGCGCGCGCTTCGGAATGACAGGGAGGGAAGACATCAATGCCAAAAATGAAAGACAAGGTTTGCCTGGTCACCGGCGGCGCCGGCAGCATCGGCCTTGCGAGCGCGAAGCTGTTCGCAGCCGAAGGCGCCAAGGTGATGCTGGTCGATCGCGATCCCTCGCTTCTGGCGAAGGCCGCGAAAGGCTTCGCGCCGCCCGGCGCCGTCGACACCTTCGCTGCCGATGTTGCAGATACCCACGCCACAAAGAATTATCTCGCCGCTACCGTCGAGCGCTTCGGCAAGATCGACGTGCTGTTCTCTAACGCCGGGATGAGCGGGGCGATCGCACCGGTCACGGACTATCCGGACGACCTGTTCGACCGGGTGATGGCGGTCAATGTGCGCGCCTCATTCCTTGCCTGCAAATACGGCCTGCCGCTGATGAACGATGGCGGTTCGATCATCATCACCTCGTCGATCATGGGGGTGAACTCGGCCCCGGCCATCGTCGGTTACGCCACCTCCAAACATGCGGTGATCGGCCTCATGAAGGTGGTGGCG
Source organism: Pseudorhodoplanes sp. (assembly GCF_046289595.1). Taxonomy (GTDB): domain Bacteria; phylum Pseudomonadota; class Alphaproteobacteria; order Rhizobiales; family Xanthobacteraceae; genus Pseudorhodoplanes. The sequence goes on from NZ_JBKBVB010000044.1 coordinate 5,567, forward strand.
AAGGAGGCGGCCGCGCGCCGCATCCGCTGCAACGTGCTGGCGCCGGGTCCGGTCGATAACTCGTTCCAGGACGATATCGAAAAGCGGATATCGAACGCCATCGGCACCGACGCTACCGCCATGATCAACGCCATGATCCCGCTGGGCCGCCATGCGAGGCCGCAGGAGATCGCGGAAACCGCCCTGTTCCTGGCGTCCGATGCGTCGAGCTTCTGCACGGGCAGCGTGTATATGACGGACGGCGGCATGAATGCATGAGCGAATGCGATGACTCGCTGCGGCGAAGCGGCTAAGAGAGGGGCCGAACAGTCCCACCCGCCCGAAAGCTGAAATGACCTATCGCTTCATTGGAAAATCGCTGCCCCGAACCGAAGACCTCCGTCTGGTGCGTGGACTTGGCCGCTACACCGCCGACCTCGCGCCGCGCGATGCGTTGCGTCTGTTTGTGGTCCGCTCCCCCTATGCCGCCGCCCGCATTGTGAAAATCGACACCGCGGCGGCGGAAAAAATGCCGGGCGTGCATCTGGTCCTCACCGGCGAGCATCCCGAGATGACCGCGCTCGGCTCGATCCAGTCCAAGGTCAAGCGCCAGTCCCCGGACGGCAAGCCGAATTTCGAGCCGCCCTATCGCATCCTGTCGCGCGAGCGCGCGCTCTATGTCGGCGATCCGGTGGCCGCGGTCTTCGCCGAGACCCTCGATCAGGCCAAGGACGCTGCCGAAGCCATCGAGATCGAGTGGCAGGCTCTGCGGGCGGTCACCGACACCGCGCATGCCGCCGACGAGGGCGCGGCGGAGGTGTGGCCGCAGGCGCCGCGCAATGTGTGTTTCGTGTTTGACGTCGGCAGTCGCGATGCGGTGGAGCAGGCGCTTGCGGGTGCAAAGCACACGGTCAGCGTCAGCTACCCGATCAACCGCATTACCGCCGTGACGATGGAGCCGCGCACCGCGCTCGGGCAATACGATCCGGTGGCCGAGGCCTATACGCTGCATTGCGGTCTGCAGAATCCGCATGCGGTGCGCGAGAGTCTTGCCAACGATATTTTCCGCATTTCGGGCAACCGCGTCCGTGTGGTGTCGCCCGATGTCGGCGGCGGCTTCGGGCTGAAAGAGGCGCCATTTCCCGAATATGTGCTGACGCTCGTCGGCGCCAAACTCGCAGGCCGTCCGGTGCTGTGGGCCGCGGAACGCGGCGAGAGTTTTCTCTCCGATTTCCACGCCCGCGATGTGTGCGCCACGACGACCCTCGGCCTCGACGAGAACGGCAATTTTCTGGCGCTGAAAGTCGAGACCACCGCCAACATCGGTGCCTATATTTCGCCGATGGGGCTGCATGTTCCGACCAATAACGTCGGGGGGCTCGCGGGTGTCTATCGTACCCCGCACATCCATACCCGCGTGACCGGCGTATTTTCCAACACGCCGCCGACGGCGCCCTATCGCGGCGCCGGGCGGCCGGAAGCGACATATGCGATCGAGCGCGTGATCGACGTGGCCGCGCGGCAATGCGGTTTCGATCCGGTCGAGTTACGACGGCGCAACCTGATCGCACCGGACCAGATGCCCTACAATACGAAATTCGTTTTCACCTACGATTCCGGAGAGTTCGAGCGCAACATGGACGATGCGCTGGAGCTTGCCGACTGGAAGGGCTTCGCCGGACGGCGGAAGGAAGCCAGGAAGCGCGGCAAGCTGCGCGGCATCGGGCTTGCCAATGCCATCGAGATTTCGGCGGGGCCTGCGCCTGCGCCGATGCCGGAAAGCGCGGAGATCAGGTTCGACCAGACCGGCGGCGTCACCGTCTCGATGGGCACGCATTCGCACGGGCAGGGCCATGAGATCACCTTCGCACAGATCGTGGCGGACTTTCTCGGGCTCGAGATCGGCGACGTGCGGGTGCGCTATGGCGACACCGACGCCGTCGAATTCGGCACCGGCACCTTCGGCAGCCGGTCCGTGATCACCGGATCGAATTCACTGCGCATCTCCGCCGACCGGCTGATCGAGCGCGGCAAGAAGATTGCCGCGGTGCATTTCGAGGCCGATGCCGGTGACATCGTATTCGAGGCGGGACAGTTCGCGATTGCCGGGACCGACCGCAGGATCGGCATCAAGGATGTTGCGAAGCTCTCCTACACGATGCGCGACCCGAGCCTCGGCGGCACATTCGGCTTTTCGGAAAAGACCATCGCTGCGCCGAAGGCCGCGACCTTTCCGAACGGTTGCCATGTCTGCGAGGTGGAAATTGATCCGGATACCGGCGTCTGCCGGATCCTGAATTACGTCGTGGTCGACGATGTCGGCCGGGTGGTCAATCCGCTGCTGGTCAAGGGCCAGGTGCATGGCGGGGTGGTCCAGGGGGTCGGACAGATTCTGTTCGAGGACATCCGCTACGATGAGGACGGACAGCTCCTCACCGGTTCCTTCATGGATTATGCGATGCCGCGCGCCTCACATTTCCCGTTCTTCATCTGCAAGGCCAACGAGGTGCTGACCCCGATGAATCCGCTGGGCGTCAAGGGCGCGGGCGAAGCGGGGACGGTTGGCGCGCTTGCGGCAGCCATCAACGCGATCGTCGATGCCCTGTCGGAGTACGGGATCGAACATATCGACATGCCGGCCACGCCGGAGCGGATATGGCGCACCATTCAGGACGCAGCAGCCGCGCGCTGACGCTGGCATTTGCCGTGCTCTTGGCGGTGGCTGCCGCGGCCGCCTGTTCGCGCGATCCGGGCTCCATCGTCACCACGGAGCCCAATGTCCCTCCGGCCGACTACAAGGGCGAGATTCTCGCCTATTTGCGCACCTACCTGAACGATCCGACGGGGGTGCGCGGCGCCTCGATCGGCGAGCCGGAGCTGCGCACCATTCCGGCGACACCGCGCCTGTCGACCGAGCAGGTGACGCCGGCGCACCAGCGCTACATGGTCTGCGTGCGCTTCGATGCCAAGGATTCCACAGGCCGGTATCAGGGCAGCCGCGAAGTTCTGGTCGCGTTCCTGGCGGGCCGGCTCGATACCCTGGTACCGGCGCGCAAAGAGCAGTGCGAAAAGGCGAATTGGCAGCCGTTTCCGGAGCTTGAGCGGCTCAGGCGCTGAGTTGCGGCCGCGTGCGCGACGGCGCACATCCCGGGATTTATCCACAGGCCACGGAAAAGAGTCACCGCACTGTAATGGGCTATCTCTAATCAGACGACGCGCCGGACCGCAATTGGCTCGGCCCCGTTCGTCGAATCCTTACACGGTCCTGTCAGATGCGGCGGGACCGTTTTTTTTGTTCGTCAGGAAGCCTTCGCCCGATGCGCCGGCTCGTCCGCAGCCCGATAGACTGCCAGCGCCGCGTCTGTTCCGGAGCCGGCGCGAAAGCCGGCCTGACGCAAGCAGACTTCGAGCGCGGCAAGACAGGTCAACACGCTCTCCTTGCGGCAGACATAGCCCATGGTGCCGATGCGCCAGATCTTGCCGTGCAGCGGCCCGAACGAGGTGCCGATCTCGATCCCGAAATCGTTCAGCATCATCGAGCGCACCGCATCGCCGTTGATGCCGTCGGGAATATGGACGCCGGTGACGTTCGGCATCTTGCTGGTCTGATCGCCGAACAGTTTCAGCCCCATCTCGGTCAGCCCTGCGGTGATCGCATCGCTTGCAAGGGCGTGCCGCGCGAAGCATTCATCGAGCCCTTCCGCCAGCACGATGCGGATCGCCTCGCGTGCGGCATAGAGCATCGAGGTCGCCTCGGTATGATGGTTGAGCCGCATCTCGCTCCAGTAATCCATGATCATGCCGAGATCGAAATAATTCGACTGGATGACCGGGCCGTCGCCATCGACGAAATTCGCGGGGCGGATGCCGCCCTCGACATGCCGTCTGCGCTTCACCACATCGACGATTCGCTCGTTGACGGTGATCGGCGAGGAGCCGGGCGGGCCGGACAGGCATTTCTGCAAACCGGACGAGGCGGCATCGACCTGCCAGTCGTCGATTGCGACATTCATGCCGCCGAGTGACGCGGTGGCGTCGGTATAAAGGAGCACGTCGTGCTTGCGGCAGATCGCGCCAATCTGGTCGAGCGGCTGCGCCATGGTGGTCGAGGTGTCGCCATGCACGACGGCGAGGACGCGCGGCTTGTGCTGCCTGACCGCTGCTTCGATCTCCTCCGGCGTGAAGACTGTGCCCCAGTCGCGCTCGATGGTGACGACCTCGCCGCCGCAGCGCTTTGCGATTTCTGCGAGGAGGAAACCGAACCGCCCGAACGAGGGGACGAGCACCTTGTCGCCCGGTGAGATGATCGAGACCAGGATGGCCTCGACCCCGGCGCGCGCGGTGCCGTCGATCAAGAGCGACCATTTGTTCTTCGTGCGATAGAGCTGGCGGATCAGCTCCATCATCTCGTTCATATAGGCGGTGAAGGCCGGATCGAATTGCCCCAGCATCGGCATCGACATGGCGCGCAACACGCGCGGATCGACGCCGACGGGACCGGGGCCCATCAGCAGGCGGGGCGGAGGATTGAGGTCGGAGAACAGGGTGGTCATTCGATGATCGCTCACGCTGATGCTGCGCCACGCGGCTTTGCGTAGTCCGATTTGGCCCGCGTCACATAAGCGCCGGCACCAAGCGTGCCGACCAGCTGGCCGTCGCGCACCACGAACTTGCCTCTCACCATGGTCGAGACCGGCCAGCCCTTCACCTTGATCCCCTCGTACGGCGTGTAGTCCGAGCCGCCATGCATCAGCGACTGCGAGATCGTGACCTCGCGTTCCGGATCCCAGATCGCGATATCGGCATCGGCGCCGACGGCGATCGTGCCTTTCTTCGGATAGAGACCGTAGGTCTTGGCGTGATTGGTTGCGGTCAGCGCCACGAATTCATTCAGCGTAATGCGGCCCTTACCGACCCCCTCCGAAAACAGGATCGGCAGCCGTGTCTCCACGCCCGGAATGCCGTTCGGCACCCAGCGGAAGGAGGTGCGGCCCTTCGGCACAAGCTTGCCCTTGGGATCGTCATAGCGGAACGGGCAGTGATCGGATGAGAACAGCGAGAACACGCCCTGCTGCAGCCCCTGCCAGCAGGCCTGCTGACTCGCCTCGTCGCGCGGCGGCGGAGAGCAGACATATTTCGTGCCCTCCATGTTGAGGCCTTCCATGTCCTTCGCCGTCAGCACGAGATATTGCGGGCAGGTCTCGCCATAGACCTTCAGGCCGCGCTGCTGTGCTCTGCGGATTTCCTCCATCGCCTCGCCGTTCGAGACATGCACGATCATGATCGGCACGTCGATCAATTCGGCGAGCGAGATCGCGCGGTAGGTGGCTTCGCGCTCGACCGGGATCGGACGCGACGTTGCATGGTGATGCGGTTCGGTCTTGCCGGCGCGTTCGAGGCGGTCGGTCAGGAAGCGGATTGCGTCGTAATTTTCGGCATGGATCATGACGAGTGCGCCGGTGTCGCGCGCCACGCTCATGACATTCAGCATCTCGATGTCGGACAGCGCGAGCCCTTCGTAGGTCATAAAGACCTTGAACGAGGTGTAGCCGTCATGCACCAGCGCCGGCAGCTCCTGGCCGAGCACCGCATCGGTCGCATCCGCGATGATGAGATGGAACGAGACGTCGACGTAGCACTGGCCGTCCGCCTTCCTGTGATAGTCGGTGACGACCTCGCGCAGCGACTGGCCCTTCTGCTGCATGGCAAAGGGCAGCACCATGGTGTTGCCGCCGAAGGCCGCCGATCGCGTGGCCGATGCGAAGTCGTCGGCCATCACGATGTCCGGGCCGGACGGTTGCGCGATATGAACGTGGCTGTCGATGCCGCCCGGCAAAACCAGCTTCCCAGTGGCGTCGACGATCTCGTTCGCGGTGCCGAGATCGGCGCCGAGCGCGGCGATGCGGCCGTCCTTGATGCCGATGTCGCAGGAGAAGGTGTCGGAGGCGGTCGCAATGGTGCCGCCGCGGATGATGGTGTCGAACGCCATGATGAAATCCCAAAACGCCCTGTTCTAGAGCATGACGCCGAAAAGTGCGAAGCGGTTTTCGGACGGCATCATGATCCACGCAAAGGAGCGGGCTGGATTGTGCAACCGGCGGCGTCGGCTACGCGGCCTCAGCGCTTGGCGGCGCTGGTCTCCGCGAGCCGGGTCCTGGCCGTCTTTGCCGGCCGGTCGGTCGGCGCACGCTCGGCAATCTTTGCAGGGAGCGCCGGCTTGGACGCGGTCTTGGTGGCTGCCGGCTGTGCCCCGGTCTGGGCGGGTTTGGCCTTGGGACCGCTGCCCTTGGCGAGCTGCCTGTTGCGCTTGGCGTTGGCGGCGGCGATCCGCGCTTTTGCTGCGGCCTCGGCCTTGGCTGCTGCAATACGGGCGGTCTCGACGATTTTGGCCACCTGCGGTTCAAGTTGCACAGCGACCTTGGCCGGCTCGGCGTCGCGCGACAGGTCGGCGATGCCCTCGCAGGGCGCGCGCGAGGGCAGGTGCACCGGCAGCTCGATGTGATTCTCCTCGGTCCAGCGTTCGGCGTCGTGGCCGGTTATGATCTTCACGTAATCGCGCGTTTCCTGAGGCAGGGGGCCGCGGCGCGCCAGCCAGTCCGTGACCCGCCGTGCCCCGCCATTATAGGCGGCTGCGGCAAGGCCGAGATTGCCGAATGTGTCGAGATGCTCGCGCAGAAAGCGGGCCGATTGCGGCAGGGCGGCAAGTGCGTCGAACGGGTTGCGCAGGCCCCGCTCCGCCGCCACCGCCGGCATGAATTGCGCGACACCCTGGGCGCCCGCGGGGCTGACCGCGCGCTGCTGAAACCGGCTCTCCTGCCAGATCAGGCGCGCGAAAAACCCGGCCGGAATGCCATGGATCTCGGCCGCGTAGGCGATGCCGTAGCAAATCGATTCCAGCGTCACATCGGGCGGTGGCAGCGGCGGACCTTCCGGCGCGCGCAGCGCGGCAAGGCTTCCTTGGATTTCCGCGCTTGGGACCGGGTTCAGCGCGACCTTGACCGGCTGGTCTTCCGCGACATTGAGGCCGGCAAGTTCGATATGCGCGAAGGCCGGTCTTGCTTCGGCCCGCCAATGCTCGAGATGAACCGCTTCCGAGCCGAATTTTGTCGTGCTGGCGACCAGGACGGCGCCGACAATCGTGAGCGCAAGCTTCATGCGCGCAAATTCTCCCTGCCGCGCAGGCAAACGGCAGCCGGCTGCGCGAAGCGATCGAATTGTCGTCCGAGACGTCCCCGCGGATGTCCCCCGATGAAGTTTGCCTGATGCTGTCGAAACCGGACGGTTTTGTGGAAATGCTGCGACCCTGAAAAGGTCTTATCGCGGTCGCGGAACCGGCGTCGCCGCTCAGCTGGCAACGGTTGTGCGCCGCTTGCGCGACGGTGCGCCAATGAGCTCGGCATATTCGGCAATGGGTTGCGGCCGTCCGATCAGATAGCCTTGCATCTCGTCGCACCCCTCGCCGCGCAATATCGCAAGCTGGGTCTGGGTTTCGACCCCTTCGGCGACCGTGGTCAGGTTCAGACTGCGGCCCAGGCCCAGCACCGCGCGCACGATCGCGCCGGAATGGGTGTTGCGCTCAAGATTGGCGATGAAGGTCTGGTCAATCTTGATCTTGTCGAACGGAAACGACTGCAGATAGGACAGCGACGAATAGCCGGTGCCGAAATCGTCCATGGCGATGCGCACGCCAAGCGCCTTCAGCCGGCGCAGGATCGACACCGCGCGCGAATAGTCGTCCATCAGCGCGCCTTCGGTGATCTCGAGCACCATACGATCCGGCGCAAGGCCGGATTCGAGCAGCACCGAATGCACCATCGGAACGAGATCGGCCTGCCGCATCTGCACCGGGGAGAGGTTGATTGCGATCTGCAGCGGGTTTCGCCACGCCGCCGCCTCGCGGCAGGCCTCGCGCAGCACCCATTCGCCGATCCGGTCGATCAGACCGCTCTCCTCGGCAAGCGGAATAAAGGTGTCGGGCGGAACGAAGCCGCGGCGCAAATGATCCCAGCGCAGCAGCGCCTCGAAACCGATGACCTGACCCGAGATCCGAGCCTGCGGCTGGTAATAGAGCTGCAGTTCATTGCGGGTGACCGCAAGCGTCAGGTCGGCCTGAAGCGCGCGCCGGTCATGCAGCATGCGATCCATCTCGGCTTCGAAGAAGCGGACGCCGCTGCGGCCCTCGGCCTTGGCGCGGTACAGCGCCGCGTCTGCATTGCGCAACAAGGCCGCCATATCTGTCCCGTCCGCCGGATACATGGCGACGCCGATGCTCATTCCGAGCCGGACCTTGCGTCCGTCGCAGTCGATTTCGCCGGACACCGCATCGATCAACCGCTGCGCCAGTGCCCCGGTATTCTCCGGGGTGGCGTCGTCGGTCAGGATCGCCGTGAACTCGTCGCCGCCCAGCCGGGCAAGGAACGCACCGCTGCCGACGGCCTCTTTCATCCGTCTCGAAATTTCAAGCAGAACCTTGTCCCCGGCCGCATGCCCGTACAGGTCATTGACCTCCTTGAAACGGTCGAGGTCGATGGCAAGCAGCGCGAACCGGCCATTCGCCGCCGCGATGTGATCCAGCGTTTCGGAAAGCTTTGCATTGAAGGCGGCCCGATTGGCAAGGTCGGTCAGCGGATCATGGTGCGCGAGATGGGCGATCCGGGATTCGTTGCGCTTGCGTTCGGTGACGTCCTGGATAACGGTCAGCAGATATTCGGGCGAGTCATCCTTGCCGCCGATGGCGACACGTTTGGAGACGATGTCGCGCAGCCGGCCGTCGGGCGTGACGGTGAGGTGCGAATCGATCTTCAGCTGCCCCATCCGGAGCGCCTCCTTGTCCCGCATGACGATCTTCTGAGCCTCGTCCCTCGGGAATATTTCCTCGGTGGTCTTGCCGACCATGTCATCGCGCTCGATGCCGAGCAACTCCTCGCCTGCACGGTTGACGAAGACATAACGGCCGGACGCGGCGTCCTTCACCACCAGCATTTCCGGAATGTTTTCGACCACCGCGCGCAGCATGTTGCGGGTGCGTTGCAGTTCCTGTTCGCCGCGCAGGCGCTTGGTAACGTCCTCGACGACATTGAGGATATATTCTGGCTCGCCCTGCTGGTTCCGGATCGCAAAACGTTTCGAGGTAATATAGCGGTCGCGCCCGTCAAGGGTTTGCACCCGGCGATTCTCGATGACGAACTGGCCGCTACGCAGGGCATTCTCGTCGCTCTGCTTCGCTCTTTCCGCTGTGTCTCTGGGGAAGACTTCTTCAACGGTCTTGCCGACGAAGTTCTCCCTCGAGATGCCGAGCAGATCCTCTCCGGCGCGATTCAAGAATACGAATTTGCCGCTGCGGACGTCCTTGACGACGAGCATCTCCGGACTGTTCTCGACCACCGTGTGCAGCATGTTTCGCGTTTGCTGCAGCTCTTTCTCGTTGGCGCGGCGTTCGGTGATGTCCTCGTGCGTCGCAACCCAGCCGCCGCCCGCTGTCGGCATATTGGTGACGCAGAATGAGCGGCCGTCGGCAGCTTGCGTGATCTTGACCAGCGGCTTGCCCGCCCGCATGCTGTTCATCAATTCGTCGATATAGGCGTCGATATCGTCGAAAAAGCTTCCGGCTTTTGTCCGGAGCTCAAGCACCTCCCGGATCGAAATGCCGGGCCGGACCTGCTCCGCGTTCAGCCCGTAAATTTCGATGAAGCGATTGTTGCAGAGGACCATTTCTCCCGCGGAATTGAACATCACCAAACCCTGGATGATGTTGTCGACGGCGGTGTCGAGACGGCAATTGACCTCCTCCAGTTCGGCGGTTTTCTCCGCGAGCCTGGCCTCGCGTTCGCGCAGCGACGCTTGCGATTCGGCGAGCTGGACGAACTGGTGATAGAGCGCATAGATCAGGAGCAGAGAGCAAATCAGCGCAAGTGCGGTACCGATTGCGATCGTCGTTGCGCGGTGCCTCCAGCTTGCCAGCGCCTCGCTCTGCGGTATCCCGACATTGACGACAAGCGGCAGGTTTTCCAGCGGCCGGATCGCAGTCAGTCGCTGCGTTCCGTCGAAGGCGGTCAATGACGTATAGAGCCCGCCGCCGTTCTGTACCATCTGGTACCATTTCGACGTTGGCGGCAGGCGCGTGCCGGTTGCATCTCTCAGCTCGGGGTAGCGCACCAGAAGCGTGCCGTCGTCGCGCAGCAGCGCGAAGGACTGGCTGTCGACTCCCTGTATCGAACGATAGATATGCTGAAAATAAGCGGGTTTGATGCCGGCGAGGACGATGCCGAGAAACTCGCCCTTCGGGCCGTTGATGCGCTTTGCGAAAAATACGTTTTGCTGCTGGCTGACGCGGTTGCGGACCACTCTGCTGACAAACAGTTTCGGATCGCCGTGATCGCGCGCGTAAGCGAAATAGTCGCGGTCCGACAAGTTTACGGACTTGACCGGCCAGCCACGCGAGGCATTGACGAATTGGCCATCCTTGTCGATCAGGGCAATGACTTCGGTCTGCGGAATGCGGGACAACCGGTCGGCTAGAAAACGGTGGGCGGCCTCACTCCGGGCAAACGCATCGAAGCCATGTTCAAGCGCATCCTGACTGCCGAGGCGTTCGGCGATTTCGGATGCTGCATTATCGATGGCCCGGACCGCTTCCGCGGTCTGTTGGGCGAGCACTGTCGCGATCTTGGATGTGTTGTTGACCGCATCGCTAATCGCATCCTGCCGCAACGCCACAATCGTAATACCAATGGCGGCCACGGCGGTGCCGATCAGGCCGAGCGCCACCAGCAGCAAGCCGCGAAAAGAGATGCGAGGCGAAGAGGGGAACAAGGTCCGCCGCTCCCGGACTTGTTGTGATTGTGTCCGGAATAGGCGCCGCGGCTTGGAAAACCGTAAAATCTTGTTTGCAATTCACCGTTGTTCTGAATCAAGCATTACCATTCATACACCCAGGCGGTGCCAGCGGCGCTTGTTTGCGTGGGGTTAACCATCAGGCGCCGCCGGTTCGCAACCTTCACGGCATCGGAACGTCGCCGACGTCCTTTGGAACTTTGTAACCGCGCTGTACCGCGGGACGTTGCGCGATGTTGGTGTACCAGCGTTTCACATTCGGGAATGTGTTGAGGTCGATCTCCTGCCATTCGAAGCGGGAGATCCAGGGCCAGGTCGCGATGTCGGCGATTGAATAGTCGCCGGCGAGGAAGTCGCGGCCCTCCAGCCGGCGGTCGAGCACGCCGTACAGCCGCTGCGCCTCCTTGGCATAGCGCTCCTCGGCATAAGCGGATTTGCCCTTGTTGTATTTGACGAAGTGATGCACCTGGCCGAGCATCGGGCCGACGCCGCCCATCTGCCACATCAGCCATTCGATCACGCGGTAGCGGCCTTCGCCGTCCTTCGGCATCAGCTTGCCGGTCTTGTCGGCGAGATAGATCAGGATCGCGCCGCTCTCGAACAGCGACATTCCGTTGTCGTTGTCGACAATCGCCGGAATGCGGTTGTTCGGCGAAATCTTCAGGAAGTCGGGAGCGAATTGCTCGTCCTTGGAAATATCGATCGGATGCGCCTTGTAGGGCAGGCCGAGCTCTTCCAGCGCAATCGAAACCTTGCGGCCGTTCGGGGTGGTCCATGTATAGAGATCGATCATCGTTTCCTCGGTCGTCTTTGTGGTGTCGCGTGCGCGCAAGCCGCAGCTTGTCCTAGCGCAGCGCCGCGTGTTGCACCACCCTGCCGGCTTTCATGATGATGAAAAGCAAGGGCTTGTGCAGATCAGTTCTTTTTCTCTGCCTTGAGTTTGGCAATCGCCGCTTCGATCGGGCCGAACGGTCCGAACCGATGCTGGGCCTGGCTGAAGCCGTCGGCATAGGGGCCATAGGGCGTATCGACCGGCTTTTGCAGGCGATCCGGAAAGTCCCGTTCGAGGCCGGCGCGTTTGGGCCGCGGTTGCGAGATCACATAGGCGGCGACGTCCCAGGATTCGCGTTGCGTCAGCCGCGGTTCGTCATAGCTCGTGCCGTTCGGCATGTTGAAGTGAATGAAGTTTGCGGCAGTGATCAGCCGCGCCATGCCGGCGCCGTCGTTGAAGCTGTCGGGGCCCCAGAGCGGCGGGTTGAGGTAGCCGAAAGACGGCACTTCGCGGTTGCGCAGCACGCCTTCGCCGTTCGGCATGTGGCACTGCGCACAGGCGCGCGCGTAAATCGCCCGGCCGCGGAGCGGGTCCGCGGCATCGCTCAGGAGCGGCATCTGGCCTGCGCCAAGTCCCGACAGCTTTTCACCGCGCTTGGTGCCGGCGGACAGGAATTTGATATAGGCGACGAAAGCCTGCATCTCCTCGGAGTCATCCGGCAGCGCCTTTCCGTTCATGCTGCGTGTCATGCATGAATTGACGCGGTCCTGGATCGTGATTTCCGCGCCCGCGCGCGCCGAGTATTGCGGAAAACTGTCATAGAGGCCCCAGAGCGGCAGCCCGAATTTCTTGGTGCCTGCATTCAGGTGGCAATTGGAGCAGGCGAGGTTATTGCCGGCAAAGCGCTTTGCCTCGTCCGTTACATGCGGGCCGATCCAGACCGAGGTCGCTGTGACAAGATCGTGGCCGCGGCGGATTTGCATGCCGGCAGCATCATAGGCCAGGGCGCCGATCTGCGGCACCGACCATGTGGGATCGGCCGGCGGGTGTATGTCCTGCGCGGCCGCAGGATGAAGAAGCGCACAAAGGACGGCAATTGCAGCCGTGAGAAGCCGCCCGGGTACCGGCATTTTGGTCATGTCAGCTTCCGCGATAGGTCGAATAGGCGAAGGGCGTAACCAGGAGCGGGACGTGATAATGACCCTCCGGCTCTGAAATCGAGAAGCGGATCGGGACCACATCGAGGAACGGCAGCTCCGCCTGGACGACGCCTTTGGCGGAAAAATAGTCCGACACCGCAAAGTGCAGCTCATAGGTTCCGATCCGCAGCGGTGCCCCCGCCATCAGCGGCTGGTCGGTCCGGCCGTCGGCATTGGTGGAGGTTTCCTTGAGCAAGGCGCGCGCGCTTTTGCCGATTTCGTACAGCGATACAGCGACACCCATGGCGGGCTTGCCGCTGACATTGTCGAGGACATGGGTGGACAGCCGCCCCTCGGTTCTGGGTTTGCCCGGACCGTCGACCCGGTCAACAAGCCGCAGGCGGGTGATGAAGGCGATTTCATCCAGCGCCGTGTTGCGCTCGGTTTCGGCATCGTTCGAAAGCCGCCGTGCGAATTGCCGCAGCACCGAGTCGCGCGTGTGGCGCCGCACGCAGATGATGAAGGGGAAGCCGAATTTCTCGCGATAGGCCGCATTCAGCTCGGTAAAGGTCTGGAACTCCGCATCGCTCAGCCGGTCGAGGCCGAGCGAGCCCTGTTCGGCCTGCGAGTCGGCGGTGATGTCGAGCCGCTTCACCTTCGATCCGAGCTCCGGGTGCGCGCGGATGAAGGCGAGCTGGCGCTCCGCCGGGCTCGATCGCACCACGCCCATCATCGCCTCGTGCAGCGCCGCAACGGTTGCGAACGGACGGTGCCCGAACGCGGCATCCGCGACCCAGCTCGCATGTTCGAAGACCTCGCCGACGGCGGCGGAAAACGCCGGCAGCGGCAGCGAATTTAGCGATTCCAGGGTGAAGGGCGCGCTCATGGCTTGAAACAATACCCGATAGATTGAGAAAAGTCATTGATAACAATGACGAAATTCCCCTATTGGGAATATCCCGCCGCTGCATTAGGAAGAACGGGGGAAACTTTCGGCCCCGCCAGTAAAATTCGCTCACATCCATTTGAACCGGGTCCGGCCCCGCCGCGACCAAACCATGAGCCGGCCGTCCCGATGCAGCAAACATCAGACGAAGTCCTGATCCAGCGGATCGCAGGCGGTGACCGGCTCGCCATGCAGGTGCTGTTCGCGCGGCACCATGTACGGGTCTACCGGTTCGTCCTTCGCCTGGTGCGTAACGAGTCCGCGGCGGAGGATCTGATCAGCGAGGTCTTCCTCGATGTCTGGCGGCAAGCCGGACGCTTCGAGGGCCGCTCCGCGGTGTCGACCTGGCTGCTCGCCATCGCGCGGTTCAAGGCTCTTTCCGCTCTTCGCGGGCGCAAGGAGGCTGAACTGGACGATGAAACTGCACAGGCGATCGAGGATGTCTCCGACACCCCCGAAGCCGCGATGCAGAAGAAGGATACGAGCGTGATCCTGCGCAAGTGTATCGAAACACTGACGCCGGAGCACCGGGAGATCATCGATCTGGTCTACTACCACGAGAAGTCCGTGGAAGAAGTCGCGCAGATCGTCGGCATCCCGGAGAATACCGTCAAGACGCGCATGTTTTATGCGCGCAAGAAATTGGCGGAATCGTTGAGGGCGGCGGGAATCGAAAGAGGTTGGCCATGAACACGGCAATGAACAGAACGCCCGAGCGCGAAGAGATCGAGCTCCTGCTGCCCTGGTATGCCGCAGGCACGCTGAGCCGCCGCGACGCCGCGCGAGTCGAGCAGGCGCTGGCGAACGATAACGAACTGGCGCGCCAGTTCGAAATGGTGCGCGAGGAGCTCGGCGAGACCATCGCCAGCAACGAATCGCTCGGTGCGCCGTCGCAGCGCGCGATGAAGGCGCTGTTCGAGAAGATCGACGCCGAACCGGCGCGCGCGCCGGCCGTGGCCTCGTTCAATCTGATGGGGCGCATCACCGAATTCATGGCGAGCCTGTCGCCGCGGACGCTCGCCTATGCCGGCGGTGTCGCCGCGATCGCGCTGCTGCTGCAGGCCGGCGTGATCGGTACGCTGGTCGGCGAGCGGACCGGCCGCGCGCCCGACCTGGCGTCGGCTCCGGCGGTGACGACGGCAGCCGCGCAGGGCGTCGAGGCACTGGTGCGCTTCGCGCCGCAGGCGACCGCGGCCGAGATCGCCGAGTTTCTGGACGCCAACAAGGCCACGATTGTCGGCGGTCCGGCGGACGGCTTCTTCCGGCTGCGCGTTCCGGCGCAGAAGGAACAGGCTGCCGAAATCGTGAGAAAGCTCGGCGACAGCAAGGTGGTAAGCTTCGCCGTTCCCGCGACCAATTAGCGGGTGCGGCGGCGCACCCTCTGGATGGGATCCGCGTCGCCGATCGGACCTTGCGGAGGCTTTCGATCATGCAGCTCTTGCGCAATCTTCGCAGTCTTGCGGCGCCGGCGGCCCTGGTGCTGACCGGGCTGACGGGCGTTTCGCATCCGGCGCTTGCGCAGACCGCCATTGCGCAGGCCTATGACCGGCCTGCGTCGCAGGGCCGCAGCTTCAAGATGCAGAGCGCGCCGGCCAATCCGCAGCCGCCCAGGACGGCGAAACAGACAAGGCCGGGTCAATCGCAGTCGCAGGCCAGGCCATCCCGGCCGAATCCGTCCCCCAATGCCGCAGCGCGCGCCGCGCCGGGCGTGGACGAGCCGCTCCAGCAAGAGGCGCAGCCGCGGCGCACCTCGGGTTTGCCCTTGCCCGGCGAGCGCCGCTTCGTCGCCAACGAAGTCGTCATCGAGGTGTCCGGCCGTCCGAGCCAGCAGGAGGTCGATGCCCTGGCGCGCCGTCACCGTCTGAACCGCCAGGAGTCGCAGACCTTCGAACTGAGCGGGACCACGATGTTCCGCTGGACAATTCCCGACGGACGCAATGTCGCAACGGTGATCCGCAGTCTCGAAGCCGACCGCGCGATTCTTTCGGTGCAGCCGAACTATCGCTACACGCTGCAGCAATCGCGCAGCGGCGAGGGCATTCAGTATGCCGTCGACAAATTGCGGCTGCCGCGCGCACATGAATTGTCGCGCGGCGAGCGTATCCTGGTTGCCGTGATCGATTCCGGTATCGATGCGGGTCATCCGGAATTGCAGGGCACGATCGAAGACGCATTCAACCCGGCCGGAGGCGACGGCGCTCCGCACGCCCATGGCACCAGCATTGCCGGCGCCATCGTCGCGCGTTCGAAACTGACCGGGGTCGCGCCGGGCGCGCGGATTCTTGCGGTTCGCGCCTTCGATCCGGAGACCGGCAATGGCGAGGGAACCACCTTCGGTATCCTCAAAGGGCTCGAATGGGCGGTGGGGCGGGGTGCGCGCGTGATCAACATGAGCTTCGCGGGTCCGCAGGATCCGATCCTGGCACGCATGCTCGCCGCCGCCGGCAAACGCGGCATCGTGCTGATCGCCGCGGCCGGGAACCAGGGGCCGAAATCGCCGCCGCTATTCCCAGCCTCCGATCCCAACGTGATTGCAGTGACCGCGACCGACGCGCAGGACAATCTGTTTCGCGGGGCCAACCGCGGTCACCATGTTGCGGTCGCAGCGCCGGGCGTACGGCTGTTGCTGCCGACACCGGGCGGCAACTATGACATGACCACCGGCACCTCGTTTGCCGCGGCGCATATCAGCGGCATCGCCGCACTCATTCTGGAGCGTGAACCGGGATTGTCGCCGGACTCGGTCCGTCGCGTGCTGCTGTCGACGGCACGCGATCTCGGACCTGCGGGCCGCGACAAGGATTTCGGCGCTGGCCTCGCCGACGCCTACGAAGCGCTGCGTGCGGTTGGCGGCCGGTCCGATGCGATCGCCGGCGGTGCGGCGCAGGGCGGCGGCCGGTAGCTGATGCTGCTGAAGGCCGTCCTGACGATCGTGTTGGCTGTTGCTCCATCCGGATTCGCTGTTGCGCAGAAGGGACCGCAACCGGTTCGCCTGTCGGACGGCGATTCGTTCGCGCTCGGCAAGGAACGCTACCGGCTCTTCGGCATCGATGCGCCGGAATTGCATCAGGAATGCATCGATGCGAAAGGCCATTCCTGGTCCTGCGGCATGCGCGCCCGAACCGAGCTTCGCCGGATCATCGGCACCGATCCGGTCCAGTGCCGGATCGTTTCCATCGATCGTTTCGGCCGCAATATCGCGGTCTGTCAGGCCGGCGGACGCGACCTCGCCGAGGAGATGGTCCGCGCCGGCTATGCCACGACGCGCAGCCGGCGCGGCCATACCAATCCCTACCACGCGGTAGAAGCCGAAGCGCGCGCCGACAAGCGAGGAGTCTGGTCTGGCCGCTTCGAGAATCCGAGCGAGTGGCGGCGTGCCAATCCGCGCGGCGATGACGACGGCGCCCCGTCGTCTTTGACGGAGACGCCGCGCGACTGGCTTGGGGCGAAACTGTCGTTCGTGTGGCGGGCCGTGCGGGACTGGTTATGGCCGCAGGCGGGCCGGTGAGAGCCCCCGCCCGTATTTCGAATGAGGGCAGAACCGGTCTGTCCGTTGAACCTGCGACGCGCACAGCGCGACCAATCCGTGACACTTCGGTTGCGCTTCTGCCGCCCGGCAGGATCGCCCATCGTGTGACCGGTGCTCGCGCCCCTTCCACCCTGTACCGGTCCGCATGACCCGTCCGGCATGTCCCCGCCGGGCGGGTCTTTTTTGCCGAAACTGCGAACAGTCCCTAACCGAATTTTGACTGGGCTTGCCGGGACAGCAGCAAAAAATCTGCAGGTTTTTCCCGAATTCGGCTTATGATCGGCAAACGACGAAGGCGGGCATCCTCGCGCACGGCTTCTACCCGAATATGAGCAGCATTTCACATCGCTTTGACGAATTCGGTTTCGACCCATTTGAACGCGCCGCTGCGGCACGCACACAAATGTCCGACACGGCGCAGTGGCGCCGCGCGTCGCAACGCCTTGTTATGGGAGACCCACAATGAGCGGTCGTCTTAGAGTGAATAAGCCGGTTCAGGCTTTGGCAGCGGCGGCCGCTTTCGGCATCGCGCTGACCCTTTCCGGAACCGCCTCTGCCACCGTCCCGCCGGTGCCCACCGATCCGGTGGAAAAAGCGGCCTATGACGTGCTGGAAAAGCACTGCGCCCGCTGCCATCAGGAAGGCAAGCTCACGGTGCGGGAACGGCCGTCGAAGAATTTCGGCAACGTGCTCAATCTCCAGGAGCTTGCCGCCAATCCCAATTACATCCTCCCGGGCAATCCGTTCGGCTCGAAACTCTTCAAGCAGATGGTCGACCGGGAAATGCCCTATGACACGGAATATGAGGGCGCGACCGAGTTTCCCTCGGTCAGTGAAGCGGATCTGAAGGCGCTGGAGCTCTGGATCACCCAGGCTGGCGGCAAATGCGAACCGGGAAAATTCGTCTCCAACGAAGACATGCTCGGCTTCATCTCGGCCGATCTCGCCAAGATGCCCAATCACCGCAAGAAGGGCACCCGCTACCTGACGCTCACGCATCTGAAGAATGCCTGCGCCAAGGACGAGGCGATGAAGGTGTTCCGCCAGGGCGCGGTGAAGCTGCTCAACAGTCTGAGCCGTTCGTCCGACGTGGTCCGGCTGGAAACTGCGGACCCCCATGAGACCATTATTCGCTTCAATCTCGACGATCTTGGCTGGGAATCCAAGGACTGGGATACGGTCCTTGCGAGCTATCCCTATAACCTGCAGCCGGACAGCGATTTGCGGTCGGTCCTCACCAGCACCACAGGCACGCAAAAGCCTTATGTGCGCGCCGACTGGTTCGCCTTCGCAGCATCGCAGCCGCCGCTCTACGACAAGCTTCTGAAATTGCCGGACACCTTCCCGGAACTGGCAAAGCAGGAAGGCGTCGACCTGAAGGCCAATATCGAGCGCTTCATCGCGCAGCGTTCAGGATTCCAGAAGTCCGGCGTCAGCCAGAACAACCGCATGATCGAGCGCCATCCCTCGCGCGCCGGCTATTTCTGGACGTCCTATGACTTCGCCGGCAACCGCGGCAAGCAGAGCTTCTTTGAATTCCCGCTCGGCCCGGGCGGCAAGGACGGCTTCGTCAAGGACGGCTTCGAGCATGACGGCGGCGAGACCATCTGGAGCCTGCCGAACGGCTTCCAGGGCTATTACCTGAACGAAGCCGACGGCAAGAAGCTCGACAAGGGCCCGACCCAGATCGTTCGCGACCTGTCGCGCAAGGATCTGGCGGTGGTGAACGGCCTGTCCTGCATGGGTTGCCACGACCAGGGCATGCGCAAGGCCAAAGACGAAGTGCGCGACGTCGTGCTGTCGGGCAAGTCGTTCGACCGCAAGACCCGTGAGGCGGTCGAGGCGCTCTACATCCCGACCGAGCGCATGGACAAGATCATCGAGTCCGACATGAAGCGCTTCCAGGACGCCATGTACCGGGCGGGCCTCGATCCCAACCTCAAGCTGAATGGTGTCGAGATGATCACCGCGCTCGCCAAGCGCTACGAGGACGATCTCGACCTCACCCTTGCTGCGGCCGAATTCGGCTTCAACAAGGAGGACTTCGAGGAGGCTGCGGAGGATGCCGAGCGCAGGTTCCGGCCGCTGATCCGCCGCCTGCAACAGGGGTCGATCCCGCGCGATCAGTTCGAGAACAACTTCCGCGAATTGGCCAAGTCCATCACCGACATGGAGGAGGTCGAGGTCGCCGGCGCCGCCAATGGCTCCAGCGTCAGCGCCGCCCGCAAGGAGGTCGCCAAGCCCGTGAGCAACGAGGGTCTGTCGCTGACGTCGGACAAGGACGTGTACAAGGTCGGCGATACTCCGGTCTTTACCGTGGTTGCCAAGCGGAGCTGCTTCCTGACGCTGGTCAATCTTGACGACAAGGGCACCGCGACCGTGCTGCTGCCGAACAAGTTCCAGCAGAACAATGCCGTCAAGGCGGGTCAGGAAATCCAGTTCCCCGGACCCAACGCGCCGTTCATCTTCAGGATGCAGGACAAGGGCTTCGAACAGGTGATCGCCACCTGCAGCGAAAGCAAGGACGTCGACGGCATCAAGAACGACTTCGACAAGGCGCCCCTGACCACGGTGAAGAACTTCACCGGCAATGTCGCCCGCTCGGTTGCGGAAGACTCAAAGCGCAAGGCGACCCGCGCCATTGCCATCGAAGGCATCAAGAAGAAGGGCGAACCGGCCACCCCGCAGAATGCCAAGCCGGTGCCCGCAGACAGGCGGGATGTGTTCCGGGCCGCCATCAAGGTCGAGGTCAAGTAAGACCGGCACCGGCCGCCGGGAAGGAAAGCAGAAAAGAGCCCGTCCGCGATTTTTCGCGGGCGGGCTTTACCATTTTGGCAAGACGTGCAGTCATGTGCATTGGGACGGACGTTGGGCAGGCGTCGCAGGCATGAGTGGCGGTATTATTCTCGAAACACGGGACTTGACCAAGGAATTCGCCGGATTCGTCGCGGTCAATGGCGTTAATCTGAAGGTCGAGCAGGGCACCATCCACGCCCTGATCGGCCCGAACGGGGCCGGCAAAACCACCTGCTTCAATCTTCTGACCAAATTTCTGACCCCGACCCGCGGTCAGATCCTCTTCAAGGGCGAGGACATTACCGGGATGCAGCCGGCCGATATCGCCCGGCTCGGCGTGGTGCGCTCCTTCCAGATTTCTGCGGTGTTTCCGCATCTGACCGTGCTGGAAAACGTGCGGGTCGCGCTGCAGCGCAAACGCGGCGGTTCGTTCGATTTCTGGCGGTCCCGGACCGTCCTCAACGAATTCAACGACCGGGCGCTGGGGCTGATCGAGGATGTCGGCCTGTCCGGATTTGCGGCGGTGCCTGCGGTCGAATTGCCCTATGGCCGCAAACGCGCCCTCGAAATTGCAACAACGCTAGCGCTCGACCCGGAAATGCTGCTGCTCGACGAGCCGACCGCCGGCATGGGGCATGAGGACATCGACCGGATCGCTGCTCTCATCAAGCGCGTCTCCGCCGACCGCACCACGCTGATGGTCGAGCACAATCTGTCGGTCGTCTCAAATCTGTCGCACAAGATTACGGTACTAACGCGCGGGCGCATTCTCGCCGAAGGCGATTACGCCACCGTGTCGGAGAATCCGCAGGTGCGCGAGGCCTATATGGGGACCGGCCATGCTTGATCCGCGCACTGCGCTCCTCGCCGTCGAGAATCTGCAGGCCTGGTACGGCGAGTCGCACATCCTGCACGGCGTCAATTTTGAGGTTTATCCCGGCGAAGTCGTCACGCTGCTCGGACGCAACGGCGCCGGCAAGACCACAACGTTGAAATCGATCATGGGCATGGTGGGCAGGCGCACCGGCTCGGTCCGTTTCGAGGGCCGGGAATTGATCGGCCTGCCGTCGAACCAGATCGCGCGCGCCGGCATCGCGCTATGCCCCGAAGAACGCGGCATTTTCGCGAGCCTCTCGGTCGAGGAAAATCTGATGCTGCCGCCGGTGGTCAAGCCGGGCGGTTTGCCGCTGGAGCGCATCTTCGAATTGTTTCCAAACCTCAAAGAACGGCTCGGCTCCAGCCAGGGCACCAAGCTGTCCGGCGGCGAGCAGCAGATGCTGGCCATTGCCCGGATTTTGCGCACCGGCGCGCGACTCCTCTTGCTCGACGAACCGACCGAAGGTCTTGCCCCCGTCATCATCCAGCAGATCGGAAACACCATCCGCGCGCTGAAATCGCAGGGCTTTACCATTCTCCTGGTCGAGCAAAACTTCCGCTTCGCCGCCACCGTCGCGGACCGCTATTATGTGATGGAACACGGACGGGTAGTAGACAAACTGCTCAGTTCCGAGCTCGAACAGAACCTTGATAAGCTGCACGACTATCTTGGCGTATAACGGTGTCCAAAAAAGCGACGCCTCATAACAAGGAGGAATACATGACAAAATCGAAGGCGAGATACCTGCTCGGCGCTGCGGTCTTTGCCGGCGCGATCGGTTTGGGCCCGGCCGCGGCGCAATATACCGACGGCGTCATCAAGATCGGCGTGATGAACGACATGTCCGGCACCTATTCCGACCTGTCGGGACAGGGCTCGGTGATCGCCGCGCGCATGGCGGTCGAGGATTTCGGCGCCGCTGCGAAAGGCATGAAGGTCGAGATCGTCGGCGCCGACCATCAGAACAAGCCGGATATCGGCTCCAACATCGTGCGCACCTGGATCGATGTCGACAAGGTCGATGTGATCGTCGACGTGCCGACCTCCTCGGTCGCGCTTGCGGTCAACCAGATCGTCAAGGACAAGAACAAGGTCTTCCTGGTGTCGGGTGCCGCGACCTCTGATCTGACCGGCAAGGCCTGTACGCCGAACACCATCCACTGGACCTACGACACCTGGTCGCTCGCCAACGGCACGGGCAATGCCATCGTCAAGACCGGAGGCGATTCCTGGTTCTTCCTGACCGCCGACTACGCTTTCGGCCACGCACTGGAGCGCGACACCGCGGCAGTGGTGGAAAAGAACGGCGGCAAGGTGGTCGGCCGCGTGCGCCATCCATTCCCGGGTCAGGACTTTTCCTCGTTCCTTCTCCAGGCGCAGACCTCGAAGGCCAAGATCATCGGCCTGGCCAATGCCGGCGCCGACACCATCAACTCGATCAAGCAGGCGTCCGAGTTCGGCATCGTGCAGGGCGGCCAGAATCTCGCCGCGCTTCTTGCCTTCATCACCGACGTGCATGCGCTGAGCCTGAAGACGGCCCAGGGCCTGATCATGACGGAAGCCTGGTACTGGGATCTCAACGACAACAATCGTGAGTTTGCCAAGAAGTTCGCGCCGCAATTCAAGGGCGTTCACCCGACCATGGTTCATGCCGGCGTCTATTCCGCGGTCATGCACTACCTGAAGGCCGTGGAAGCGCTCAAGAGCGATGCCGACGGTGCGGCCGTGGTCGCGAAGATGAAGGAAATGCCGACGGACGACAAATTGTTCGGCAAGGGCGAGGTGCGCCAGGACGGCCGCAAGATTCACCCGATGTATCTGTTCGAGGTGAAGAAGCCGGAAGAGTCCAAGGGGCCCTGGGACTATTACAAGGTCCGCGCCACCATCCCCGCCGATCAGGCTTTCCGCCCGATGGCCGAGGGTGACTGCCCGCTGGTCAAGAAATGAAGCATGCTGTTCCCTCCCTCTGAACGGGGGAGGGAGCGCTCCCCGGGCTGCGAACCATGTTCGAAATCTTCGGCATCCCCTCGCAAGCATTGTTCGGCCAGCTGCTGCTCGGCCTGATCAACGGCTCGTTCTACGCGCTGCTCAGCCTCGGGCTTGCCGTGATTTTCGGGATGCTCAACATTATCAATTTCACCCACGGCGCCCAGTATATGATGGGCGCCTTTGCCGCGTATTTCCTGCTGCAATATTTCGGCATCAACTATTTCGCAGCGCTGCTGCTGGCGCCGATCCTGGTCGGTATCACCGGCATCATCATCGAACGTCTGTTCCTGCGCTGGCTCTATCATCTCGACCATCTCTACGGATTGCTCCTCACCTTCGGTCTTGCGCTGATCATTCAGGGGTTGTTCCGGCAGCAATACGGTTCTTCCGGTCTTCCCTATCAGGTGCCGGACGTGCTGCGGGGCGGGCAAAATCTCGGCTTCATGTTCCTGCCGAATTACCGCGCCTGGGTGGTGGTGTTCTCGCTGGTGGTCTGTTTGACCGTCTGGTTCGTGATCGAGCGCACCCGGCTCGGCGCCTATCTGCGCGCGGCGACCGAAAACCCGGGTCTGGTGCGCGCCTTCGGCATCAACGTGCCGCTGATGATCACGCTGACCTATGGTTTCGGCGTCGGGCTCGCCGCGCTCGCCGGCGTGATGGCGGCGCCGATCTACAGCGTCAATCCGCTGATGGGCGCCGACATCATCATCGTCGTCTTTGCGGTCGTGGTAATCGGCGGCATGGGCTCGATCATGGGCGCGATCGTCACAGGATTTGCGCTTGGCGTGGTCGAGGGGCTCACCAAAGTGTTTTTCCCCGAGGCCTCCAACACCGTGATTTTCGTCATCATGGCGATCGTGCTGCTTATCCGGCCCGCGGGCCTGTTCGGACGGACGGCGTGACATGAGCGAACAAGCCATCACCGCGCCCGTCACGCCTGCGGCGGCGGAAACTTCGCGCAGCGAGCTCATCGGCTTCTTGATCCTTACCGCCTTCGTGATCGCTGCGCCGGTCTTCATCTATCCGCTGCTGATGATGAAGATCCTGTGTTTTGCGCTGTTCGCCTGCGCGTTCAATCTCCTGATCGGCTATGTCGGCCTGCTCTCGTTCGGCCATGCGTTGTATTTCGGCTGGGCGAGCTATGTCGCAGCCTATGCCGCCAAATCATGGGGCTTCACGCCAGAGCTTGCGATTATCGCAGGCACGCTGACCGGGGCCGGCCTCGGTCTCGTTGCCGGCGCGCTCGCGATCCGGCGCCAGGGCATCTATTTCGCGATGATCACGCTGGCGCTGGCGCAAATGATGTATTTCTTCGCGCTGCAGGCGCCGTTCACCGGCGGTGAGGACGGCATCCAGGCGGTGCCGCGCCATAAACTGTTCGGATTGATCGACGTCAGCTCGTCCGGGGCGATGTATGTGCTTGTCGCTGTCGTGTTCCTCGGCGGCTTCCTGCTGATCTACCGGATCATCCATTCGCCGTTCGGTGAGGTGCTGAAGGCGATCCGCGAGAACGAGGCGCGCGCGATTTCGCTCGGCTACAAGACCGACCGCTACAAGCTGCTGGCTTTCGTGCTGTCGGCTGCGCTTGCCGGCACCGCCGGCGCCACCAAGGCGCTGGTGGTGCAACTCGCCTCGCTCACCGACGTGCACTGGACGATGTCGGGCGAAGTGGTGCTGATGACGCTGGTCGGCGGGCTCGGTACCGTGTTCGGGCCGGTGGTCGGCGCTTTCGTCATCATTGCGATGCAGAATTATCTTGCCGAGTTCGGGCAATGGGTGACGATCATTCAGGGCGTGATTTTCGTGATCTGCGTGCTGCTATTCCGCCGCGGTATCGTCGGCGAAATCGCGGGCCTGTTGCGGATCAGGCTGTGAGCGGATTGCCCTTGCGCCGTCATATCGCGTCGTTTGTGATGCGTGTCTTGGCGCCATGCTCGTAGCCGTATCGCCGTGCAAGCTGCTCGGGCTTCGCACCCATCCGATAGCGCCATTGCATCGCTGTCTTGGTGCGCAACGTTTTCCAGATGCCATCACGGTCATAGCGGTCACCCGGCACGGTGACACGTGAGGTGACGCAGATCGGCGGCGAAATCTTGCGCAGCCGCTCGCTCAGTTCGATATCGGCCAGTACGGGCAAATGGCTGAAGCCGCCGATGCGGAAGAAGGTTTCGCGCTGAACGAAGATCGCCTGGTCGAAGTCCGCGACGCCGCGCGCGCGCGAGCGCCAGTTGAGAAAGCGTGCGATCAGCGGCAGCATCATGTGCCGGCCCTGAATGCGCCGGTCGAAACGGCCCCAGACCGAGGTGTCGCGCGAGCGCCCATACATCACCTGGGTGTCGGCATCGAGCGGCAGCTGGGTATCGGGATGCAGAAACAGGAAGATGAAGCCGTTTGCGACCTTGGCGCCTTCGTTCATCTGCCGCGCCAGTCCGAACGGTGAGCGGATCACCTGGTCGGCCAGCGGCCTTGCAAGCATCGGAGTGTCGTCATTCGAGCCGCCGTCAACAACGATAACTTCGGAATTGCGGTCGCGGAACGGGCGCAGCGCCATCAGGATCGGGCCGATTTTGCGGGCATGGTTGTGCACCGGGACAATGATGGACAAAACTGGCGGCGGTTTGCGTGCAGTCGACATTCCCGGACAAATCCCCCCGTCGCTCCCATTGCCCGGGCTGACCATCGGTGGACCCCGGGACCGAGACCCCCGCACGCCGTCATGACCCGATGGGCATGTGCGTTTTTCAGAATCGCATCAGGACCTTACCTTGATGGCGCGAGCGCGGCATTGGCGGTGGAGGAGGGCAGCCCGATCCGTCCAAATCCGGGAAGCTTGAGAGCCGGATCCCGGATGTCGAGTCCTGCGACGAAGCCGCCGAGATTGAACTCCACGCCTTCCACCCAGCCGAGTTTCACGCCGAGCAGGCCGTAGAGATTGAGCTCGATGCCGGTCCGGCTGTCGGTCCAGCCGAGGTAGGGGCCGGGCCGAAAGTCGCGGCCGATCGCATTCGGCGGCAAGGTGGCCCTGATTTCAGGGATATCGCGAAGGATCGCGGCCACGAACGAATTGCTGTTCGGGCCGGGCCAGAGACGGTAGTCGCCATAATTGGCGTAACGGTAATCCTTCACGGCTTTTTCGACCGCCGGAATAATCGCTTCCGCCTCCGCGCCCCGGATGTCGGCAACCACGGTCGGCGCCGAGCCGTACCAGCGCCCATCCGGCGCCCAGCCATTCAGCCGAACCGGATTGCCCCAGCCGACCACATCGTAGCGGGTCCAGCTTTTTGCGCCCGGACGCTTGAACACCACCCAGCTATGCACCGCCACCGCACCCTTGAGGCCGCCGGTCCGGCCCGACAAAAACAGCACCCGCGCTTCGGGATGTTCGGCCGCGGACGGCAATGCGCCGACGCTCGACCAGTCGGCGTTGCGCCATCCGCTGGGGCGGTCTTCGAAAACGAACAGGGCGGCCCGCGCCGCGACCGGCACGAGGAAAAGGGCGAGCAATGTCAGTATCACGGTTTTTCGCCAGGCCCGGCGTATCGGCAGCGGGGATTGCATCGGCTCAAGTTAGGGACAGGGATGCGGCCGGACAAGGGCGGCGTGAGTCGCCGGACTATCGCGCCCGGTTCCCGCTCAGCGTCACATGGGCATGGCGGCCGACGCCGTCCTTCGCCATGTCGCCGGTGACCGGCTTTTCCCATTCCATCCCGACCACCGCGCCGTTGCTTGCCTCGGCAATCAGGTTGTTGGCGATGAGCGCGGAGCCGGAACCCGGCACCACGCTGACGGCCACGCCGATACCCACCTTGCGCAGCACATTGTCGCTGACGATCACGTCGCGCAGATAAGGACCGTAACCGACCGCGATGCCGATAACGGCGGTATCCTCGACCACATTGCCGGTAACCACGCTGTCTGCCGCAATCGCAATTCCCGCGCCGCGATCCTCGCTGACGCCCGCCGTGATATTGCGGACGAGATTGCCCTGCACCACGGCGAGCCGGCCCCCGACATCGAAATTCGTCACCGAGATGCCCAACGTCGCGCCGTCTACGGTGTTGCCGGTGATGACCGCGCCCTCGAACGAGAATTCCGAATAGATGCCGACCTCGCCCATGCGCGTACAGACATTGCCCGCGATCTGGATATTGGAGGCGGAATTGCCGCGTACCGCCGAGAAGGCGCAGCGGTCGATGCGGTTGCCGCGCACGATGACATCGCCGGCGCGGAAGACGCTGATCGCATTGCCGTACGGCCCGTCGCCCCCGGCATCGGCGCGGGTGTCCTCGATACGGTTGCCGGTGACGATGGTGCCATCGCTGCCGAAAGCCGAGCGCCAGACCTGAATGCCGTTGTTGCCGGATCGGCGGATCACATTGCCGGCGATGCGAAGCCCGGTGGAGTCGATCGCAAACAGCGCGCCGTCGCCGGCGTCCTCGATGGTGCAACTGCTGACCAGCCCGGAACACCTTTCGAGCGAGACGGCGTTGCGTCCGGCATTGACGACGGCGCAATCGATGATGCGGATGTCGTGCGCATCGGCGAGATGGACGAGTGCACGGCCGTCCTGCGGCTTCAGTCCTGCGCCGTCGATCACCAGTCCGGCGACATCGATATTGGCGCTGCCGCTTGCGGCAAACAGCGAGGCCGCGCGCGACAGCACGAGCCGCGTCGCGCCGCGCGTTCCTGCGATCTTGGCATTGGACGGCAGGCGCAAGGCTGCCGCCCGATAGGTTCCCGGCGGCAACAGAAGAATGCTGCGGGCCTGTGCGGGGGGAGCGACCGCGCACTTCAAGGGGTGGGTTTGGTTCCCCCGCGCGTCGGGCTTTCTTCCTA
>NZ_JBKBVB010000189.1:0-4865 GCF_046289595.1 Pseudorhodoplanes sp.
CCAGCGGCACCAGAGGGGGCTGTCTCTACCAGTGGGTGCCTGGCGAGTGCTCTCGGTGGGTCAGGCCCTCCATGATCTTTTTGATGGGGATGACCGAGGTGTTGCTGGCAAGGATCGTATCGGGCCGCACATGCTTTTCGATGTTGCCGAAGAGCGTCTGCTTCAGCGGCAGATCTTCCAGTACCGCCTCCACCACGAAATCGGCATCGCGCACCGCCGCTGCAAGATCGCCAACCGGCGTGACGCGGTTCACGGCATTCGCGTCGTCGCCGAGATCGGCGAGGTTCGCGCTGATGCGCGCCTTCACCGTGTCGAGATTGGCGGCGAACGAATCCGTGATGGCCACGTCATGGCCGCCGAGCGCAAAGACCTGCGCGAGGCCGTGCCCCATCAGGCCTGCGCCGATGACGGCGATGCGTGCTTTCCGAGACATCTCAGCCCGCCGTATAACCGCCGTCGGCATACAGGATGTGGCCGGTATAGAAATCCGAGGCCGACGAGGCGAGGAAGAGAAGCGGCCCCGCAAGGTCCGACGGTTCGCCGAGGCGACCCTTCGGCACCCGCGCCAAAAACGCCGAGCGCACGCCCTTGGCCTTGTCGGTGTCCTCGTACATCCAGGCGGTGAGCGCGGAGCGGAACACGGTGGGCGCGATCGCGTTCACGGTAATGCCGGTCTCGCCCCATTCGCAGCCGAGCGCCCTGGTGATGCCGTCGACCGCCGATTTCGACGCGCAATAGGCAGTGTATCCGGCGGGATGGCCGAGCAGGCCGCGCGCCGACGACATCAAAACGATCTTGCCCGAGGTCTTGCCGTCCTTGCCCTGCGCGAGCATCTGCTTGCCGGCGGCGCGCGCCATCAGCCAGCTCTGCGTGACATTGGCATCCATCACGTCGAGGAAGCGCTCCGGCGCCATGTCGACGATCTTGGCGACATCGTTCTTGCCGGAGCCGACCACCAGAATGTCGAGCCGGCCAAATTTATCGACAGCGGCCTTGACGATCTTCTCGCAATTGGCTTCCGAGTTCGGCCGCACCGCAACGGCTTCGACCTTGGCGCCAAGCGCCTCGCACTCGGCCGCGGTCTTTTTCAGTTCCGCGGCATTGCCCGCGGCGATGACGACATTGGCGCCGGCGCCGGCCAGCACTTTGGCGGCGAGCGCTCCGAACGCACCGGACGCGCCGGTGACGATCGCGGTCTTGCCGCGGATGTCGAACAGGGAAAGGGGATTTTTCAGGAAGTCTTCGGACATGACGTCCTCACATTGTGTCGCGCTGTTTCCGCAATGTCATTGCCGGACTTGACCCGGCAATCCATCGACCTTGCGCAGGACGATGGATGCCCGGGTCAAGCCCGGGCATGACCACGTCCTTGGTTCACTTCCGTGGCGGCAGCATTGCCACCACGATGGTGCAGACCTCGTTGGAGCGATTGATGATCTCGCGCTCCTCGTTCGGGCCGATGTAGCAGGAGTCGTTCGCCTTCAGCACATGCTCCTTGCCGTCGACGATGACGGTGAGCTCCCCTGACACGACGAAGTAGACCTTCTCCGGAGGCGAGGCGTCGGGACCGGCGCCGCCGCCGGGGAGGAAATGCGAGAGACCGACGATCATCTCCTTGGAGCCGCCGGCTTCGGCGCCGAACAGGCGCAGCGAGATATAGCCGCGATGGTTCGGCGCCTCGTAGGGTTTTGCTTCGTTGAAACGGCGGACGATCATTAGAATTTCTCCCCGCGCTCGATGCGATACTCGCCTTTGGGATCGATGATGGCGACGAGGCGGATGATGCAGCCGTCGCCCCGGTCCCAGTTCCACGGAAAGAACGCGAAGGTGCAGCGCCGTCCGGTCACCTTGTCGAGATCGCCGCCGACATTCTCGATGCCGAGAATGCCGTTGGAGAACAGCTTGCGGTGGACAGGCTCCCATTCCGGGAAATCGTCCTTCCAGTCGCGTCCGCCGGACCATTCCTTGTATTCCTCGGCGAGATGCGGATGCAGCGGGCCGTTGCGCTGCGGACCGATTGCAGTGGCCAGCGGGTGGTCGTTGGCCTGGGTGTCGTGGCCGACCACCTTGACCTTCTTCTCGACGAACCAGTCGGCAGCGGAGGGCACGAAACCCGGCGCGCGGCAGAAATAGTCCTCGGAATCTTCGTACTGATGATGCCAGCCGGTATTGACAATCACCACGTCGCGCGGACGCACCACCTTGCCGGCGGCCTTTTCCAGGTCGTCATAGGTGATCGGTTCCCACTTCTTTTTCGGGATCGAGACCACGATGCCCGAACCGAAAAAGTGCGGCAGCGGCACCTCGTCGATGAACGGCGTGCCCTGCACGACATGCGCCGGCGCGTCGATATGCGTCGTATTGTGCATCGAGGTGGTGATGCGCTGCGACAGCACCCCGGACTTCGCCATATAGTGGATGCGCTCGATCTTCACGTCTTCGAAATAGGGCCAGTTCGGCGACTGGTATCCGAAGCGATGCGAGAGGTTGTAGAATTCCAGCCCCATCGCATTGGCGAGGTTTTCTTCAAAATCGACGCCGCGAATTTTCGCCATGCGGTTCCTCCTTTTGTTCAGGCAGTGGTGCTGGAGAGATGCTGCTCCAGCGTCCGTTTGGTCGCGAGCAGGCGCTCGCAGATCGTTTCGCGCTCGGCATGGAAGCGCTGCGCCGGCACCGGCACCGAGATCGCAACGTAATTGCCGAGCATGTCGCGCAGCGCGACGCCCGCGGCGCAGATGCCGAGCGTGTGCTCCTCGCGGTCGACGGCAAAGCCGTCGCGGCGCGCAGCACGAATGTCGTCCAGAAGGTTGTGCAGGCCGGTGATGGTATGCGGGGTCCGGGCCTTGTAGGTCTTTCCGACCAGCGCCTCGATCGCGCCGTCGTCGAGCTGGGCGAGATAAGCCTTGCCGTTTGCGGTGCAGGTCAGCGGAAAGGATTCGCCGACCGCGGAGACGGTACGCAGGCGCTGCGAGCCGATCACCTGGTCGATAAACACCAGATGGTCGCCCTTGATCGAGGCGAGATCGACGGTCTCGTGCAGCTCCCTGGACAATTCGATCAGGAACGGACGCGCCAGCGCGACGAAGTCGGTGCGCACCGAGCCGGCAAGGCGCAGGATCGTGGGGCCGAGCCGCACCCTGCCCGCCGGGGAGGCCGGGACCACGAGCTTCTCGGTCTCGAGCGCCGCGACGATGCGCTGCACGGTGGATCGCGCGAGCCCGACCTTCAGCGCAATTTCGCCGAGGCTGAGACCCGTCGTGGTATCCTCAAGCGCGCGCATGATCGATGCGGCGCGCGCAATCACCTGAACCTGACTCTTTTCCTGGTTCTTTTCTCGTCCCTTTTCCAGACCGTCCTCCGGCGGCTTGCCGCCGGCCGGCGCGCGCGCCGGTCGGTTTACCGCAATGGTCATGATCGAGCTCCGATGCGAAGCAAACGCGCCGCATTGTTCCAGGCGATGTCGTCGATCACCGCAGAATCGAGCGGCAATTCGTCGAGAAAGGCACCGGCTTCTGCCGGATTCTCGAAAGGATAATCGGCCGAATACATCACATTCTTGCGGCCCAGCGCCTTCAGCGCGCAATCGATCGGTTCGAACGAGAACATGCCCGAGGTCGTCACCACGATATTCTCGCGGATGTAGTCGGACGGCTTTTTCTTCAGCTTCACGCCATAGAGCCTGGCGCGGCTGTCGAAGCGCCAGAGCTGATAGGGCAGGGTTTCGCCGAGATGGCCGAGCGCAAGTTTGGCTTTCGGGAATCGGTCGAACAGGCCCGAGAACACGATGCGCAGCGCATGCGTGCCGGTCTCCACCGTCCATTCCCAGGTGGCGCGCTTCAAACCCCGATAGCCGTCGAGCGCGGGCATCGGCGACACCGGATCGGCGGGATGCAGATAGAGCGGCACGCCGAGCGCCTCGGCGCGCTCCCACAGCGGATAGGTGGACGGATCGTCGAGATAGAGTCCGTTGGTGTGGCCGTTGATCATGGCGCCGGAGAATTTCAGCTCGCGCACGCAGCGTTCCAGTTCGTCGGCCGCGGCCTTGGCGTCCTGCACGGCGAGATGGGCGAAGCCGCGATAGCGGTCCGGCGCGGTTGCGATCTGCCTGGCGAGGAAATCGTTGGCTTCGCGCGCCTTGCGGGTCGCGGTGGCGACATCGCGTTCGATCTGCACCCCGGGGCCCGCCAGCGACAGCACAGCGATGGCGATGCCCGACGTCTCCATCGCAGCGAGCCGTTCTTCGCCGAAGTCGTTCAGCCGCGTCAGCACTTTGCCATAGAGCGCCGGATCGACGTCCTCCACGGTCTTGAGCCAGTATTGCTCGAAGCCGGGGGCGAGGAAGTGCTCTTCGAGGGCGATGCGTTTCATGCGATGCGCGAACCGGGCCGGAACGGGCGGCCGTTCAGTCCTCCCTTGCGTGTACCGGCATACGGTACTTGTGTATCATTTAGTGGTGATCATAGTCTGCCATCCCGCGATGTCAAATGCGGCACGGTGTCAGTGCAGAGCCCATCCGCCAGGTTTGCTTCGCTGGCAATCGCGGTTACGCGGCGCGCCTCGCGGACCCCGAACGGCGCCAACCGGCATCCGGGACCATCCTTCATCCAATCTGACCGCCGCATTGCGCGTCACCCGATGCGTTACGAGCACTCTTGACATCCGGCACAAAATAGGAATATAGTCCCCGCTATCCCGCCCCAAAGCAAGGGGCGTCTGATCAGCGTCACAAGACGCGGGGCGGGATGCGGTGGCCGTGCGGGCGCGCGAGACGTGGCGCGCCGCATGGAGGCCCAAGCTGCTGGGTTCCGGCGAAGGATGCGCCTTCGTCACTTGGGGGACCGTGGTGGCCGGACCGAGTACGGACG
>NZ_JBKBVB010000190.1:0-4800 GCF_046289595.1 Pseudorhodoplanes sp.
AGCTGAAGCACTTCCGGCGCATCGCCACCCGATACGACAAGCTTGCCAGGAACTTTCTTGCTGCCATCGCACTGGCGGCGTCACGCCTCTGGCTCAGGCATTATGAGTCCACTACCTAGTCCGCGGCCGTCCTCGATACACGCCGTACCCGGGACCACCGAACCGATCACCGCCTTAAGCGCCAATCGATCGTGCATGTTGAGAGGGGGCGCACCTGCGTTGGGCGATCAAGATGGACTTCGGCAGGGTCCATGCTCAGCTCCTCGTCGAACGGCTCGCCGAAGAACGGCTGGCGCCGCACGCGCGCACCGTTCGACCAGACCAGCTCAATCGAGCGATACTTGTCGTCCAAGGTGGACGGCATCAGGTCGGCAGCCCGGAGTGACGCGGGCAGCGCTGTTGTCGTCTTCATTGTTTTCATAATTTTCAATGGCTTAGGGGCCAGAACCGTCCGACCTACGCCCACCAAGGCACATTTTGATTGCATTCGGCTCATCTTTGCATATATGCATATGGCGAACGCACACCGTCGGAGAGTGTCATGCAAAAAATCCCAAGTGACGTCGGCCGAGTTCTCGAACGCCTGCGAAAGGAGGCCGGCCCTAAGCAGTCAGACTTGGCCGAAGCCCTTGGGGTCCATCCAAGCCGCGTGTCACGGTGGGAAACCGGAGCCGCGCAGGCGGCAGCCGAAGAGATCGTCGAGTACCTGAAGGCGATCGGTGGTGACGCGGCGGCTCTGTATCAGCGCATCCTTGCCACACGCTGGGTGGATATCGATCCCCCAGACCCTTGGCATCCGGATGCAGTTTCGCTCGTGGACGCAATGACCTTGCTGCAACGGCTCGACGAGCAGGTCATCAACGATCCCGCACTACCCCAATCGTTGTCCGGTCAAGCGCAATTCTTACGTGAACGCCTGATCGCGTCAGCTCGCTACCTATCGAATCTCACGCACCACATCGCATTCATTGGCAAGATCGGCGACGGCAAGACAACTGCTCTTTGCTTCCTAACCGGCTTGGTACGTCCCTCCCGCAAGCAGCCCCGCGATCTGCGTGACGAGTGCCTCCTCGCGACTCAGCGCAGCCGAACTACGCTTTGCGAAGCAGCGGTGAGGGGCGAACCTGTCGAAAAGGGACCGGGAACGATCCGCTTTCGGATTTCGATCGAACCCCAGCCGAACGAAGAAATCTATCGACTGGTCCGGGAGTACGCATTGGACCTCTGGAATAGCAGGTCGGGCGAGAAGCGACCGCCGGAGGAGAGCCGCGGCCCTTCTATCGAAGTCGAGCGCGCCCTTCGCAATATGGCAAAGTTGAAAACTGAAGAAGTGAAGCACCCGGACGGCCGAGTCGAGAGCCGACGCGAAGAGAGCGAACTCGCCCGGAACGCGTCTTCGGTCGAAGAACTGCAATCAGCAATCGCTGAGCGTTTGCAGCTGTTCAAGAGAACGGAGCGTGAGTTGGTTTGGACCGGTGTGAGCGAGATCGAAGGTCGCAACTGGCTGAAGAAAACTTACTCCGACATTAACCTTGGCAACGCTCCAACCGTTTCTCTTCCGGCGCGCGTTAGAGTGACCGTTCCGTTCTCCATCATGGAAGGCTCTCAATTCGAGATCGAAGCGATTGACACAAAAGGCATCGATGGCGCTGCAACGCGTCCAGACATCCAAGCCATCTTGGACGACTCGAGGTCGCTGCCAGTGCTGTGCACGACGCTCGGGGACGCGCCTGGTCCACACTACGACAGTCTCTTTACGCAACTAGCAGATACCGGGGCCCTCCAGCAGTTCGCAGAACGCGCAGTCCTGCTCGTGTTGGATAAAGAAAAAGAAGCGCTGACGGTTGCGGACGATTCGACTGGCCTAGACGTCGAAACGGTCGATCAAGGACGCCGAATCAAACGCGATCATGCGCGGCGCGAGCTCGAACGGCGTGGCCTCGGCGCCATGCCGATTCTTTTCTTCAACGCTTCAGAAGATGATCCTGGCGACGTTAACCAGCAGCTTCTAGCGAGGATCTCCGAAATCCGCCGGCGTGAATCCGGCCGGTTGGAACGGATTGCGGAAGCCGTCAACGCCCTGATCGACAACCGTGCGCAGCAAAGCGCCGAGGCAGAATTGCGAGAAGCAGTTCGCCATCTCGAAACCGTGCTCGACCAGATCAGAGATTTGGCTCCTTCCGTTCGGCCGTTCTTCGAGGCGCTGCTGCGGCAAATCGTTGATCGCGGCACTCACCAAAAGTCATTGCTCGCCTCAGTCAGTCGAGCCGGCTCTTGGTGGAATTTCGACGTTTATCACGCATTGGGGTCCGGTGCTGCGGAAGATGCGAACCTGAGAGCTCGCGAAGCTTACGACCAAATCAGGATTGCGCTTAAGAATCTGATCAAGGACAAAAAATACGCGAGCTGCCAGAAGTTCCTTATCGCACTCTCGGAGAGTGCGGAGAAATGGTTTGAAAATTTCTTGGCGGGCGCGAGAACTGTCGCGGCTGAAGTCTGTCGACCGGTACTTTCGGAAGCCGGCGACCTCTGGACGCGATGCGAAGCTGACTACAGAACGGGGTTCAAGGGGCATGTTCAGAACCACCTAAAAAAGTGGTTCGAAGAGCAGGCGCCGCGCTCGATGCATGCAGCCGTCGAAGAAGGACTCCAGCGAGCATGGACGAACCACGTAATTCGTCCGCTAGAGGGCGCGCTGGGAACTGCCAAGGCGCGGAACGACAAGTTCGATTCGTTCTAATTCTCGCGCCCGCCGGATACCGCCGCAGAAATTTCTGCGGCGGCTTGTGTCGAGTTGGCGTTCATGGCCGGGACGTCACACGAGGCGGCGTCGCGCAGCCTTGCGATAGCGCCATGCCGTAAAATCCGAAATTACGTCATTGTGCGATCATTCAGCGTGCCGTCACTCTGCTACTTCCCTGAACGTCGCGCGATAGGGATGCGCGGGATACACGCCGAGGATCTTCGTCTCCTTGGAGAAATACTCCAGCTCCTTGAGCGCCAGCGCGACATTGTGGTCGTCGGGATGCCCCTCGATGTCGGCGTAGAACATCGTGGCGAAGAAATTGCCCTCGATCATGTAGCTTTCGAGCTTGGTCATGTTGACGCCGTTGGTGGCGAAGCCGCCCATCGCCTTGTAGAGCGCGGCCGGAATGTTGCGCACCCGGAAGATGAAGGTCGTCACCACCGGGCCGTTGCCACCTTCCGCCCATTGCGGCTCGCGCGCCAGCACGATGAAGCGCGTGGTGTTGTGCGCCTCGTCCTCGACATCGTCGGCGAGAATGTCGAGGCCGTAGATTTCGGCGGCAAGGCGCGAGGCGATCGCGGCGCAGGTCTTGTCGCCGCGCTCGGCGACCTCGCGCGCCGAGCCCGCGGTGTCGGCGGCGACGATCGGCCTGATCTTCAGCTTGCGGATGATGTTGCGGCACTGACCGAGCGCATGGACATGGCTTTCGACCGTCCTGATGCCGTCGAGCGTCGCGCCCTTCGGCGCCACCAGCTGATGCTTCACCGGCAGGAACCATTCGGCGACGATGTGCAGGCCCGAGCGCGGCATCAGGTGATGGATGTCGGCGACGCGGCCGGCGACCGAATTCTCGATCGGGATCATGCCGAGCGCGGCCTCGCCGCTGGTCACCGCCGCGAAGGCATCCTCGAAGGTCGGGCACGGCATCGGCTCGTAATCGGGATAGGCCTCGCGGCAGGCGAGGTGCGAGTTGGCGCCGGGCTCACCCTGGAAGGAGATTCTCTTTTTGGTCATGCGGTCCGTTACGATTGACAGAGGATGGACGTTAATTGGCGAGCAGACGGCGGGCGGTCTCAAGGTCGTCCGGCGTATCGACCCCGAGCGGGACCGAGGACACGATCGCAACATCGATGCGCAGACCGGCCTCAAGGGCGCGTAGCTGTTCGAGCTTCTCACGTTTTTCGAGCATGGACGGCGGCAGCGCGACGAAGCGCTCCAGCGCCGCCCGCCGGTACGCATAAAGACCGATGTGATGGTAAAGCGGCCCCTCGCCGTAGGGAGCGGTGGCGCGGGTGAAATAGAGCGCGCGCAGCCGGTCCGGCGCAACCGGTGAGCCGACCACCTTCACCACATTCGGGTTGAACCGCTCCTCGTCCTTGGTGATTGCGGCGCAGAGGGTGCCGATATCGACCGCCGGATCGTCCAGAAGACCGACCGCCGACCGCAGATCGTCTGGCGCGAGCGTCGGCAGATCGCCCTGAACATTGACCACGATACGGACACGCCCGTCCGGATCGGCGATCTGCAGGGCCTCGTGAATGCGGTCCGAGCCGGAGGCGTGATCGGTCCTCGTCATCAGCGCACGGGCTCCGGCTTTCTCGACGGCGGCCAGAATCGGCTCGGAATCGGTCGCAACGATCACCTCGCCCAGATGCGCGGCCTCGGCGCGCCGGATCACGTGCTCGATCATCGGCTTGCCGGCAATGTCCGCCAGCGGCTTGCCCGGCAGCCGGGTGGCCGCCAGGCGGGCCGGGATCAGAATCAGGACGTCGCTTTTGGGCATCGATTCGAGCGGTCGTTCGGGCAGTCCCAAGGTGCCACCAATGTCGCAGGGCTGCGCCCGCTTATACGGGTTGCCACCCGTGGCGCAAACCGGCTAATCATGCGCCGCCGCGGGCGGCTCCTGCCCGCGCCTTACGATCACGGGCTGCTGTGGAGCGCCGATGGACTCTTTCGAACTCAACAAGATCATGGGCGCCGTGCTGGCGACCTGCCTTGGCATTCTGACCATCAATATCGCCGCGGGCGCGATCTTTGCGCCCGGCAAGATCGAG
>NZ_JBKBVB010000045.1:0-32424 GCF_046289595.1 Pseudorhodoplanes sp.
CATAGCCGGATCGCAATGAAAGCCGCCAGCAGCACGAAGCCCGTGGTCCGGGTGAGGCCGAACCAGCGAATCAGGCTGAAGCGCCGGCCGAGCGCGGCGCGCCGTTCTCGCTCCTCGCGGCGGCGCTCGCGGATCGCGAGCCGCCGTTCGTTGAGGCGGTTGAGCTGGTCTCTGAGGTTCGGTGCCACGGCGCGGACGCTACTAAAGAGATCGCCGCTGCGCCAGATCGCCACCCACGATCAGCGGCCGGCCGGAACCGGGAGCTGTCAACCAAGACCGATTGATTTTGTTGCGTTTTTGCCCTCGACGCGGACAGAATGGGCCGCCGGGTGTAAGGAACGCGATATGAAGGCGATCATTGTTGGGGGCGGGGTTGGCGGGCTGACGGCGGCCCTGATGCTGCACGCGCGCGGCATCGATTGCGAGGTCTTTGAGCAGGCCGAGCAGATCCGCGAACTGGGAGTCGGGATCAACACCCTGCCGCACGCCATCAAGGAATTGGCGCAGGTCGGGCTGCTCGACCGGCTGGATCAGGTCGCAATCCGCACCTATGAGTTGATCTATTGCAACCGGCTCGGGCAGGAAATCTGGCGTGAGCCGCGCGGCACCGATGCCGGCTTCGACTTTCCTCAATTCTCCATCCATCGCGGCCGGCTGCAGGGCGTGATCTATGCCGCCGCCCGCGCCCGGCTCGGCGAATCCCGCATCCATACCGGGCATCGCCTCGGCTCATTCACCCAGGACGAGACCGGCGTCACCGCCTATTTCTTCGATCGTGGCGGCTCGCATATTCACACGGCGCGCGGCGACATCCTGATCGGCGCCGACGGCCTGCATTCCTTCGTGCGCGCGCAGCTTTTCCCGAACGAGGAGCCGGCGCGCTTCACCGGAACGGTGCTGTGGCGCGGCGCGCTGGACTGGCCGAAATTCCTCACCGGGCGCTCGATGGTGATCGCGGGCGGCATGGCCGGCAAGCTGGTGCTCTATCCGATCGCCGAGGGCTCGCGCGAGGACCGCTGCCTGATGAACTGGGCGGTGATGGTGAAGGTCTCGGAGGGCGGCGGCACGCCCAAGAAAGAGGACTGGTCGCGGCTCGGCCGCTTCGAGGACCTGATGCCGCATGTGCAGAAATTCGCCATCCCCTATTGCGATGCCAAGGCGCTGATCGAGGCCACGCCGGAATTCTGGGAATATCCGCTCTGCGATCGCGATCCTCTGCCGCGCTGGTCGCATGGCCGCGTGACGCTGCTGGGAGATGCCGCGCATCCGATGTATCCGGTCGGTTCGAACGGCGCCTCGCAGGCGATCCTCGACGCGCGCTGCCTCGCCGACCGGCTGGTCGATAGCGAGCACGCCCGGCACGCGCTTTACGCCTATGAGCGGGAGCGGCTGCCGATGACCTCGCAGATCGTGATGATGAACCGAAAGGGCGGTCCGGAAGGCGTGATCGATGCGGTGGAGCAGCGCGCACCGGACGGCTTCAGCAATATCGACGACGTTTTGTCCTACGAGGAGCGCAAGGCCATCGTGCGTGGCTATGCGTCGACTGCGGGGTTTGCCCGTGAGCAGGTCAACCGCCCTGCGACGAAAGCGGCCTGACCCCCGAGCGGCGATAGTCCAGCGGCGTCATGCCTATGACGCGGCGGAAGCGGCGGTTGAAGCTCGACAGGTCGCCGAAGCCCGAATCATAGGCGATTTCCGCAATGGGGCGTCCGGTACCGCGGAGCTTGTCGGCGGCAGCCTGGAGCCGGCGCAGCAGCAGGAATTGATGCGGCGTCACGCCGGCAACCTGCCGGAATGTGCGCAGGAAATGGTACGGGCTC
Source organism: Pseudorhodoplanes sp. (assembly GCF_046289595.1). GTDB lineage: Bacteria > Pseudomonadota > Alphaproteobacteria > Rhizobiales > Xanthobacteraceae > Pseudorhodoplanes. The sequence goes on from NZ_JBKBVB010000045.1 coordinate 1,824, forward strand.
ATGCCTGCAGCGGCCGCCAGTCCGGCAAGGGTGAAGGTCTCGTGGCTCTCGGCCGCGATATGCCGCAACGCTTCGGCGATGCGCCGCCTGTCGCGTTCGCTCGGGGACCGTGACAGGCGGCTGGTCCCCGCCGCGCCAGCGATCGCTGCGCCCGCGATCGCAAGCGCGATTTCCTCGAGGTTGCCGCCATCGTCCCGTGCAGCCGCCGCTTCCGCGATCAGCGGCAGCAAGCGCGTCGAGGGCGGCAGGTGCGAACTTGCGAAACCGGAGCGGCGGATGCCGGGCATTGCGGCCGCGACATCCTCGAAAAAATCCGGCGTGAAATGGAACGACAGGCAGCGGTCGCCGGTCGCGTGCGCGTGGCTGCATTCGTAACAGCATCCCGGATCGCCGAGCAGCAACGCGCCGGGCGCAAGCGTGGCTTTGCCATGCGCGGTGCGGTACTCGAACGTGCCTTCGGTGACGGCAGCGACGCAAACAAGATCGTGCTGCTCCTCGAACGGGCGGTCATGCGGTCCGGCGCGGCACACGATGTCCTGTGCGGTCCAGCCGCGGCCCTTCGCCAGCAATCGCGAATGCATCGTCATGCCGCGACAATAGCAATTTTTCCCAAGTCTGCGGCCGAAAGCTTCGTCTAGAAGCGCGTGCCGTAGGCAATGGCTGGAGCGCCCGCGATGCGCATTGATCAAGACGGATTCCTGCAGCGGCTCCTGTCCGACGGACCGGCCGCCGACCGCGCTCAACAGATGCGTCTCTATGGATGGCTGGTCGGTGACTGGCGGATGGATTGCACGCTGTTTCTCGACGAAGGCCGCGTACAGCAAGGGGCGGGCGAGATCCATTTCCGCTGGGCGCTGCAAGGCCGCGCCATCCAGGATGTCTGGATCCTGCCGGGCGTGTTCTACGGCACGACGCTGCGCGTCTACGATGCCGGACTGGATGCCTGGCACATCATCTGGAGCGATCCGCTGCGGCCTTATTATGCGCGCCAGATCGGTCGCGCGCAGGGCCAAGACATCGTGCAGATGGGCAAGGACGACGACGGCACGCCGACGCGCTGGAGCTTCAGCGAAATAACCCCGGATTCGTTCCGCTGGCGCGGCGAACGCGCGTCGGACGGCGGCACGACCTGGCGGCTGCAGGCCGAGTTTCTGGCCCGGCGCACCGGGGCGCCATAGCGTCGTGCCGTCGCAAGGACATTCGCGCGGAATCGCGCCGAGACTCACTCCGGCGGCGGCGGCAGAAAGATGATCTCGTGTCGCGCCGCGAGCGCGACGACCTCGTCGGGCTTCTGCTCCTTCATGGAGTGGATGCCCCAGAACAGATCGTAAAGCTTGCGGGTGGGCGTCACCCAGAACACGCATTTCACCGGCTGGTCGGACTTGTTGAAAATGCCGTGCGGGATCTGCATCGGCAGCCGGATCGTGTCGCCGGCGGTCGCCGAATAGTCGCGCCCGTCGAGCAGGAAATCGAGTTTGCCTTCCAGCATGTAGATGAATTCATCCTGTGTCGGATGAATATGCGGCGGCACGAAGGTGCCGGGCGGGAAGGTCGCGTGCCAGGCGAAATTCTGCTCCGACAGCACCTTGGGCACATAGGTCTGGCCGAGAATATTCCAGACGATGCCGTCGATGCCTGTTGCCGCCTTGGTGATGCCTGCCGTGAGCGGTTGCATATGGTGCGAACTCCCTTCGCCTGCGGATATTGCGTCCGCATTAAACCAGAAAGGAAACGGAATCGAAAAGCATCCGTGCGGCACAGCGCGGGCTCTTTTTCAAGGAACGTAAACGCGAGCCCAACCACTCAGCAGCACGCGGCCCGGCGGCGCAAGGCACGCCGCAGCGTAATGTTAACGCAGAAATGCGCGTGAATCGGCCGGTCCGCAACCGCGGCTGCGTCAGCGTGCCGGCCCGCGCCCGTCCTCCGCGCGGCCAAGCGGTGCGGCGGCCGCTGTCCCAATTGCCGAAGGGCGGTGTCCGGACAGCCGCTTGTGCAGATGCACCATCATCGCCATGCCGAATAGCGGCGTCGCAAGATTAACGATCGGGATCGAGACGAAGGCCGCGATCAGAAGCCCTGCGGCGAAGACCTGCGCGCCGTTCTCCTTGCGGAAGGCCTTGGCCTCCGCGGCCGGGCGAAAGCGCATCGCGGCCAGTTCGAAATATTCGCGGCTGAGCAGCCAGGCTGCCGCCACGAACAGGATCACGAAGCCCATGCCTGCGAACAGGATGAAGGGCAGCGCCACCAGATAGACGCCGACCGCAATCAATGCGGTCTTGGCGCCCTCGAATATCGAGCGGTCGAGCGGCAGCGCCGTGCCGGGCGGGTCGGCAGGGTAATATTCGCGCTCGACGATATCGGCGATCTCGTCGACGAAGAAGCTGCCGACAAGGGCGGTCACCGCCGGCATCAGGAAGATGCCGCCCACCACGATGCCGAGTGCGGACGCGATCGAGGCGAACCAGATGATCCAGGAGAGCGGCGTGTGCGAGTTTGGCCCGAGCGCCGTTTCCGCCCAGAGCCCGCCGCTCACGGTGAGCCAGTCGAGGAATTTGTACAGGCCGAAGCCGACCAGAACGATCAGCACGATGGCGAGCAGCATCGACTTGCTCAGCACCGACCGGAACGGCGGCGAGACCATTTGTTGCAAGGCTCTGAATGCGGCGTCGAACATGGCCTTTGGCTCCCGCCTGCAGAAACGGCGTGCCGAGATTCACGCCCGACGGGCGGCGACGCCGCGGCTACACATAAAAGTCCGGCCGCCCCGCACAAGTGCCGTCATCAAAAATGGCCGGGACGAAGCCCGGCCACGATGCACTTCCCGACGGATGAAACATTGCCGGTCAGCGGCGTCTGTCGGCCTTTTTCAGCCGTACCACAACGTCGATCCGGGCGATCTCATAGCCTTCCGGCGCTACCGGCATCTTGTTCACGGTGACGTCCGCGCTCGGGATGTCGACCAGTTCGTTTTCGCCTTCGACGAAGAAATGATGATGTTCGGAGGCGTTGGTGTCGAAATAGGTCTTGGAGCCGTCGACCGCGACCTGGCGCAGGAGACCGACCTCGGTGAATTGATGCAGGGTGTTGTAAACCGTTGCGAGCGACACCGGAACTTTGGCCTTGCTCGCTTCCTCGTACAGCATTTCCGCGGTCAGATGCCGGTCGCCCTTGGCGAACAGGATCCAGCCCAGCGCCATGCGCTGGCGTGTCGGACGCAGCCCGACTTCGCGCAGCATCGATTTCACATCATGCCAAGGGCAGCCATTCAGCTCCGTGCGCCGTATATCGTGCGCAGCATGATGGTTATGTTGCGCCGGACCGGCTTCGGACGGCGTTGAAAAAACGACTGTACGCGGTGGGTTCATTGTTCTCTCTTTGCCCCTTGGTCCCGGTTCAAGGCCGAGATTGGTTGCATTTGTAATTATAGCCGGGGCCAGCCGCCACTTGCAACCGTTTCGCATCTAGCCAGATTAGAATAGCACAAATCCGCTGCTTTGCCGGTCTCTCACCCCTGTGTTAGGAACCGCCCGAACCCGTCGTTCGGGCTGGACGCCCTGAGCCCCATATTCTGGAGAAGATTACCGGCATGCAGAGCCGCCAGACGCGTTTTGAGTTCGAGGACCTGCTGGCCTGCGGCCGGGGCGAATTGTTTTCCGGCGGCCCGCAACTGCCGTTGCCGCCGATGCTGATGTTCGACCGGATTTCGGAACTGTCCGAGGAGGGCGGCGAGCACGGCAAGGGCCTGGTGCGGGCCGAACTCGATGTCAAACCGGACCTGTGGTTTTTCGCCTGCCATTTCAAGGGCGATCCGGTGATGCCGGGCTGCCTCGGGCTCGATGCACTGTGGCAGATGCTGGGCTTCTTCCTCGGCTGGCTGGGCTCTTCCGGCAACGGCCGGGCACTTGGCATGGGCGAGGTGAAATTCTCCGGCCAGGTGCTGCCGAGCGTGAAAAAGGTGGTCTACGGGCTTGAGATCAAGCGGGTGATGCGCTCCAAGCTTGTGCTCGGAATTGCGGACGGCTGGCTCTCGGCCGACGGCAATGTGATCTATCGCGCCAGCGACCTGAAAGTCGGCCTGTTCAAGCCCGACGCGCCGATCGCGGCCGGAGCCTGAGCTGTCTCCATCCGCCTTGCGATCTTGCGCCGGACCGGCCACGTGTTAACCGTTGTGACGGGCGGCGGCCCGCAGGGGCGGCGGGTGCGGACGGGTAGATATCTGCGATCTGAGCTTTTGACGAGGCAATCATGCGGCGAGTGGTCGTGACCGGGATGGGCATTGTCTCGTCCATTGGCAACAACACAAACGAAGTGCTGGCGAGCCTGCGCGAGGCGAAATCCGGCATTTCGCGCGCCGAGCAATTCGCCGATCACGGCTTCAAGTGCCAGGTCGCCGGCATTCCGAACATCGATGTCGAAAGCATGATCGATCGCCGCGCCATGCGTTTCCTCGGTCAGGGCGCCGCGTGGAACCATATCGCCATGGAGCAGGCGATCCGCGATGCCGGCATCGAGGAGAGCGACCTCGTCAACGAGCGCACCGGCATCATCATGGGGTCGGGCGGCCCGACCACCTCGACCATCGTGGACGCCGCCGACATCACCCGCGAGAAGGGCTCGCCCAAGCGCATCGGCCCGTTCGCGGTGCCGAAGGCGATGTCGTCCACCGCATCGGCGACGCTCGCGACCTGGTTCAAGATCAAGGGCGTGAATTATTCGATCTCGTCGGCCTGTGCGACCTCCAACCATTGCATCGGCAATGCCGCCGAGATCATTCAATGGGGCAAGCAGGACATGATCTTCGCAGGCGGCTGCGAGGATCTGCACTGGACGCTGTCCAATCTGTTCGATGCGATGGGCGCGATGTCGTCGAAATACAACGATACGCCGGAAACGGCGTCGCGGGCCTATGACGAAGGTCGCGACGGCTTCGTGATCGCCGGCGGCGCCGGCGTGCTGGTGCTGGAAGAGCTCGAACATGCCAGAGCACGCGGCGCGAAAATCTATGCCGAGGTCGCGGGCTACGGCGCAACCTCCGACGGTCACGACATGGTGGCGCCGTCCGGCGAGGGCGCAGTGCGCTGTATGAGGATGGCGTTGCAGGACGTCAAAATCCCGGTCGATTACGTCAACCCGCACGCGACCGCGACGCCGGTCGGCGACGCCAAGGAGATCGAGGCGCTGCGCGAAGTGTTCGGCGACAAATGCCCGCCGATCTCGGCGACGAAATCGCTGACCGGCCATTCGCTCGGCGCTGCAGGCGTCCAGGAAGCGATCTATTCGCTGCTGATGATGAATAGCGGCTTCATCTGCGAGAGCGCAAACATCCAGACGCTCGATCCGGCTTTCGCCGACATGCCGATCGTGCGCGAGCGCAAGGACGGCTTGAAGCTCGGCTGCGTGCTGTCGAACTCGTTCGGCTTCGGCGGCACCAATGCGTCGGTCGTCTTCAAACATCCCGATGCCTGAGCGCCGATGCGGCTCGCCGGGCAGGACATCGACTGGCACGACGGCAATCTGGTCGACATTCATGTCGCCGGATTGCCGGGCATGACGCAGACCATCCGGCTGTTCCTCGATCTTTATCCCGACGAGGAGGGCGTCGACCGCCGCAAACGCTATCTGTGCACCGGCGAGGGGCTGCGGCGGGTGCTGTTCTCCGCGGATGCGCTGCGCGTCCGCAACAGCAGCAAGTCCGGCAACATCGATTTCATGCGCGTCGAGCCCGGCATCGATACCGAAATCCTGACCGTCACGCTGTTCGGCGGCGTGGTGGAGGCGGAAGCGCAACGTTTTCATCTGACAGAAGCTGCCATCAAATGACAAAACTCATGCAGGGAAAGCGCGGGCTCATCATGGGCGTCGCGAACGACCATTCCATCGCCTGGGGCATCGCCAGGACGCTCGCGGAGCATGGCGCCGAGCTGTGCTTCACCTATCAGGGCGAGGCGCTGCTGAAACGCGTCAAGCCGCTGGCGCAATCGGTTGGCTCGGATTTCCTGATGCCCTGCGATGTCGAGGACATCGCCACCGTCGATGCGGTGTTCGACGCCATGAAGCAGAAATGGGGAACCATCGACTTCTTCGTCCATGCCGTCGGCTTCTCGGACAAGAACGAATTAAAAGGGCGCTTCTGCGATTCCTCGCGCGAGAATTTCGTGCGCACCATGGTGATCTCGTGCTTCTCGTTTGCCGAAGGCGCAAAGCGCGCGGCGGAACTGATGCCCGATGGCGGCGCGATGCTGACGCTGACCTATAATGGCGGCGACCGCGCCATGCCGAATTACAATGTGATGGGTCTCGCCAAGGCCGCGCTGGAATCCTCGGTGCGCTATCTCGCGGTCGATTTCGGCAAGCAGAAGATCCGCGTCAATGCGATTTCGGCCGGTCCGATCCGGACGCTCGCCGGCGCCGGCATTCACGACGCGCGCTTCATGTTCGCGTTCCAGCAGAAATATTCGCCGCTCGGCCGCGGCGTCACGCTGGAGGAACTCGGCGGCGCGGGGCTTTATCTGCTGTCGGATCTCTCCACCGGCGTCACCGGCGAAATTCATTTCGTGGATTCGGGCTACAACGTGATCGCGATGCCGCTGCCGGATGCGTTGCGCGCGGAGGCTGGCGGCAAGGATAGCGGGGAGTGAGTTCCGCCCTGTAGATTATCAGGCGGAATCTCTCCGTTCATCCTCGCGCGAGGATCCGGAAAAACGTGCGCTGGATTCCCGCTTTCGCGGGAATGAGCGGAGAGGCTGGGCGCGATGGGCAAAGATCCGCTGTTTCAGCAGAGCGACCAGGAGACCGAGCGGCTGGTTGCCGACAAACAGGTGATGAACTTCGCCGGCATTATCACGCTGTTGAAGTTTCTGACCGGGCTTGCTGCGCTCGCGTTGATTGCGGCGATCCTTCTGGTCTGGCGCGCGGGATCATGAGAAAGGGCGGCCGTTCGGCCGCCCTTTCTTATTGATGGATTGCGGGGGCGTCGCTTTGCAGCGGCCCGGCAATGACTGAGGCGGTTACGCCGCTTCGCGCAGGGTGTCCTTGCCGAGGTCGAACCGGTCGGCATTCATCACCTTGGTCCAGGCCTTGACGAAGTCCTTCACGAACTTCTCCTTGGAATCCGCGCAGGCATAGACTTCGGCAAAGGCGCGCAGCTGCGAGTGCGACCCGAAGATCAGGTCGACCGCGGTGGCGGTCCATTTCGGCGTCTTGGTCTTGCGATCGACGCCCTGATAGATGCCCTCCGCATTTGGTGCTTGCCACTCGGTCTCCATGGTCAGCAGATTGACGAAGAAGTCGTTCGTCAGCTTGCCGGGCTCCTTGGTGAAGACGCCGTGCTTGGAATCGCCGTGATTGGCGCCCAGCACGCGCAGACCGCCGATCAGAACCGTCATTTCCGGTCCGGTCAGGGTCAGCAACTGGGCCTTGTCCACCAGCGCCTCGACCGGCGGCATGAACTGCTTCTTCTTCTTGTTGACGTAGTTGCGGAAGCCGTCGGCCCGCGGCTCCAGCGGAGCAAACGATTCGACGTCGGTCTGTTCCTGGGACGCATCCATGCGGCCCGGCGCAAACGGCACCTTGACCGAAATCCCGGCATCCTTGGCCGCCTTCTCGATGCCGGCGTTGCCGCCGAGCACGATCAGGTCGGCGAGCGAGACCTTCTTGCCGAAGCCCTTCTGGATCTCTTCGAGTTTGGCCAGCACGGTCTTGAGCTTGGCCGGCTCGTTGACCTCCCAGTCCTTCTGCGGGCTGAGCCGGATGCGCGCGCCATTTGCGCCCCCGCGCTTGTCGGAGCGGCGGAAGGTCGAGGCGGCCGCCCAGGCGGTGGTGACGAGATCGCGCACCGACAAGCCGGAGGCGAGGATCTTGGCCTTGAGATCTTCGGCATCCTTTGCGTCGATCAGCGGATGATCCACGGGCGGGATCGGGTCCTGCCAGATCAGCTCTTCCTTCGGGACGAGTTTGCCGAGATAGCGTGCGCGGGGACCCATGTCGCGATGCGTGAGCTTGAACCAGGCCCGCGCGAACGCATCGGCGAATTGATCCGGGTTTTCCATGAAGCGCCGCGAGATCTTTTCGTAGATGGGATCGAAGCGCAGCGACAGATCGGTCGTCAGCATCTTCGGGACGTGCTTCTTGTTCGGATCGAACGGATCCGGGATCGTCGCGCCGGCGCCCTTCGCACGCCACTGTTTGGCTCCGGCCGGGCTGGTTTCCAGCTCCCATTCATAGCCGAATAGGTTCCAGAAGAAATTGTTGCTCCACTTGGTTGGCGTGGTGGTCCAGATCACTTCTGGGCCGCCCGTGATGGCATGTGCGCCGACGCCGGTCCCAAATTTGCTCTTCCAGCCGAGGCCCTGATCCTCAAGCGCGGCCCCTTCCGGCTCCGGACCGAGCAGCGAGGGATCGCCCGCGCCGTGAGTTTTGCCAAAGGTATGCCCGCCGGCGATCAGCGCGACGGTTTCCTCGTCGTTCATCGCCATGCGGTAGAAGGTTTCGCGAATGTCTTTCGCCGCAGCGACCGGATCCGGATTGCCGTTCGGGCCCTCCGGATTGACGTAGATCAGGCCCATCTGCACGGCTCCGAGCGGGTCGGCGAGTTCGCGTTCGCCGGAGTAGCGTTCGTCACCGAGCCATGTGCCTTCCGGGCCCCAATACAGTTCCTCGGGCTCCCATACGTCGACGCGGCCGCCGGCAAAGCCGAACGTCTTGAAGCCCATCGACTCCAGCGCGACGTTTCCTGCCAGCACCATCAGGTCGGCCCAGGAAATCTTGCGGCCGTATTTCTGCTTGATCGGCCACAGCAGCCGGCGGGCCTTGTCGAGGTTGGCGTTATCGGGCCAGGAGTTGAGCGGAGCGAAGCGCTGCTGACCGGCTCCCGCGCCGCCGCGGCCGTCGGTGATGCGGTAGGTGCCGGCCGAGTGCCAGGCCATGCGGATCATCAGGCCGCCATAGTGACCGAAGTCGGCCGGCCACCAGTCCTGCGAATCCGTCATCAGGGCATGCAGGTCCTTGATCACCGCATCGAGGTCGAGCGACTCGAATTCCTTCGCGTAATCGAAGTCCTTGCCCATCGGATCCGACAGGTCGGAATTCTTGTGCAGCATCTCGATGTCGAGTGCGTCCGGCCACCAGTCGCGGTTCTTCGGTCCGCGCGCGCTGCCGGTGAATGGGCATTTGCCCGGGCCTTTATCGTCAGTCTTTGCGTCCATGATTGTTGGCTCCTCCTCAATGAGCGGGGTCTGGCTGCCGGGCGGGACCATGCTTCGTAGATTTTATAAGGTCCAATCGGATTGATTAGGATCAACGATAAGATTATCTGATCGGCATGATTACCCTGCGTCAGCTTCGTTATCTGGATGCGTTGGCCCGGCACCGGCATTTCGGCCGTGCCGCCGATGCCTGCGCCGTGAGCCAGCCCGCTTTGTCCATGCAGATCAAGGACTTGGAGCAGAGTCTTGGGGTCGCTCTGGTGGAACGCCGGGCCAGCGAAGTGGCCATGACCGAGACCGGGCTCGAAGTCGCCCGGCGGTCCGCACGCATCCTCAGCGAGGTGTCGGATCTCGAGGATTTCGCGCGGCATCGTGGCGCAGTGCTCTCCGGCACGCTGAGATTCGGGGTGATCCCCTCGGTCGCGCCTTATGTGCTGCCGCGTCTCCTGCCCGTGCTGCAGGAGAAGCATCCCGAACTCGAACTGGAATTGCGCGAGACCCAGACCCGCTTTCTGGTCGAGGAACTGATCCGCGGCGCGCTCGACGTGGTGATGATCGCCTTGCCGGCGCCGCAGGCCGAGATCGAGACGCTGGCCTTGTTCGACGATGCGTTCCTGCTCGCGGCGCCCGCGGGCGACGAGCTGCCGAACCGCGCCCGCATCACCGCCGACGACATCGATCCGGAGCGCCTGATCCTGCTCGAAGAGGGTCACTGCCTGCGCGACCAGGCGCTGGCATTCTGCCACGATGCGACCGGCGGCACGTTGCGCGAACTCGGCGCCACCAGTCTCACCACGGTGATGCAGATGGTCGCCAACGGCTATGGCGTCACGCTGATTCCGGAAATCGCGGTGCCGGTGGAGGCGCGCGACGAGCGCGTCAAGCTGCTGCGCTTTGCGCGGCCCGAGCCGTTCCGGACCGTCGGTCTTGCGTGGCGCAAGACCTCGTCGCGGGCACGCGATTTCAGGGCGCTGGGTGAGATTGTGTCGGGGGTGGTGGGATAGACAGAGCACGCTCCCGCCACGCATTCAGGAACGAGGCCAGCGTCCATGCATCCATGCCGTAGGTGTCGGGCAAAGCGCCGCTGAAGCCGGTCATTTGCTGGTTGAACGCGGCGATCGTCCCGGTGTCGATGGCCGTGTTGTTGAAAAACACCATCGGTGCGCCGACATCGACCACGACAAAGTCGCTTGTGTCGCGCCACCGAAAGCCGCTGCGCCTGAACCCCTGAAACACCTCGAATCCATTGGCGTCGAGCCGCAAGACCGATCCCCGGATGAGGGGCAGCAGCAAGAACGGCAAAGCCGCAGCGCATCCAATTGCGCCGAGCCACAGAAAGAATCGCTCCAGCGCGCTGAGCGGCCAATAGAGCGCCATGACCAGGAGGCAGCCGCCGAACACGACGATTCCGATCAGAATGAAGATCTGCTTGCGGCGCGGCGTCGTGAGTTTCACGGGGCCGGGAAAGCGGGCCAGAATGGTGTCGGGCGGAATTAGCGAGCCCTGGATCGCCTCCGGCCACAACTCATGCACGGCCATGGCCGCGACGAGCCCGAAAAAGACGACGACCAGCCATCCGCCGGGATCGCGCGTCACCGCGACAAAGCTTCCGGCCGCCATGAATCCGGCGCCGATCGCAAGCACGCCGTACCATTTCAGGCGATACCAGTCGGGCATGGGTGAGGCTCGGAGCGAAGGGTGATGCTGCGGCCGATGATAAACGCAACGGGCCGCAACGAAAAAGGGCGGCCAGACGGCCGCCCTTCGAACTCACCGTGAACACATATCATACGGAAGCTATTCCGCGCCGCCGGCGGCGGCTTCCGGCTCCTTCTCGCGCTCCGCCTTCTGCTTGGCCTCGAGATCCTCGCCGGTTTCCTGGTCGACCACTTTCATCGACAGCCGCACCTTGCCGCGGTCGTCGAAGCCCAAGAGCTTCACCTTGACCTTGTCGCCTTCCTTGACGACATCCGAGGTCTTCTGCACCCGGCCCTGGGCGAGATGGCTGATATGGACGAGGCCGTCGCGCGAACCGAAGAAGTTCACGAAGGCGCCGAAATCCATCACCTTGACCACGGTGCCGTCGTAGATCTGGCCGACTTCCGGATCGGAGGCGATCGACTTGATCCACTTGATCGCGGCGCGGATCGATTCGCCATTGGCGGAAGCGACCTTCACCGTGCCGTCGTCCTCGACATTGATCTTGGCGCCGGTCTTCTCAACGATCTCGCGGATCACCTTGCCGCCGGTGCCGATCACTTCGCGGATCTTGTCGACCGGAATCTTCAGGGTCTCGATGCGCGGCGCATGTTCGCCGAGTTCGGCGCGCGCCGCGGTGAGAGCCTTCGCCATCTCGCCAAGGATATGGATGCGGCCGTCCTTGGCCTGGCCGAGCGCGATCTTCATGATCTGCTCGGTGATGCCGGCGATCTTGATGTCCATCTGCAAGGACGTGATGCCCTGCTCGGTGCCGGCCACCTTGAAGTCCATGTCGCCGAGATGATCCTCGTCGCCGAGAATGTCCGAGAGCACGGCAAATTTCTCGCCTTCCAGGATCAGGCCCATGGCAATGCCCGCGGTCGGCCGCTTGAGCGGCACGCCGGCATCCATGAGCGCAAGAGAGGAGCCGCAGACGGTCGCCATCGACGACGAGCCGTTCGACTCGGTGATCTCCGACACCACGCGGATGGTATAGGGAAATTCATGATGCGGCGGCAGCACCGGGTGGATCGCGCGCCAGGCGAGCTTGCCATGGCCGATCTCGCGCCGCTTGGTGCCGCCCAGACGCCCGGTCTCGCCGACCGAGAAGGGCGGGAAGTTATAGTGCAGCAGGAAATGCTCCTTGTAGGTTCCCTGCAGCGCATCGATCCATTGCTCGTCCTCGCCGGTGCCGAGCGTGGTGACCACCAGCGCCTGGGTCTCGCCGCGGGTGAACAGCGCCGAGCCATGGGTGCGCGGAAGCACGCCGACCTCGCAGACGATCGGGCGCACGGTCTTCAGATCGCGGCCGTCGATGCGCTTCGACGTATCGAGAATGTTCCAGCGCACGATCTTGGCTTCCAGTTCCTTGAAGACGCCGGCAACCCGCTGCTTGTCATATTTGGGTTCGGCGCCCTCCGGGAAGAAATGCGCCAGCATCTTTTCCTTCACCGCGCCGACCGCGGCATAGCGCTCCTGCTTGGCGGAGATGGAATAAGCGGCGCGCAAATCCTTCTCGAACAGGCCAAGCATTTCCTTTTCAAGCTCGGTATTGTCGATGACGGTGAGTTCGCGCGGCTCCTTGGCGGCCTTTTCGGCGAGCTGGATGATCGCATTAATGACCGGCTGGAAATGCCGGTGGCCGAACATCACGGCGCCCAGCATCACCTCTTCGGACAATTCCTTGGCTTCGGATTCCACCATCAGCACGGCGTCGGCTGTGCCGGCCACAACGAGGTCGAGCGCGCTTTCCGGCATCTCGTCGATGACGGGATTGAGCACATATTCGCCGTTGATGAAGCCGACGCGGGCGGCGCCGATCGGGCCCATGAACGGCACGCCCGACAACGTCAGTGCGGCGGACGCCGCGACCATCGCCAGCACGTCCGGATCGTTTTCCATGTCATGCGAGAGCGTGGTGACGATCACCTGCGTCTCGTTGCGCCAGCCCTCGGCAAACAGCGGACGGATCGGGCGGTCGATCAGGCGGGAGACCAGCGTTTCCTTTTCGGTCGGGCGGCCTTCGCGCTTGAAATAGCCCCCGGGGATGCGCCCGGCCGCATAGAATTTTTCCTGGTAATCGACGGTCAGCGGCAGGAAGTCCACGCCCTCGCGCGGCGCCTTCGCCGCGACCACGGTTGCAAGCACGGTGGTTTCGCCATAGGTCGCAACCACGGCGCCGTCGGCCTGACGCGCGATCTTGCCGGTCTCGAGGATGAGCTTGCGCCCGCCCCAGTCGAGTTCAACAGCATGTTTTTCGAACATTTCGCTTTTCTCTCATCGGTTCGGACTGAGGAAAAAGCCATGTGCAAGACGGCGAGACGCTGTTCGCCCTTCGTTTGAACGCAGTGGGCGCAAAGCAGCGTCCGGCGATCCTGCCATGGCTCATCCCTCCGGGATGCGAATGGAGCAATCCGTATTGTCTCCATCCGGGTCCGGCAGGTCACGCTGCCGGTCGCAATCGACGGACGCCGCATTGCGTCCGTTCGCCGGGGCATGAAACAGGTCCGAAAAAGTCACGTTTCGGAATCCGCCCCTAAAGGCAGCGCGGCGCTCGCGCCGCGCAGCGTCGTGCAGCACGATGTCGTCCGAAAACCGCTTTCGACTTTTCGGCATCGTGCTTTTGTGAGCATGAGGCCGCCGGAAATCCGCGTTGCGCTTTCCGGCATCATGCTCCTGCCGCGCAACGGGCGCGGCACGCCCGATCAGCGGCGGATATTGAGCCGCTCGATCAGTTCCTTGTAGCGCGCCTCGTCCTTGCGCTTGATGTAATCGAGCAGCTGACGGCGCTGCGACACCAGCTTCAGGAGACCGCGGCGCGAATGGTTGTCCTTGGTATGGGTCTTGAAATGGCCGGTCAGATTGTTGATCCGCTCGGACAGGATCGCAACCTGGACTTCGGGAGAACCGGTATCGCCCTTGGTGCGGGCAAACGTCTTGATCACTTCGGCCTTGCGGCCGGCTTCGATCGACATCGTCACATGCCTTTTTCTTTGCCGGCGCTGCCAGTCAGGCCGGCGAGGTTGAACACGCGCTTGGGGACGATCTGGCCCTGACCGGTCTCGGCGAGAGCGATCAGCTCGCCCGCCACCGTGACGTAGACCAGGCCCTCAAGAATGGGAGCGTCCCGTCCGCGCAGGATGACGGCCTGGCCTCTCTGGAGCCGGGCCGCATCGGACCTGTTGACGGCCAGCGCCGGGATGTCGTCCAGCGCGGTCTCAACAGGCCATAACGCATCGGCGAGGCTTGCCTCGCCAGCGGCGGCTCTATCGCACAAAGCCGTAAGCTGTTCCAGCGAAATCATTTCGCCCTCGCCAAACGGGCCCACGGACGTCCGGCGGAGCGCCGAAACATGGCCTTTGCAGCCCACAAGGCGGCCGAAATCCCGAGCCAGCGCCCTTACATAGGTACCTTTGCCGCAATCGGTCTCGAATACCGCATGATCGGGGTCGGGCAGCTCCACGAGGTCCAGCCGGTCGATCTCGATCTCCCGCGGCTGGAGTTCCACCACCTCGCCGTCACGGGCGATGTCATAGGCCCGCTCGCCGTCGATCTTGATGGCGGAATAGCGGGGCGGGGTCTGCAGGATCACGCCCCTGAAGCGCGGCAGGATCGCCTCAATCTGCTCCGCGGTCGGCCGGGCCTCGCTCACCTCGACCACGCGGCCTTCCGAATCGTCGGTGTCGCGTTCCTCGCCCCAGCGCACGGTGAACCGATAGGTCTTGGTCGAGTCCATGATGAAGGGCACGGTCTTGGTGGCCTCCCCGAGTGCGATCGGCAGGCAGCCGGTGGCGAGCGGATCGAGGGTGCCGGCATGGCCTGCGCGCTTCGCCGAGAACAGGCGGCGGATCACCGCAACCGCATGCGTCGAGGTCATGCCGATCGGCTTGTCGAGCACCACCCAGCCATGCACGTCGCGTTTGTCGCGGCGCGGCTGCTGCTTGCGCTTTTCCTTGCGGCCGGCTTTACCCGCTTGCTCGGTGCGCTCGCTCCCCCCCGCAACCGGAGCCTGCTCGGGTTGCGCATCATCATGCGCAAGTCGGGTAGACCCGGCGTGCGTTGGGGCAGGGTTGGGGAGGGGGCTGGATGCTTGCGCCGACGATTGCGAGACACCGCCGTCCAGTCCACCTGCGCTCACGCCGCGGTGGACGGCCTCCCCCGCAAGGGGGCAGGTGAAGGAGAGACCTGAGCGCTGTTCGTTACTCATCGGCGTCTCCATCCTTTTCGATGTCGCGCCGTACCTGCGGCGTTCGCAAAAGCTTCTCGATCCGTTCCGCCTCATCGAATCGCTCGTCGGCGCGGAATCGAATCTCAGGTGCAAATTTCAGGTTAACGCGATGCGCGATCTCGCCGCGCAGATAGCGCTTGTTGTTGTTCAACGCGTCGATCACCTCGCTCACGTCCTTGCCGCCGAGCGGCATGACATAAATGGTCGCGAGTTTCAGGTCGGCGGTCATGCGCACTTCCGGGATCGTGATCATGTGGCCTTCGATCACCGGGTCGTGGATGTCGCCGCGCGTCAGCATCTCCGCGACAGCATGGCGGATCAGTTCGCCGACGCGAAGCTGGCGCTGCGACGCGCCGGCCGGGCCGGACTCGGGTTTGGGTTTCTTGTGTCGCATGACAATTTCCAATTGCGGTCATGCCCGGGCTTGACCCGGGCATCCATCACTTTCGCAGGATGCATTTTTTGGATGGATTGCCGGGCTTTCGAGCGAAGACGCGCTTCGCGCTTAGGCCCGGCAATGACAACGTACAAACGGAGCCGTGAGACTTGGACTCACAGGCTGCGCTGCACCTGCTCCACCCGGTAGCACTCGATCACGTCGCCGACGCGCATGTCCTGGTAATTCTCGAAAGCCATGCCGCATTCCTGGCCGGCCTTCACTTCCTTGGCGTCGTCCTTGAAGCGCTTGAGCTGCGAAAGCTTGCCTTCGTGGACCACGACATTGTCGCGGATCAGGCGCACTTCGGCGCCGCGTTCCACCGTGCCGTCGGTGACGATACAGCCGGCGACCTTGCCGACCTTCGACACGTTGAACACTTCCTGGATGCGCGCATTGCCGAGCATGGTCTCGCGCCGTTCCGGCGTGAGCAGGCCCGACATCGCGGCCTTCACGTCATCCACGAGATTGTAGATGATGTTGTAATAACGGATCTCGATGCCGTCGCGCTCGGCCGCCTCGCGCGCTTCCTTGTGGGCGCGCACGTTGAAGCCGATCACCGCCGCGCCGATCGATTCGGCGAGCGTGATATCGGACTCGGTGATGCCGCCGACGCCCGACAGCACGACGCGTGCGCCGACCTCGTCGGTGCCGAGCTTGTCGAGCGCGCCGATGATCGCTTCCAGCGAGCCCTGCACGTCGGCCTTGATGACCAGCGGAAATTCCTTGCGGCCCGCGGTCTTGGCCTGCGCCATCATCTGTTCCAGCGAGCCGCGCATGCCGGTCTGGCGCGCAGCCTGCTTCTCGCGGCGCTGGCGCTCGCGGTAGGTCGCGATCTCGCGAGCCCGCGCTTCGCTCTCCACCACCGCAAGCCGGTCGCCCGCATCCGGCGTGCCGTTGAAGCCGAGAATCTCCACCGGCACCGAGGGGCCGGCCTGCTGAACATTCTCGCCCTTGTCGCTGATCAGCGCCCGCACCCGGCCCCATTCGGAGCCGGCGACAACGATATCGCCGATGTCGAGCGTGCCGCGCTGGATCAAGACGGTGGCGACCGGACCGCGTCCACGGTCGAGCTTGGCCTCGATCACCGTGCCTTCGGCAAGACGGCGCGGATTGGCCTTCAGATCGAGGATTTCCGCCTGCAGGCCGATGGTCTCGAGCAGCTTGTCGAGATTCATCTTCTTCAGGGCCGAGACCTCGACATCGAGCACGTCGCCGCCGAGCGATTCGACCTGCACCTCGTGCTGCAGCAGTTCGGTGCGCACGCGCTCGGGCTTGGCGTCCGGCTTGTCGATCTTGTTGATGGCGACGATCATCGGCACCTTCGCCGCCTTGGCGTGCTGGATCGCCTCGACGGTCTGCGGCATCACGCCGTCGTCTGCAGCGACCACGAGGACGACGATGTCGGTGACCTTGGCGCCGCGCGCACGCATCGCGGTGAAGGCGGCGTGGCCGGGCGTGTCGATGAAGGTGATCTTGCCGTGCGAGGGCGATTCCACCTGATAGGCGCCGATATGCTGGGTGATGCCGCCGGCTTCGCCGGAGACAACATTCGCAGAGCGAATGGCGTCGAGCAGCGAGGTCTTGCCGTGGTCGACATGGCCCATGATGGTCACCACCGGGGCGCGCGGATCGAGCTCGTCCGGATCGTCCGGCGTGTCGAACAGGCCTTCCTCGACGTCGGCTTCGGACACGCGCTTGACGGTATGGCCGAGCTCTTCGGCGATCAGCTGCGCCGTATCGGCGTCGATCACGTCGGTGATCTTGGCCATATGGCCCTGCTTCATCAGCATCCGGATCACGTCGACGCCGCGCTCGGCCATGCGGTTGGCGAGTTCCTGGATGGTGATGGTTTCCGGAATGACGACTTCGCGGGCGAGCTTTTCCTTGGGCTCGTCGTGATGGCCCTTGAGGCGCTGCGTGCGGCGGCGGAACGAGGCGACCGAGCGCTCGCGCACCTCGTCGGCGCTGGTTGCATTGACCACGGTGAGGCGGGTGCGCTGCTTGGGCGCGGCGCCGCGGGGCGCCTTGACCGCCGGTGCCGGACGCGCCGCGCCGCCGGTGCCGGGACGCCGGCCGCGCGGGGCCTCCTCATCCTCGGCCTCGATCACCTGCGGCCGTGCGCCGAGGCGGCCGCCACCCGGACTTGCAGGCACCGATGCGGGAGCCGGCGTTTCGTCGCCAAAGCGCTTCTTGGCCTCCTGCTCGGCCTTGCGCTTGGCTTCTTCCTCACGGCGATGCCTTTCTTCCTCTTCCCGCTTGCGCGCTTCAGCGGCCTCGCGCTCGGCTTTCTCGATGCTCTCGCGGCTCTGGCGGCGGCGCGCCTCTTCTTCGGCGATCTTGCGCTCTTCAGCCTCGCGCACGCGGGCATCGGCGAGCGCATGAGCCCGCGCGTTGCGTTCGTCTTCGGTCAGGGTGCGCAGCACCACGCCCGATTTCGGCGCAGGTGCAGCGGGCGCGGCCGAACCGCCCCGCGGCGCAGGTGCTTGCGGCTTCTTCGTTGATTCCTGCGGGACAGGCTCGGGCTTGCCATCGCCGCCGCCGATGACGCGGCGCTTTACCTTCTCGACCACGACCTGCTTGGTGCGGCCATGGCTGAAGCTCTGGCGGACCACGCCGGTTTCGGTGCGCGGCTTCAGCGTCAGCGTCTTGCCGCTGCCGATCTTTTTCTCGCCGGGCGTC
Organism: Pseudorhodoplanes sp.; assembly: GCF_046289595.1. Lineage (GTDB taxonomy): Bacteria > Pseudomonadota > Alphaproteobacteria > Rhizobiales > Xanthobacteraceae > Pseudorhodoplanes. Next base: position 20,071 of record NZ_JBKBVB010000045.1, read on the forward strand.
TTGGTCTCACTCATTCGTATTCCGTTCCCGAATCCGTTCTCGTGGGTTCGTCGTCTTGGGTTCCTGGTCCAGCGCACGCACCCGCCCCGGCTTGTCCGTTTCGCCGGTGCGGAAGCGCATCATGCGCCGACAACGCGTGAGGAAGCCCTGGCTTGCTGGGCCGGCAAGCAGGGCAGCATGTATCACATTTGACCGCCCCAATGCCAAATCCAATTGCGCGCCGGAAAACGCCCGGATCACCGGCATTTCCGGACCGGGCCGGTCCGGATCGCGCCGCAGCAGGGCTTTCAGCTTGCGCAGCCCGTCCTCGGCGCCGTCGGCAGCGTGCAGCAGCGCCACCGGCTTATCCCGGTTCAGCGCCGCCTCGACCTTGGTGAAGCCCGACACCACGGAGCCGGCCTTGGCCGCGATCGACAGGGCATCCAGCGCCGCCCGCTCCAGCAGCTGGTCCGTGAGGGTTCCCAGCCCGGAATCGGCGCGGACCTCTTTCTTGAAGCCTCGGGCGAACAAGTTGCGGCGCTGGGCGGTCTCCACCGCGGCGCGGCTTGCGGAAATCCACAGGCCACGGCCGGGCAGGGTGCGCTTGATGTCCGGGACCACCATACCATCGGGCCCGACGACGAACCGGATCAGATCGTCGACCGGCTTGACCGCACGCTCGACCACGCAAAAGCGCTCGGTCGCGGCCCCTTTATGGGGGCCGTTATCCAGCACCTTGTCGTCAAGCGCAGCCAGCATCGGCCGTTCGTCACCTCACGCGTCCGCAGCTTCGGCCTCGGCCTCTTCGGCGGCGTCGGAATTCTTGGCCAGATCGGCTTCGGTGATCCAGCCGGCCTTGAGGCGTGCCTGCATGACAATCGCCTCGCATTCGTCGCGCGACAGCTCGAAGCCGTCGAGGAAGCCCGGCTCGCGCTTGGTCTCGCCATCCTTGCGTTCGGTCCAGCCGGCCAGATCGTCGGTGGCGCAGCCGGCCAGATCCTCGAGCGTCTTGACGCCATTCTCGCCAAAGGCGACCAGCATCTTCGTGGTAACGCCCGGAATCTCCTTCAGCGCATCCTCGACACCAAGAGCACGGCGCTTTTCGTCATATTCGGCCTCGATCCGGCCCAGATAATCCCGCGCGCGGTTCTGCAGCTCCTCTGCGGTTTCCTCGTCGAAACCCTCGATGCCCGCGATCTCCTTGACGTCGATCAGCGCCAGCTCCTCGACCGAGGTGAAGCCTTCCGATGCCAGCAGCTGGCCGACCACCTCGTCGACATCCAGCGCCTCGATGAAGGTCTTGGTGCGATTCTGGAATTCGGCCTGGCGGCGCTCGGACTCTTCCTGCTCGGTGAGGATGTCGATATCCCAGCCGGTGAGTTGCGAGGCCAGACGCACATTCTGGCCGCGCCGTCCGATCGCAAGCGACAATTGGGCATCCGGAACGACGACTTCAATACGCTCCTTGTCTTCGTCGAGCACCACCTTGGCGACTTCGGCGGGTGCGAGCGCATTGACGACGAAGGTCGCGATGTCATGCGACCAGGGAATGATGTCGATCTTCTCGCCCTGCAGCTCGTTCACCACCGCCTGCACGCGCGAGCCGCGCATGCCGACGCAGGCGCCGACCGGATCGACCGAGGAATCGCGGGAAATCACGCCGATCTTGGCGCGAGAGCCGGGATCGCGCGCCACCGCCTTCACCTCGACGATGCCGTCGTAGATTTCCGGCACTTCCTGCGCGAACAGCTTGGCCATGAATTGCGGATGGGTGCGCGACAGGAAAATCTGCGGTCCGCGCGGCTCGCGGCGCACGTCGTAGATATAGGCGCGAACCCGGTCGCCGTTGCGGAACACTTCGCGCGGCAGCATCTCGTCGCGGCGGATGATGGCTTCGCCGCGGCCCAGATCGACGACCACGTTGCCGTATTCCACACGCTTGACCACCCCGTTGACGATATCGCCGATGCGGTCCTTGTATTCCTGGTATTGCCGGTCGCGCTCGGCCTCGCGCACTTTCTGCACGATCACCTGCTTGGCGCTCTGCGCGGCGATGCGGCCATATTCGAGCGGCGGCAGCGCATCGGCGATGGTATCACCGACCTGCGCCGACGGATTGAGGCGGCGGGCGTCCTCAAGGCTGATCTGATTGGACGGATTTTCCACCTGGTCGACGACCAGCATGTGGCGGGAGAGCCGCAGCTCGCCCTTCTTCTGATCGATCTCGGCGCGCACCTCGGTCTCGCTGCCGTAGCGCGAGCGGGCGGCCCGTGCGATCGCGTCTTCCATTGCCGCGATGACGATCGAGCGGTCGATCGACTTTTCGCGCGCCACCGCATCGGCGATCTGCAGCAATTCGAGCTTGTTTGCGCTCACAGCTGCCATGGTCATTCTCCTTCGTCAGAAACGCCGGACCGCAGCCGCTTGGCCCGGTCCAGTTGGGATTGCTTCGGTCGCGGCGCCGGCCGCTCCTGCTTTTGCCGCGGCGCTTTGCCGGCCTTGGCCCTGGCTTTTGGCGAATAGTCTGGTTTCGGTGCGGTCTCGCCATCCGCCGCGCGCTCGGCGGCCTTGCCCTGGCGCAGCGCCTGCGCGATCAAATCGTCGGTGAGGACCAGTTTGGCCTCAGCCATATCGTCGATTGGCAGCAGAAATTCCGCGGGACCGCCGGCTTTTTCCGCCTTCGCATCGTCGATGCGAAGGCGCGCCGCATCGCCTTCGACCCCGAGCAGCGTGCCGCGAAAACGCTTGCGGCCGTTCACCGGCACATTCATCTCGACCTTGGCAAGATGACCGGCATGCTTTTCGAAGTCCGAGCGGCGCACCAGCGGACGGTCGATGCCGGGCGAGGAAATCTCCAGCCGGTAGGCGCGATCGATCGGGTCGGAGACGTCGAGCACCGGCGACAGCGCGTGCGAAATCTCCTCGCAATCCTCGATGGTCAGGGTGCCGTCCGGCCGCTCCGCCATCACCTGCACGGTGCATCCGTCCGCTGCCGATATCCGCACCCGGACCAGCCGGAAGCCCATGCCTTCGACCACCGGCTCCGCGATTGCGGCGACGCGGGCAGCCAGGCCGGGCTCCGCGATCAGGCGCGGGTCGGGAGCAGTCTTTTGGTCGGACGAAAGGCTCATCGAAACGTTTGGTTCGGCGTCTGGCTTGCTGGTTCGGTTTGGCGGTTCGGCAGTTCTGCTTTTCAGTTCGGCTCGGCGGAATTCACATCTGCCCGGACCTTGCCCGGGGACACGGCGTGCAATCGCGCGCATCCGGGCGCTTCAGGTAACAAAAAAGAGCGGGTCCCGGGCGGGGCCCACTCTCAAAAACCAGCCCGACAACCGGACTGTTATGAGGTGTCTTAAGACACGGCGAATATAGCGGTTTCACTCGATTTCGCAAGTGCCTGCGAATCCCGGACCAAGTGCCCGTTAACCGGCTAACCCTTCCTTCAGACTCGGGCGGTAAATTTCGACCGATTTTTGCCGGCTGTCCCATTTTGTAAAAGATCGATGGCCCCATCATTTTCGTTGTTTCCGGAACTTGAAAGCGTCGTCCAGCACGGCTCCGACGAGCGGCGTCACGACGCCCTGCGCCGCATTACCGCGCTGTTTCTGCATGCCGCCGAACGCTTCAACGAGGATCATCTGCGCCTGTTCGACGACGTGTTCGTCATGCTGATCCGGGAAATCGAGTCCAAGGCCCGCGCGGAATTGTCGCGTCAGCTGGCGCCGGTGCCCAATTCTCCGGGCAAGATTATCCGCCGGCTCGCCAAAGACGAAGACATCATGGTGGCGGGGCCCGTGCTCGCGCAATCGCCGCGGCTCGTGACTGCCGATCTCGTCGAAATCGCCGGCGCCATGGGACCGGAACATCTCTACGCAATCTCCAGCCGCGCGGCGATCGACGAGCCGGTGACCGACGTTCTGGTGCGGCGCGGGGACTTCACGGTCAAGCGCAAGCTGGCCGGCAATGCCGGCGCGAGAATTTCCGAAAGTTCTTTTGCGGCCTTGGTGCGCAGCGCCGAGCATGACGGTGTGCTCGCCGAGACCGTCGCGCTGCGCAACGACGTGCCCGAACATATGTTCCGGGAATTGCTCGCACGCGCCACCGAAGTGGTGCAGCGACGGCTGCTGGCAAAGGCGCGCCCGGAAACCCAGGCCGAGATCCGGCGCGTGCTGGCGCGGGTCTCGGGGCAGGCCTTTGCCGTGCGCCCGCCGAGGGATTTTTCCGAAGCGCATGTCCGGGTGCGCATGCTGGCCGAGGAAGGCAAGCTCGGCGAGGCCGAACTCGCCGAATTTGCCAGGAGCCGGTCATACGACCAGACGGTTGTCGCCCTGTCCTATCTGTCCGATGTGCCGGCCGATGTCGTGGACCGCCTGCTCTCAGGCGAGCGCCCCGATCCGATCCTCATCCTCTGCAAAGCTGCGAATTACAGCTGGTCGACCGCGCGGGAAATTCTGCTGGCGCGGACCAGCGAGCGCGGCAAGGGCGCGCCGAGCCTCGACACGGCGGCCGCCAATTTCGACCGCCTGTCGTCCGCGACCGCCAAGCGGGTGGTGCGATTCTGGCAGCTTACGCCGGTCGAGCCGGCCCCGGAAGCCGCCGGAACGTGAGGTAGCAGGGCCTGCGGCCCTCGCGCTTGGCCTTGGCTTCGTAGCGCGTGCTCACAAAATCCGTCCAAGGCTGACGCCAGTCGTCGGCGCACTGCGCGGTCCACTCGAAATCGGGAGACTGCAGCAGCCGCACCAGCGTCCATGCGGCGTAGTCCTCGATATCGGTCGCGAAACGGAAGACGCCGCCGGGGTGCAGCACGCGCGCGATCGCGGTAACGGTGCGGTCCTGCACGAAGCGCCGCTTCCAGTGCCGGCGCTTCGGCCACGGATCGGGATAGAGCAGGTAGACCGTCGACAGCGCGGCGGGCGGCAGCCAGGCCAGGAGATCGATGGCGTCGCCGTGATGCAGGCGAATGTTGTCGAGGGCCCTTGCCTCGATCGCGGCCAGCGCCTTGGCCATGCCGTTGAGAAACGGTTCGACGCCGATGAAGCCGCAATCGGGATTTATGGTGGCTTGCGCGATCAGATGCTCGGCGCCGCCGAAGCCGATCTCAAGCCGGACCTCGTCTTGCCGGCGCGCAAACAGCGCGGACAGGCTATCCGGCGCCGGTTGTTGCAGATCGATGCGAAGCCGCGGCAGCAATGTCTCGAACAGACGCGCCTGGCCGCTGCGCAGGGCCTTGCCCTTGCGGCGTCCGAAAAATGCGCCGCCGTGCCGCCGTTCGTGCGGTTTTGCTGGTTCCGAATGCATAACGGCCGCATCCATGATGCGGCCGTTCGCAAAACACAAGCTGTCGTGTGCGGTTATTTGAACGCGCGGCGGATCTGATCGGCCAGATCGACCTTCTCCCAGGAGAAGCCGCCGTCCTTTTCCGGCGCGCGGCCGAAATGGCCATAGGCCGCGGTGCGGCGGTAGATTGGCCGATTGAGCTTCAGCGCGCGACGGATGTTGGTCGGCCGCAGCGGGAACAATTCCGCCAGCACCTTCTCCAGCTTGGCCTCGTCGACCTTGCCGGTGCCGTGGGTGTCGACCAGAAGCGACATCGGATCGGCGACGCCGATCGCATAGGCCACCTGGATGGTGCACATGTCGGCAAGGCCTGCAGCGACGACATTCTTGGCCAGATAGCGCGCGGCATAGGCGGCGGAACGGTCGACCTTGGTCGGGTCCTTGCCAGAGAAGGCGCCGCCGCCGTTCGGCGCATAGCCGCCATAGGTATCGACCACGATTTTCCGGCCGGTCAGGCCGCAATCGCCGTCGGGGCCGCCGACCACGAAATTGCCGGTCGGGTTGACCAGGAAGTCGGAGTCCTTTTTCGGCATCCAGCCTTTCGGCAGCGCCGACGCCACCGCATCGCCAATCATGTCGCGGACCATTGCGGGAGTGTATTTCTTGCCGTTCTTGTTGTGCGCGTTGTGCTGGGTCGAGACCACGACCTTGGTGCAGCCGACCGCCTTGCCGTCTTCGTATCGGACGGTCACCTGGCTTTTCGAATCCGGCTGCAGATCGGGCAGCTTCTTCGAGTGGCGCAGGTCCGACAGCACTTTCAGGATCTTGTGCGAGAAATAAATCGGCGCCGGCATGAACGAGTTCTTCTCATAGACCTCGCTCTCGGTGCAGGCGAAGCCGACCATCATGCCTTGGTCGCCGGCGCCTTCCTGTTCCTCGCCGCGCTTCTTCTTGGCGTCGACGCCCATGGCGATGTCGGGCGACTGGCCGTGCAGCAGCACTTCAACGTCGGCGCCATGATAGGAGAAGCCGTCCTGATCGTAGCCGATATCCTTGACGACCCCGCGCGCGATTTCGGTGATCAGCTCGCGGTTGACGACCGATTTGCCGTTATAGTTCTTGAAGAACGGAGCCTGCCCGCGGCCTTCGCCCGCGACCACGATCTTGTTGGTGGCGGTCAGCACCTCGCAGCCGAGGCGGGTATTCACGAGGCTGTCGTCGGCGATCCCGAGCTTGACGTCGTTCTCGAGAAAGGCATCGAGGATCGCATCGGAAATCTGGTCGGAGACCTTGTCCGGATGTCCTTCGGAGACGGACTCGCTGGTGAACAGATGGCTCTTGCGCGGCACTGGTTGCTACTCCCCCTGGGGACGAGACGGACCGTTCGTCGGTTGTGGAAAGCAGTTCAATGCAGCCTTGTCACCGCGCGGTCAAGATGTGGGCTGGATGGGCGCAACCCTTGGGCCGGGGATGGGCTCAGTCTTCCTCGGCTGCAATCTGCTCGACGAGATCGACGATGCGGCGCCGCAGCTTGGGGGTCTTGATGCGCATGAAGGCGCGGGTCAGCGCCAGACCATCCGATGTCGCCAGAAAGTCGGAGACATAGGAGGGAGATGCCGCCTCGCCGAACCCTGATTGCGAATTCGAATTATTCGGCGCGCCTTCGAAAAAGAAAGACACCGGCACTTCGAGGATATTGGCAATCTGCTGCAGCCGGCTGGCGCCGATCCGGTTGGTGCCCTTTTCGTATTTCTGAACCTGCTGGAAGGTGAGGCCAAGCGAGTCGCCGAGCTTCTCCTGGCTCATGCCGAGCATCATGCGCCGCATGCGTACGCGCGCTCCGACATGCTTGTCGGTCGGGTTCGGGGACTTTTTGACCATTCCAATCTCCGCAGCGTGAGGCTCGATGGTCTCAGGCGCTTCTATATCCGCGATTGCTTTGCGCATGTTCCCGTCACATGGTCAAACGATTTTGCAACACCATTGTCGCAATTGAAGCGAACGCTCTTCAAGGCAGCACGCTCGCGCGAATTTTGCGCGTTAACCACGGTCGCGCAAGGGGCAATTCACCGCGCTTGAGGCAAAAGCATCGCTTCAGCAAATATTGCGTTTGGCAATAAAACTGCCCGGACCACTTTCTGGAACTGGTCTACACGGACGGTTTTGACCGATAACGCATCACTATGAGCAGAAACAGTGCGACAGCCAGCCCTGCGGTCCCGTCGCCGAGCCGCGCGTAGACCGTGCGTTCCGTCGGCTGAGGCAGCCGTGCATCGAGCACGCCTTCAGCGCCGAGCGGCAGCTCTGCAATAATCCGCCCGAACGGATCGACAACCGCAGAGATGCCGTTATTGGCGGCGCGCACCAGCGGCAATCCTTCCTCGATGGCGCGAATTCTCGCCTGCTGAAAATGCTGATACGGCCCGGAACTGATCCCGAACCATGCATCGTTCGTGACGTTGAGCAGCCATCCCGGCCGCTCTCCGGAGGGCACGACAGCGCCCGGAAACACGATCTCATAACAGATCAGCGGCAGCACGCGCGGCGCATTGGGAACGTCGTAGCTGCGCCGCCGGCCGCCCGCCAGAAATCCTCCCGGTAATTTGGTGAGCTGCATCAAGCCCAGCTGCTCCAGCGCATTCTGAAACGGGAGGTATTCCCCGAAGGGAACGAGATGCACCTTGTCGTAGACCGACAATACGGTGCCGGTGTCGTCGATCATGTAAATGGAGTTATAGGCCCGCAGGCGCTGGTCGGGAGAGGCGTCGGCCGCGCGCGCCGCTCCGGTGATGAGCACGGTGCCGGGCGGCAGCAGATCAGCGATCTGCGCCATGGCATTGCCCTCGCGCGTCAGAAAGAAAGGGAAGGCGGATTCCGGCCAGATCAGGTGCGTCACATCGCCCAGGCCCGCGCCTTGCGCGCCGCCCGGCCCCTCGGACAGCGACAGATAGTGAGCCATGATCTTGTGCCGCGCGGCGTAATTGAATTTCTGGTCCTGAGGCAAATTCGGCTGCATGATACGCAGACGGACATTGTCGACGAAGCGCTCCGGATTTTGCGACAACCGCCATGCGCCAAAGCCCGCCATCGCCACCAGCGCCAATGCGGCGAGTGCAACAGGAATGGCGCGCCGCGGTGTGTCCGATGAATCGTCGGCCAGCGTTGCGGGACTGGCAAAGATTGCAACCGACAGAAATGTGAGACCCCACAAGCCCAGAACCGACGCAGTCTGCGCCAGCACAAGCGTTCCGGTGAGTGCGTAGCCGTAGCTGTTCCAAGGAAAGCCGCTCAGAATGTGCCCACGCAGCCATTCCGCGATTGTCAGCGCGACCGCGAGCGCGATCACGCGCAACGCGCCGCGCGGCCAGATTGTCCGGGCCAGTCCAAAGCCCGCCGCCGTGAACAGCGCCAGTGCCGCCGGCAACGCCGTCACGGCAAACGGCAGCAGCCAGCCGAATGTCTGCGCATCGACCAGAAAGGCGTGACCGATCCAGTAAAGTCCGGCCAGAAAATATCCGAAGCCGAAGAACCATCCGGCGATCGCGGCGGCAGGTGCGCCGCCAAGCCGTCCGGCCGCCGAACCATCGATCAGCCACACCGCAACCGGAAAGGTCAGGAACAGGATCGGCCAGAGATCGAACGGCGGCAACGCCAGCACCGACACTGCGCCGGCCGCAAAAGCGATCAGCGCGCGGCGCCAGCCCCAGGACAGAACCACGGCATGCGCGACTTGCGTGAGGCTCACGGCTGCTGCGGACCCCTGCCGGGGCCATCGTTGCGCGCCGCCGATACACCCGGTGCGACGGGCTTGGGCTGGCTCGGCGCCGGCAGGGCTACTGCCTGGGCAGGGCTCGGTTGTGCGGGCGCCGGCAATTCGCGCGCGCCGCGCCGGCTCTTGCCGCTGTGGATCCGGACCTTTTTGACCCGGCGCGGGTCGGCATCCAGCACTTCGAACTCAAATCCGCTGGGGCCCGGCACCAGCTCTCCGCGCACCGGGACGCGGCCGACCTGCGACACCAGATAGCCTGCGAGCGTATCGACCTCGTTCAACGCTTCGCCGACGTCGAAGCCCTTGCCGACCGCTTCGATCACGTCTTCAAGGCTTGCGCGCGCATCCGCGACGAAAGAGCCGTCTGATTGTCTGAGAATGCCGGGCGCCTCCTCCTCATCGTGTTCGTCCTCGATGTCGCCGACGATCAGTTCGACCAGGTCTTCGATGGAGACAATGCCGTCGGTGCCGCCATACTCGTCGACCACCAGGGCGAGGTGGATGCGGGTCGCCTGCATCTTCGCCAGCAGATCGATGGCCGGCATTGAGGGCGGCACGAACAGCATCGTGCGGATAATCTTGGTTTTCGACAGCGGCATCGTCAGATCGACGGCGCTAAGGTCGAGCATGCCCGTGACGGGCTTCTCCGCATCCTTGGCCGCGGCCGCTTCGGCCACAGGTTTGTTGGCTGCGCCCTCCGGCAACTTCTTTCTCCGTCGCGGCCTTGCCTTGGGGGCGGTTGAGGCGCGCGCGGTGATGAAAGCGATCAGGTCACGGATATGGACCATGCCAACCGGATCGTCGAGCGTGTCGTTGAAGGCGACAAGGCGCGAATGGCCGGCCTTCTCGAACACCTTCACCAGCTCGCCAAGCGCGATATCCTGCTGGACCGCGACAATGTGCGCGCGCGGCACCATCACGTCGTCGATCCGCCGTTCGCGCAGCCCAAGAATGTTCTTGAGCATCGTGCCTTCTTCGGGCGAAAAGCCGAGTTCGCTCGGCGGGCTTTCCTCCAGCACTTCCTTCAGATCGGCGCGCGTGGACCCGGAACGCCAGCCGAACACGGTCCGCAGCCAGCGCGAGAAAACGCCGTCGCCGCCATCGCGCGATTTCGCGGCGCGCGTGGTGGCGGGAAGATTGCTGGTACTCTGTGGGTCGGTCGAAGACGCTGACCGTTCGGTGTCGGGCATGGCTGTGCTGTCAGTCCCCGGAGGGCTTGTCCGCGTAGGGGTCGGCGATGCCGAGGCCGGAAAGGATCCGGATCTCCAGATTTTCCATGCGGGCGGCCTCTGCGTCGGTCTCGTGATCGAATCCGACCAGGTGAAGATAGCCATGGACGGCCAGATGCGCGAGATGGTCCGCAAAGGCCTTGTTTTCAGACGCAGATTCGGCTGCGACCGTCTCATGGGCGATGGCGATATCGCCGAGATGGAAGCTCCCCGCAGCAGCCGCAGATTTATGGGCCGGGAAGGAGAGGACGTTGGTCGGCTTGTCGATACCACGCCACTGCGCATTCATGGCCCGGATCGTCGCGTCGTCGGTCAGCATGACGGCGACGGTTCCCGGCCGGCCTGCCGTGCGGGCCGCGGCCTCGATCGCACGACGGACGACTTCGGGCGCATCGGCGGACCAGAGCGGGGATGCGGCATCGACATCGACATCGGCCGCCGCGGTTTCGGTGGCAGCGCGGGGGCGTTGCTCTGCGATGGCGTTCATGACGTTCCGTCCGGGCGCTTCGCAGGCCCGGCCTTGTCATAGGCCGCCACGATCCTGGCCACGAGTTCGTGGCGGATTACGTCCTCGTTCTTGAAGGCGACATGGCCGATGCCCTCGACCTCCTTCAGAAGCCGCGTCGCTTCAGCGAGACCGGAGACCTGCCCCGGCGGCAGATCGACCTGGCTTGGATCGCCGGTCACGATCATGCGGCTGTTCTCGCCGAGCCGGGTCAGGAACATCTTCATCTGCATCGATGTGGTGTTCTGCGCCTCGTCGAGGATCACCGCGGCGTTGTGAAGCGTGCGTCCGCGCATGAAGGCGAGCGGCGCGATCTCGATCTCGCCCGATTGCAGCGCGCGCTCCACAATGCGCATGTCCATCAGATCGAACAGCGCGTCGTAGATCGGGCGCAGATAGGGATCGACCTTCTCGCGCATGTCGCCCGGCAGGAAGCCCAGGCGTTCGCCCGCCTCGACCGCGGGGCGCGACAGGATGATGCGATCGACTTCCTTGCGTTCGAAAAGCGACACCGCATGGGCGACCGCAAGCCAGGTCTTGCCGGTCCCGGCGGGGCCGGTGCCGAACACCAATGCATTGCGCTTCAGCGCACGGATATAGCTGTCCTGCCCGGCGGTGCGGGCGCGCACGGTACGCTTGCGCAGCGCGATATCGGCGAAATTGGTTCGCGCGGCGGCCTGATCGTTGTCGAACAGCGAGCCCTGGGCCACCGCATGCCGGATGGCGCCTTCGACATCGCCTTGCGCAACCTCGCCCCCATTCTTGAGCTGATCGTAAAGCGTCTCGAGAACGCGGCGCGCCTGATCGCAGGCTTCGCGGGTGCCTTCGATGGTGACGTGGTTGCCGCGCGAATCGGCCACCACATCGAGTTTGCGTTCGATCAGCGCCAGATTCTGTCCGTATTGTCCGAACAGCGCCGATGCGAGCTTGTTGTCGTCGAAGGCGAGCATGGTCTGGATCGCGGTATCGCTGCCATTCCTGGAAGCGAGCGGGGCGCTTTGACCTGGCTTGTAATTGCGCAAAGGCGTCAGGCCTCCAAAGCCGTAAGGTCGGCGTGCTGCGGCGCAGGTCGCGCCGGCCCGGGGATCGTGCCGAACAGGCTGTGCGGTCCGGTATCCTCGATCCGCACGGCGGCGATCGTGCCGATCAGGCCGGCATCGGCCGCGACCTGCACCGGCTGCAGATAGGGCGACTTGCCGGCGATCTGGCCGGGATGGCGGCCCGGCTTCTCGAACAGCACGTCGAGCGTTCGCCCGACGCAGGCGCGGTTGAATGCCGCTGCCTGCTTGTCGATCAGCGCCTGCAGCGCCTGCAGCCGTTCGCTCTTGACGTCTTCCGGAATCTGGTCCTGCATGTCGGCGGCCGGCGTGCCCGGGCGCGGCGAATATTTGAACGAGAACGATCCGGAGAAACCGACCGCCTCGATCAGCGCCAGGGTGTCGTCGAAGTCGCGGTCGGTTTCGCCGGGGAAGCCTACGATGAAGTCCGAGGTGAAGGCCAGCGCGGGCTGCGCCTTGCGCAGCCGTTCGATGACGCGCAGATAATCGTCGCGGGTATGCTTGCGGTTCATCGCATCGAGAATGCGGTCGGAGCCC
>NZ_JBKBVB010000191.1:0-4784 GCF_046289595.1 Pseudorhodoplanes sp.
GACTCCGGCCGCGACCGCCGCAGCAGAGCCAGACGACGAGCCGCCCGGCGTCCGATCCGTCCGATGCGGATTGCGGGTCTTGCCGGGGCTGAAATAGGCGAATTCCGTGGTCACGGTCTTGCCGAACAGCACGGCCCCGGCGGATCTCAGGCGTGTGACCAGGGCCGCATCGTGCCAGGGCAGCCTACCCTTCAGCGCCGGAGAACCGCATTCGGTCGGCTCGTCTCTGGTGTCGATGATGTCCTTGATCGCAACCGGCACACCGTGCAGCGGGCCGAGCGCCATCCCGTTGCGGCGCTCCTCGTCACGCATGCGCGCTTGCGCCAGGACATGCTCGCGGTCGAGATGCGCGAAGGCGTGGATTTCGCTCTCGCAGGCATCGTAGCGCGCAAGGCAGGCGCTCACGAACTCCTCAGAGGTGAGCTGGCCGCCGGCGATCAGGGCTGCCGCTTCAAGGGCGGCCGGCATGCCGCCCTGCCCGGCCGACGATGCGTTTCGCGCCTTAGCCATAGAGGTAGTTCGGCAGCCACAATGCGATCCCCGGGAAGATGTACAGCATCAGCATCGCGATCAGCACGATCGCGACGAACGGCATTACCCCGGCAAAGATCTGGTTGATGCTGACATGCGCGGGCGCGATCCCCTTCAGATAGAAGCAGGACATTGCGACCGGCGGTGTCAGGAACGAGGTCTGGATATTCAGCGCCACCAGGATGCCGAAGAACAGCGGATCGACGCCGAAATTCTTCAGGAGCGGCAGGAAGATCGGCACGAAAATCACAATGATCTCGGTCCATTCCAGCGGCCAGCCGAGCAGGAAGATGATGGTCTGTGCAAGGATCAGGAACATCACCGGCGACAGATCCAGCCCCAGCACGAAATGCTCGATCGGCTCATGCCCGCCGAGAATCGAAAAGACCGACGTGAAAACGAAAGCGCCGATAAACAGCCAGCAGATCATCGCCGTGGTGGAGGCGGTCAGATAGACCGACTCGCGTAGCTTCTGCATGTTGAGCGAGCGGTATCCGGCCGCCAGGATCAGCGCGCCGAGGGCGCCCAGCGCTGCAGCTTCCGGCGGGGTTGCAAGGCCGAGCAGAATGGCCCCGAGCACACAGAAGATCAGCGTCGCCAGCGGAAGGAACGACGTAATCAGCGACCAGATCACCGGTCCGGCCGAGGTGGCGCGCTGCTCCTTCGGCAGCGGCGGCGCGAGCTGCGGCGACATCATCGCGCGGAGAATGACATAGAGCATATAGAGGCCGGCGAGCATGAAGCCCGGAAACAGCGCCCCGGCATAGAGCCGCACCACCGAGACGCCTGCAGTCGCGCCGTAGATGATCAGCATGATGCTCGGCGGGATCAGGATGCCGAGGCAGCCGCCGGCGCAGATCACGCCGGCAGAGAGGCGCACGTCGTAACCCGCGCGCAGCATCGCCGGGAAAGCCAGCAGGCCCATCAGCGTCACCACCGCGCCGACAATGCCGGTCGCGGTCGCAAACATCGCGCAGGTGGCGAGCGCCGCGAGCGCCAGCGCGCCGGGCAGCGCGCCTGCGGCAAGTTGCAGCGAATGGAACAGGCGGTCGAGAATATTCGCGCGTTCGACGATGTAGCCCATGAACACGAAGAGCGGCACCGAGATCAGCACGTCGTTCGCCATCACCGAAAAGGTGCGCTGCACGACGAGCTGGAACACGGTGTCGCCCATGGCGTAATAGCCAAAGCCCACACCCAGCGCCATCAGCGTGAAGGCGACCGGGAAGCCGAGCAGCACCAGCAGCACGAATATCCCGAGCATGACGATGCCCATCTCGGGATTGGTCAGACCGAAGATCATACGGCGCTCTTATCCGCGAGCTTTTGCTGGGTCGCCTGTTCGAGTGCGAGCTTCTCAAGCTCTTCGACATCGTGCAGGCGTTGCGGCCATTGCCCGGTGCGGATGCAGATGATGCAGCGCATGACTTCGGCCACGCCCTGAATGAACATCAGCACACCCGCCACCGGAATCAGCATCTTGAGCGGATAGACCGGGGGACCGCGGGGACTGAACGGCGAATGCTCGTTCAGCATCCAGGACAGGCGCGCAAAGCCGTAACCGGAATAGATCAGCGCGATGATGCCGGGGAAGAAAAACAGAAAGAACAGGATCAGATCGGTCGAGGCCTGCACGCGCGGCGGCCAGAACCGGTAGATGAAATCGCCGCGGACATGCGCATTGCGGGCAAGACAATACGCGCCCGCCATCATGAACAGCGCGCCGTACAGCATATAGCTGACGTCGAACGCCCATTCGGTCGGCGCCCGCAGCAGGTATCGCGCGAGCACCTCATAGCTGATGGCGAATGTGAGGATCAGAATGCACCAGCCGAAGGTCTTGCCGGCCCATGCGCTGATGCTGTCGATGAAGAGAATGGCGCGGTTCACGGATCACCCCTGGATCGCGGCCCCGCAGGCGCGGGCGCAATCCGAGACCAGACTGACACGAAAGGCCCGCGCAGGCGGCAAGCCTGCGCGGGTTATCGCACGTTACCCTCAGCCGAAGAAGTGCTTGTAGGCCGGCTTGGTATCGACGTTGTTTTCCTGCATGTACATTGCCGTGCGCTTCACCCAGTCCTTCTGGGAGTCGATGACCTTCTTGAAGAAGGGCTCCTTCGACTGCTCGGCAAGCACCTTGTCCCAGGCCTGCAGCTGCGCCTCGAGCACCGAGTCCGGGGTCTTGGCAACGTTCACGCCGCGCTTCTTGATCTCGATCAGATCCTTCGAATAGCGGTCGTGCGCGGCCCAGGCGAACTGGTCCGCGGTGGCCGCAAATGCGGCATTGCGGATGATCGCCTTCACCTCGGCCGGCAGCGCGTCATACTTGCCCTTGTTGAAGATGATCTCAAACGACTCTGCCTGCTGATGGTGGCTCTGCAGCATGAAGTTCTTGGCCACGTCGGTGAAGCCGAGCAGGATGTCGGAGGACGGGTTGTTGAACTCGGCTGCATCGAGCAGGCCGCGATCCAGCGCCGGGACGATTTCACCGCCGGGCAGGATGGTGACCGCAGCGCCCATCTCCTTGAACAAGTCGGCGGAGAGACCGACGGTGCGGTACTTGATGTTCTTCAGATCGTTCGGACCGGTGACCGGCTTTTTGAACCAGCCGAGCGGCTGGGTCGGCATCGGATAATACAGGAAGCCGACGACGTTAAGCTTCAGGATGTTGCCGACCAGCTCGTTATAGAGCGCTTCGCCACCGCCATAGTAATACCAGGCAAGGAAGCTGTGCGCGTCCCAGCCGAATGACGGCGGGGTGCCGAACAGCGAGAAAGCCTTGTGCTTGCCGTACCAGTAAGCGCAGACGCCGTGACCGGCATCGAGCACCCCGGTATTGACCGCGTCCTGCAGCTGGAAGGCCGGCACCACGGAGCCTGCCGCCAGCACGTCCATCTTCAGCCGGCCGCCGGTCATCTGGTTGACCTTGTTGGCATAGTCCACGGCCATCTCGTGGAAGATGTCCTTGGTGGGCCAGGTCGACTGGTATTTCAGCGTGGTCGTCTGCGCCCGCGACACCTGGGGCATCGCAACGGTTGCAGCACCGGCGGCGCCGGCCGCGAGCAGAAACTTGCGGCGCGACGTCTTTTCTACTTTCTTGGTCATGAAGGTCCTCCCTAGCGACCGTTTCTTTGCCAGTAGCCCCGGCTTTTCGTAACTAACCGCCGTCACTTATGTGATATTCCAGCGGATCTGGCCATAGTTTGGACGGGTTGCGGGCTTTGCACAAGTCTACCAATGTCGTGTGCGTAAATTCAGCGGATGCCCGATACAGCCTCCCCATGGCCCTGCGGAAATGCCTATGAAAACGGCTGACCCGGCAGCAGACCCCCGCGCCACGCGCGTCGCAGCGCGACGATTTGCGGCAAGTCGGGGGGGTACGGCGTGAAGGAACTGCCCCGGCTGTTCGGCGAGGTGTTTCGGCTGTCCTTGCCCTATTTCCGTTCGGAGGACCGGCGGGCGGGGCTTCTGCTGCTTTCCGCGGTGATTGGCATCGAACTGGCGATTGTTGCGATCACCGTTCTCATCAATCAATGGAATGCGAGATTCTTCAATGCGTTGCAGGACCGGAACTGGGACGCCTTCGTCACCGAATTGAGCGTCTTCTGCCTGCTGGCCGGCATCTTCGTCGTGCTCGCGGTGTACCAGCTATACCTCAACCAGTGGCTCCAGATTCGCTGGCGGACCTGGATGACGCGGGTCTACGTGGACCGTTGGCTGGCTGCCTCTGCCCATTACCGGATGCAGCTGTTCGGGGACGCGGCCGACAATCCCGACCAGCGTATCGCGGACGATATCAACCAGTTCATCGAAAAGTCGCTGACCATCATTGTGCGCCTGCTCGGGGCGATCGTTACGCTCCTGTCATTCTTCGCCATCCTGTGGGGGCTGTCGCAAACGGCACCGCTGACGCTGTTCGGCACGCCGCTCGCCATCCCGGGCTATCTGGTCTGGGCGGCACTGATCTATTCGGTTGCCGGCACCCTCATCACCCACTGGATCGGCTGGCCGCTGGCCGCGCTGAATTTCCGGCAGCAGCGCTTCGAAGCCGATTTCCGCTTCAGCCTGATCAGGGTCCGCGAGAACGCCGAACAGATTGCGCTGTTGCGCGGCGAAGAAGCGGAAAAGGCGAGGCTCGGCGAGCGCTTCAGCCGCGTCGTCCAGAACTTCATGGCGCTGATGTCGCGGCAGAAGAAGGTGATCTTCGCCCAGCAGGGCCATGCCCAGATCGCCATCATCCTTCCCTATGTCGT
>NZ_JBKBVB010000046.1:0-30843 GCF_046289595.1 Pseudorhodoplanes sp.
TTCAGCGGGCAAGTTTCCGGTTGCCTTGCCCGTCAGCTTCCCGCCCTCCGCCGGCTCCAGCACGATCCTCTGGCTCTTGCCGCCGACGGCGAGGATGGCGAGGCCCTTAAATCCGGTAGGCTGGACCGGCTTGTCATTGTGATCGGTCAAATAGACGTCGATGACGTTGTTCTTCGTGATCAGCTCGACGTGATATTGACCGGCATCGGCCACGCGGCCGCCGTGACTGCCCCGCGCATCGTGAGCCACAGCCGGTGCCGAGATGATCAGCGCCGAAAGAACCGCAAGAAGCTTCAGCATGTCGTAGATCTCCTGTGTGAAAACTCAATAGGATTGCGTCGATGCAGCCGGCTCCGCCGGCCCGTCGGTCTCGGCTTGTCTGGCGATCCTCAGCCGTTCCACCGCATTGCGGCCAAAAGCGATCACCAGGAGCGGTGTCACAAAGGCGTCGAGCAGGGTGGCGCTGATAAGCCCGCCGAAGATCGTGACGGCGACCGGATGCAGGATTTCCTTTCCCGGACTGTGCGCATCGATCATCAGCGGAATGAGCGCCACACCGGCCGATAATGCAGTCATCAGCACCGGCGTCATGCGCTCCAGACAGCCCCGCGTGATCAGCTCGCGGCCCCATGGCAACCCGTCGTGAAGATGCAGATTGATGATATGACTGATCTTCAAGATGCCGTTGCGGGCCGCGATCCCCGTCAAGGTGATGAAGCCGATCATGCTGGCCACCGATAACGTCTGATCGGCCAGCCACAACGCCGCAACCGAGCCGATCAAAGCCAATGGCACCGAGCCGATGATGATCAGCGACAGAACGATCGACTTGTAGCGGCTGTAGAGGATCGCGAAGATCAGAAGCAGCGACACCAGCGACAGCAAACCGATGGTTCGCGCCGCCTGCTCCTGAGCCTGGAAGGTTCCCTCGAGACTGAGGTAGGCCCCTTCCGGCAACTTGGTTTCGGCGGCCAGGCTGCGGATCTGCTCCACCAGCCGTGCCATGTCCGCCGTTCCGTCGCTGTTCGCCATCACCACCAGCCGCCGCCGGCCGTTCTCCCGCAGGATCTGGTTTGGTCCGGTGGTTTCCCGGATTTCGGCGATCCGTCGGGCAGGTATCCAGCCCGCGGGAGTCTCGATCAGGAGATCGCCCAGCCCCTGCGTCGTCCGCAGACTTTCGGGCAGCCGCATCACCACGTCAAAGCGGCGAGGTCCGTCGATCACGCGCGAAACCACGCGTCCGTTGGACAGCCTGGCGATTTGCTCGATCACTGCCGCCGGCTGCACGCCGTAAAGCGCTGCACGGTTGTAATCGACCCGGATTTCGAGCTGCGGGATCAGCACCTGCTTTTCGACCTGGACGTCGGTCAGGCCCGGTATGGCAGCCAGTTTCCCGCGCAAGTCCTCGGCTGTGCTGCGCATCGTATCGAGATCGTCGCCGAATATCTTGAGGGCGATCTCGGAGCGGATGCCGGTCAGCATGTGATCAAGGCGGTGCGCGATCGGCTGGCCGATATTCACCGACAGCGGCAGAACGGCAAGCCGCGTCCTGATGTCGGCAACGATCTCCTGCTTGGATCGCGAGGAAAGCGCGAGATCGACCTCTATTTCGCTGACATGGACGCCCTCGGCATGTTCATCGAGTTCGGCGCGGCCGGTGCGGCGGCCGACCGACTTCACCTCGGGGACGCCCATGATCAGCCGTTCGGCGATGCTCCCGACGCGATTGGATTCGGCGAGCGACACACCGGGATTGAACTGCACCAGGATGTTGAAGGTGCCTTCGTTGAACTGCGGCAGGAAAGACCGCGGCAGCGAGAACGCGGCGAGGCCGGCCGCGACAACGCACATGACGGTCAGCCCGAGGATGAGCGTCGCGTTGTCGTAAGCACGCGCGAGCGTCGCGCCATACCAGCGCTTCAGAACGCGTACGAGAAAGCCGTCGTGTTGGTCGAGGCGTTTCAGGCCGGGCAGCATATAATAGGCCATCACCGGCGTGATCGTGATCGACACCAGGAGGCTTGCCAGGATCGAGACGATATAGGCCACCCCGAGCGGGGCAAACAGCCGTCCCTCGATGCCGCTCATCGCGAACAGCGGAACGAACACCAGCACGATGATCATCGTGGCGTAGACGATGCCGGAGCGCACCTCCTGCGATGCACTCACCACGATGTTGAAAGCCGACCGTGGATTGCCGAGCGCCCGGTTCTCGCGCAGCCTCCGGAAGATATTTTCCACGCCGACCACGGCATCGTCCACGAGTTCGCCGATCGCGATCGCAATGCCGCCCAGCGTCATCGTGTTGATCGTCAACCCGGCAAAATAAAAGACGACAGCCGTGATCAGGATCGACGCTGGGATTGCGGTCAGAGAGATGACTGTGGTCCGCCAGTTCAGCAGAAACAGGTACAGGACGATGGCAACGGCGACGAAAGCTTCGATCAGGACCGTTTGGACATTTCTGATCGAGGTTTCGATGAAATTCGCCTGCCGGAAAACGAGCTGATCCGCCTTGATGTTGTGGGGCAACGCCGCATTGAGGCCCTTCAGCGCCTGTTCGATCGTGCGCGTCAGGGCGATGGTGTCGACGTTCGGCTGTTTCTCCACCGAAACGAGAACAGCAGGTCTGCCCATAAAGCCCGAATCGCCGCGCTTGGTCCGCGCTGCGAACTCGACGGTTGCGACCTGATGCAGGTAAACCGGCCGGCCGTCGATCTTGGCCACCACGATGTTGCGCAGGTCGTCCAGGCTCGTGGTCCGCCCGATATTGCGGATGAGGTATTCGCGCGAATTGAGATCGGTGAACCCGCCGCCGGCGTTGCTGCCGAACGATTCAAGGGCCTTTTCGATCTGTTCGTAATTGATTCCAAGCGCACGCAGCGCGGGCGGCTGTGGGGCGACGCGATATTGGCGCACCTCGCCGCCGATCGGGATCACCTGCGCGACGCCGGGAATGCTGAGCAGCCGCGGCCGGATCGTGAAGTCTGCCGCCTCGCGCAATTCCATCGGCGTTGCGCTGTCGCTTGTGACCGCGACCAGCAGGATCTGACCCATGATCGAACCGATCGGCCCCATCATGGGTGTGACATTCGCCGGCAATTGTTCGCGCATCAGATTGAGACGCTCGGCGATCAGCTGGCGGTTGCGGTAGATGTCGGCGGCGTTCCAGTCGAATTCGACATAGACAAACGACAGCCCGACGCCCGATACCGAGCGCACCCTCGTGACGCCGGCGACGCCATTCATCTGCGTTTCGATCGGGAACGAAACGAGCTGCTCCACCTCCGGCGGCGCAAGACCGTCAGCTTCCGTCATGATGGTGACGACCTGCTTGTTCAGGTCGGGAAAGACGTCCACCGGAAGCTTGGTGACGCTGTAGCCGCCGAATGCCAGCAGTGCCGCGCTCAATGCGAGCACGAGCAGACGGTTTCGGACCGATTGACTGACGAGAAAAGCAAACATCAATGTGCCCCGCTCAGCGAACGTGATCCAGGAGCTCTGCGCCCTGGACCACAATGCGCCTGCCGGGCTCGATGCCCGTTGCGACCAGGACGCGGGTGGCATCGAGCGGCTCGGTGCGGACAGGTCGCGGATCGAAACGCTCCGCGGTGGTGTGTTCGAACACGAAGTCCTGGCCGTTTGCGGCGCGCACGATCGCGGTGCGCGGCACGGCGATGCCCGAACGGATTTCCCCGGTCTCCGTGAACACGGTTACGAATTGACCCGGACGCAGCTCCTTGCTGCCCTCCTCGACAGAGAAATGCACCGGGATCGACTGGCTGCGGTCGGCGAGACCGGAGCCGCGGAAGGTCAATGCAAGCGTCTTGCCGTTGCTGGCCTTGGCCGAGGCTCGCCCGGAATGAGCCACGCTGTCGAAGCTGAGCGCCTCCACCCATAATCTGCCTGGCGTCACGATGTGGAAGACGACGGCGTTGGTCTGGGCGATCTGGCCGGTGATCGGCGTGCCTTCGGCGATGACGCCGCTCACGGGCGCGATCAGCGGTTGAGGCTCATTGCGAATCGTGTCGAGCGCCGCGCGACGATCTTTCAGGCCCTCCAGTTCCAGCCGTGTCTCTTCGAGTGTGGTGCGGGCGACGGCGCCGCTGGTCACCAGCGATTCCTGCCGCGCCAGTCTTCTTTGGACAATGGCGATCTGCTGATCGAGTTCGCCCTGCTTCTGGCGCATGTCGGACACGTCGATCGCCGCAAGTGGCGGGGTAACATAGGCGAGGATGTCGCCTTGCCGGACCGTTGATCCAAGTCGCGGAAAGCCGCCGGGCGGCGGGGAAAGCACACCGCCGATCGCGGTCTGCACATAGCCGCTGGCATTCGGGTCAGGAATAATGCGGCCGGGCAGTTCGACCGTTCGCGCGTAGCGCGCCGGCCGGGCTTCGATCGTGCGCAAACCGAAGATGCGCTGGATTGGCTTCGGCACGAACACGGAGCCGTCCGGCTGGCGCATGGCACGCTGATCGCCGTTGACCGTGATTGCGGGTTCAGGCCGATGATCGTGGCCTTCATGCGCCGGCGACGATGTGGCAGCGATCAAGAGCGGCAGTGCCAGGGCTGCGGCGGCCCGCCTGGGTCTGCGGATCAGCAAAATGACAAGGGCACCCAGGACGAAGCCGGCGATGCCTGTCGCCAGAGGTGACCGGGACAGCGAGGCGAGCGCCATGTCGAGGCCGCTCATCGCGCTTGCGCCGTCGGGTTGCGCCCCCGGCACCGGAACGTCGATCGAGACCGGCAGGATATCCGGATCGCCGTCGGCCATGATGGTGACGATCAGATCGAAGTGGCCGCCCGGTTCGAGGAACGGCGCTTCGACAATAAAGACGCCGTCACCCTGCGGCTTGGCTGCCACCGGGCCTGCCGGTGTCTCGACCTCGATCTCCGCCTGCTCGACCGGTGCGTTGGTCTTGTAGTCGTCGAGATAAAGTCTGAGCGTCTTGCCGTCCGCCACAGCGACCAACTCGAACCGCTCGGAATGGGCTTCGCCGCGCGGGGCGACGGATACCGGAGCGGGTGGCGTTTCGGAGCCATGATTGTGGCCCTCATGGGCGCGAACGCCAAAGCCAGACGCCGTGAGCAGCAAGGCTGCCGGAATAGCGACCGACAGAATAGAGCGAAACATGGAGGCCGATCCTTTGCATGAACGAAAGAAGGTCCGGCTGCCCAGTTGGGCGCCGGTCCCACGTCAGCGACGTGGATGATGGTCGTTCAGGCGAAGGAGTTGGGTGGACGCGAAGGCCCGTCGCGAGCGATCTGAGCCGGTGGCGCAGGATCAGGCGCGGGGAAAACGGTTGCAGGCGAAATCCGGACGCTCATCCACGCCGCTGGTGTCAGCGCCGTGCCGCCGCCGGAACAATGGCCGGCGCCGCAGCAGCCACGATCGCTGCAATCCGCGTGAGATCGGTCCGTGGACGGCGCGAACGGCTGCATCCGCACTTCAGCTGGTAAAGTGGACAACTGTACCTTGGAAGGCGCGTTGCGAACCGCGCGATTGTCGGGAACATGCTTCATTGCATGCGGATGCGCAGCGCCGCCATGAGCCACGCTCCCATGCGCCATCCCGCCATGCGCCATCCCGCCATGCGCCGCCGCGCCGGTCGGTAGAGCGACCAGCAGCAATGCCGCGAGAGCGAAGACAATCGAGGCCAGGGTCCGGATGGACATGCGGTCTTATATCTCAAACTTCGAATATTGGAAAGCGCCCGTCGAATTTCCCTGACAGATGGGTCTCATGGGTCCGCTTCCGCAGCCGGCGATCATCAAGGCAACTGGTGTCGCAAACAGGGCGACACGTTGTCTCTCGCCGCGGCGGCGCGCCGGTTCAATCCCGGTTTTCCACCACAAGTTCGACGCGGTCGGCGGCAAAGCGCGCATGGCTGGTGAGAATCGGCCGGCCGTCGGCGGCGACATCGACGCTGTCCACCACCAGCAGCGGCCGCCCGGGATTGAGACGCAGCTTGGCGGCATGAACTGTATCGGCCATCGCCGCCGACAGCCGCGTTTCCTTGCGGCGATAATCGGCATAACCGAGATAGCCGAGCAGCCGGGTGACCGAGCGCACCATGCGATAGATCCGCGCGGCATCCGGAGCGATCTCCAGCGGCAGCCAGCTGGTGCTCAGCGAAACCGGCACCCGGTTGGCGCTGCGCAGTATGTCGAGCCGCACCACCATGTCGTCCGGCTGCAGATCGAGGCGCAAGGCGACGTCGCGCGGCGCCGGCTCCTTTGTGCTCGACAACAGCCGGCCGCCGGCCCTGCGCCCTGAGGCGCCGATGATCTCCGAAAAGCGCGTGCGTTCGCGGATCGGATAGGCGATGCGCGCAGCATCGACATAGGTGCCGCTGCCGCGCTCGGCGCGAACGAGGCCGCGCTCGGAAAGCTCGGCGAGCGCGCGCCGCACCGTGTGGCGGTTGACGCCGAACCGCTCCGCGATTTCGAGTTCGCCGGGAAGCTTGGTCCCGCTCGCATAGTCGCCGCGTACGATCGCTTGCTCGATGTCGTCGGCGATCTGCCGCCACAGCGTCACGCCGGCGGGACCGCCGCCATTCATCCGCATGTCGCTGGCTTGAGCCATCGGTTTGCTCCACAGGTCTTCCGCGCCGTCATCAAAGCGTCACGAGCGGATCCTATAAGTTGTCTAGCACAATAGACAACTTGATGCCATGCCCGACTTCAACCCGTCAACGGCGAATCAAAGTTCCTCCGCGATCACGGCGCGGCAAGGTGCGATGCGCCTCCTGGCGTACGCGACCATGACGGAAATCAGCAACGGTCTTACGGCAGTCGGTTACGCCGGCGAGGCCACCAATTTGCGCGCGCCGGAACAAGGACTCGTCATGCTGCGCGGACGTATCGGCGGGGATGGTGCGCCGTTCAATGTCGGCGAGGCCACGGTGACGCGCTGCGTGGTGCAGCTGAAGAGCGGCGAGATCGGCCTGTCCTATAGCCTTGGCCGCGACCGGGACCGCGCGCGGCTTGCAGCCTTGTGCGACGCTCTATGGCAAACCGGGACGCATCGCGCGGCGATTGAGCGGCATGTGCTCGCGCCGGTGCGTGCGCGAATCGAGCGCGAGCGCGAGATTGCCGCGCGGCGCGCGGCTGCGACGCGCGTCGACTTTTTCACGCTGGTGCGCGGCGAGGACCAGCCATGAGCGCGGCGCTTTCTGCGGCATTTGCCGATCCGGTGCGGGATGCGCAAGCGGTGTTCCGGGCCGCGATGAACGCGCTGGCGCGGCCGGGCATGGTTTTGCAGCTCGATTGCGCGCTGGCGCCGCCCGCTCCGCTGTCCACCGGCGCTGCGGCGATCGCGCTGGCGCTTGCGGATTACGAGACGCCGTTGTGGCTCGATGCAGAGCTTGCGGCAAGCGAAGCGGTCGCGGCCTGGCTGCGGTTTCATACCGGTGCGCCGGTCGTTGCCGATCCGGCGCGTGCGGTGTTTGCGCTGATTTCGGACGCCCGCGCATTGCCGGATCTTGCGCTGTTTTCATGGGGCGAGCAGGATTATCCGGACCGTTCGGCCACGCTGATCGTGCAAGTCGCAAGCTTGTCGGCCGGGACGGCGCTCCGCCTCAGCGGTCCCGGCATCGAGACCGCGCAAATGCTGCGCGCCGGACCGCTTCCCGCCGATTTCGCGGATCGCGCCGGGGCCAATCGCGCCTTGTTTCCGCGCGGCGTCGATTTCCTGCTGGTGGCGGATAAGGCGGTGGCCGCGCTGCCGCGCTCGACCCATGTCGAGAGGGAGGGCTAGCGGTGTATGTCGCCGTCAAGGGTGGCGAGCGCGCCATCGAAAATGCCCATCTTCTGCTGGCGCATCACCGCCGCGGCGATCCCGCCATTCCCGAGCTGACGCTGCCGCAGATTTCGCAACAGCTTGGGCGCGCCGTCGACCGGGTGATGTGCGAGGGCTCGCTCTACGACCGCGAACTGGCCGCGCTCGCCATCAAGCAGGCCTGCGGCGATCTGATCGAGGCGATCTTCCTGCTGCGCGCCTACCGCACCACCTTGCCGCGCTTTGGTTCCTCCGAGCCGGTCGAGACCGGTGCGATGGCCGTGCAGCGGCGCATCTCCGCGACCTTCAAGGATCTGCCGGGCGGACAGATTCTCGGTCCGACCTTCGACTACACCCATCGGCTGCTCGATACCGGTCTTGCCGCAGGCGGCGAGCCCGCGCCCCCCGCCGAGGCTGAGGCCGCGGCCGGGCCGATGCCCCGCGTCACCGATCTGCTCGGCACCGACGACCTCATCGAGCCGTCGCCTGCAGACGACCCGGATGCGGGCGTCGGCGATCTGACCCGCGAGCCGCTGGAGTTTCCGGCCGGGCGCGACCTGCGACTGCAAAATCTCGCGCGCGGCGACGAGGGCTTCCTGCTGGCGCTCGGCTATTCGACGCAGCGCGGCTATGGCCGCACCCATCCCTTCGCCGGCGAAATCCGTCTTGGCGAGGTCGAGGTCGAGTTTTTCGCGGAAGAGGTTGGATTTGCCGTGCCGCTCGGGCCGGTCACCGTCACCGAATGCCAGATGGTCAATCAGTTCAAGGGTTCGGCCAACGAGCCGCCGCGCTTCACCCGCGGCTATGGACTGGTCTTCGGCCACAGCGAAAGGAAGGCGATGGCGATGGCGCTGGTCGACCGTTCGCTGCGCGCCGCAGAGCTCGGCGAGGCGATCAAGGCGCCGGCGCAGGATGAGGAATTCGTCTTGTCGCATTCCGACAATGTGCAGGCGACCGGCTTTGTCGAGCATCTCAAGCTGCCGCATTATGTCGATTTCCAGGCCGAGCTTGGACTTGTGCGCCGGATGCGGGCCGAAGCCGAAGCCGCGCGCCGCGACGCTGCGGCGCATGAGGGCATCGACGCCCGGGAGGCAGCGGAATGACGGCGCCCACCTACAACTTCGCCTATCTCGACGAGCAGACCAAGCGGATGATCCGCCGCGCGATCCTGAAGGCGATTGCGATCCCCGGCTATCAGGTGCCGTTTGCCAGCCGCGAAATGCCGATGCCGTATGGCTGGGGCACCGGCGGCGTGCAGGTCACGGCTGCGATTCTCGGGCCCGATGATGTGCTGAAGGTGATCGACCAGGGCTCGGATGACACCACCAATGCGGTCTCGATCCGGCAATTCTTCCGCAAGACCGCAGGCGTCGCCACCACCACTTCGACAAGCGAAGCGAGCGTGATCCAGACGCGGCACCGCATTCCCGAGACGCAGCTTTCGCAAGCGCAGGTGTTGGTCTACCAGGTGCCGATCCCCGAGCCTTTGCGTTTTCTGGAGCCGCGCGAAACCGAGACCCGCCGCATGCATGCGCATGCCGATTACGGGCTGATGCATGTGAAGCTCTACGAGGATATCGCCCGCCACGGCCATATCGCCACCACGTATGCCTATCCGGTCAAGGTCGCCGGCCGCTATGTGATGGACCCGTCGCCAACGCCGAAATTCGACAATCCGAAGATGGACCGTTGTCCGGCCCTGCAATTGTTCGGCGCCGGACGCGAAAAGCGCATCTACGCGATTCCGCCATACACACAGGTGGTGTCGCTCGACTTCGAGGACCATCCGTTCGAGGCGAGCCGCACCGATGAGACCTGTGCGCTGTGCGGCGCGGATGATACCTTCCTCGACGAGGTGATTACCGACGACAAAGGCGGCCGCATGTTCGTCTGCTCGGATACCGACTATTGCGGGCGGCGGCGCGGCGGCGACTCGCCAGCCATTCCGTGGCGTAACGAGGGGGATCCGGGTCATGCCTGACCGCGCGGATGTCATCATTCGTCCCGCAACGCGTGACGATCTCGGCGGCGTGCTTGCACTCTATGCGCAGCCGGAGATCGACGACGGCGCAGTCTTGCCGCTGGAGGACGCCAACGCGCTGTTGACGAAATTCGCAGCCTATCCGGACTACACCCTCTACGTTGCCGAGCGGGACGGCCGCATCGTTGGCAGTTTTGCGCTGCTGATCATGGACAATCTCGGTCATCGCGGCGCGCCGTCGGCCATTGTCGAGGATGTGGTGGTCGCTCCGGATCTGCACGGCATGGGGATCGGCCGGCAGATGATGGGCTTTGCCATCGGCAAGGCGCGCGAAAAGAGCTGTTACAAACTGATGCTATCCTCCAATGAACGGCGCGACCGCGCCCATGCCTTCTACGAATCGCTTGGTTTCGAGCGGCATGGCTTCAGCTTTCGCGTCGAACCCGGCCGGACGCCCGCATGACCGCAACCGAACAGCCGCTGCTGATCGCCGAGGGCCTGTCGAAATGGTACGGGCGCCAGCTCGGCTGCAGCGACGTCTGCCTTGAGCTTTACGAGGCCGAGGTGCTGGCCATTGTCGGGGAATCGGGGTCCGGAAAATCGACGCTGCTGCAGCTTCTGTCGGCGCAGATCGAGGCCAGCGCCGGGCGCGTGCTCTACCGCATGCGCGATGGCGTGACCCGCGATCTTGCGACGCTCGGCGAAGCCGAGCGCCGCTTCCTGTTCCGCACCGACTGGGGCTATGTGCATCAGGACGCGGCGCAGGGCCTGCGCATGGCGATTTCGGCGGGCGGCAATGTCGGCGAACGTCTGATGGCGGTCGGGCATCGGCACTACGGCAACATCCGCAGGACCGCGACGCAATGGCTGGAGCGCGTCGAGATCGATCCGCGCCGGATCGACGATACGCCTGCGACCTTTTCCGGCGGGATGCGCCAGCGCCTGCAGATCGCGCGCAATCTTGTCACCGCGCCGCGCCTCGTCTTCATGGACGAGCCGACCGGCGGGCTCGATGTGTCGGTGCAGGCACGTCTGCTCGACCTGGTCAACCGGCTGGTCCACGATCTCAGGCTCGCCGTCGTCATCGTCACGCATGATCTCGGCGTGGCGCGCCTGCTCTCGCACCGCATGATGGTGATGAAGGGCGGGCGCGTCATCGAGACCGGATTGACCGATCAGGTGCTGGACGATCCGCGCGAGGCCTATACCCAGCTCCTTGTCTCTTCGATTCTTCCGGCGTGAGCGATGAACGACATCCTCACCCTCTGCGACGTCGGGAAGTCCTTCACCATGCATCTGCAGGGCGGCGTGACCTTGCCGGTCGTCGACCGCGTCTCATTCTCCGTGCATGCGGGCGAATGCGTGGTGCTCGCGGGGCCGTCCGGCACCGGAAAATCATCGATCCTGAAGATGATTTTCGGCAGTTACCGGTGCGATCGCGGATCGATCCGGCTGCGGCACGGAAACGAAACGTTCGACATTGCCGGCGCCGCGCCGCGGCAGGTGCTGGCTCTGCGGCGCAGCGGCATCGGCTATGTCTCGCAATTCCTGCGCGCCGTGCCGCGCGTAGCCGCGATCGACATCGTTGCCGGTCCGCTCGAGACCGACGGGCTATCGCCCGAAGCCGCCCGCGAGACGGCAGCGAAAGCGCTGGCGCGCCTCAATCTGCCCGAGCGCCTGTGGGATCTGCCGCCCGCGACTTTCTCCGGCGGCGAGCAGCAGCGGGTCAATATTGCGCGCGGCTTTGTGCAGGACCGGCCGCTGCTGCTGCTCGATGAGCCGACCGCCTCGCTCGACGCGGCCAACCGCGCGGTGGTGATCGAGATGATCCGCGAAAGGAAGCGCAAGGGGACCGCGATTATCGCCATCGTTCACGACGACGACGTCCGCAAGGCCATTGCCGACACCGTCGTCGATATTCAACGCTTTGCAAAGGCAGCCTGACCATGACCGCCCGTCCCGACGTCGCAATCCTGAGCAATGCACGCCTGGTCCTGTCGGACCGCGTCATCGAAAACGGATGGCTGGCGATGCAGGACGGCCAGATCGCAGCCTTCGGCGAGGGCCGCCCGCCCGAGCGCGGCGAGGACATGGGCGGCGATATCGTGATGCCGGGACTGATCGAGCTGCACACCGACCATCTCGAAGCGCATTACATGCCGCGCCCCAAGGTCTACTGGAATCCGGTCTCTGCGGTCGTCTCCTATGACGGGCAGCTTGCGACCAGCGGCATCACCACGGTGCTGGATTCGCTGCGGGTCTGGCGCGAGGACGCCACCGATGACTCCGACGGCGAGGCCGTGCTGCTGGCCAATGCCATTTCGGCGGCGCGCGAGGCCGGGCTGTTGCGCGCCGACCATTATCTGCATCTGCGCTGCGAGGTGCCGATGCCGGGGGTGGTCAACGAGGCCGCGAGCCTGTTTGCGCGGAACGATGTGCGTCTCGCTTCGCTGATGGACCATACGCCCGGCCAGCGTCAGTTTCGCGATGAGGACAAGCTGCGCACCTATTATCGCGGCAAGAATGCCGGGATGAGCGAGGCCGATCTCGACAAGATGTTTGCCTCGCGCATCGCCTATCAGCGCGAATTCGGCGCGCGCAATTACCGCGCCCTGGTCGAACTGGCGCAGCGGCAGCAAACACCGCTCGCCAGCCACGACGACACCACGCTCGACCATGTCGAGCAGGCCATCGCCGACGGCATCGCCATCGCGGAATTTCCGACCACCATCGAGGCCGCGGCGGCGCTGCACCAGGCCGGCATCCGCGTCATGATGGGCGCGCCGAACCTCGTGCGCGGCGGCTCGCATTCCGGGAATGTCGCAACGGCCGATCTGGCGCGTGAAGGGCTGCTCGACATCCTGTCGTCGGATTATGTGCCATCCAGCCTGCTTGCCGCCGCGGTGACGATGCCGACGCTCGTCGACGGGATCGACCTTGCAAGCGCGGTCCGCACGGTGACCAAGACGCCGGCCGAGGCCGTCGGTTTCACCGATCGCGGCGAGATCGCGCCCGGAAAACGGGCCGATCTGATCCGCGTCCATGTCGCCCATGACGTCCCCGCCGTGCGCGCGGTCTGGCGCGCCGGCGAGCGGGTGGCCTAGCATACGGCATGACGGTCAGCCCGCACCCGATCGGACCTGGCGCCTTCGTCGCGGTCTGCGGCCCGAGCGGCGGCGGCAAGGATTCGCTGATCCGCGGCGCCCGGGAGCTGTCGCGCGGTGCCTCCGACATCGTATTCCCGCGCCGGATCGTCACGCGCATGGCTTCCGACGCCGAGGATCACGACACCGCAAGTCCCGGGGCGTTCGATGAAGCCTTGGCTGGCGGCCGCTTCGCCATCTGGTGGGAAGCGCACGGTCTGAAATATGCGCTGCCGGTCTCGATCGATTCCGAAATCGCCGCAGGGCGCGTCGCGGTCTGCAATGTGTCCCGCGGCGTGCTTGCGCAATTGCGGCGGCGCTACGCCCGAACGGTCACAGTCCTTGTGACCGCGCCGGCCGAGATACTGCTGGCCCGGATTGCCGGGCGTGCGCGCGCAACCGATGGCGATGCGGCCATGCGGATCTCGCGGTCGTCCAGCTTCGCCGGCGACGTTGCAGCTGATCGGGTGATCGAGAATACCGGCTCGATCGACGATGGCGCCCGCAAGCTCTTCGACCTGATCGAAGCGCAGCGCGTTCCGATCCGCGTGTAGCGATACCCATGATGTCTGCACCGCGCTATGCCATCTACTTCACGCCCGATCCGGAGACGCCGCTGGCGCGCTTCGGCGCCAGCGTCATCGGTTATGATCCCGACTGCGCCCGTGACGTGCCGCAACTGGCTCTCGACCATGTCGCCTCGTCCGAAATGGTCGCGGCAACCCAGAACCCCCGCCGCTATGGCTTCCACGCGACCCTGGTCGCGCCGTTTTACCTGAACGGCGCCAGCGAACAGAGCCTCGTATCCGCACTCGATGCGTTTTGCGCGCAGATGTCGCCCGCGGCGCTCGGCCGTCTCGTGGTGACACGGGTCGACGACTTCATTGCATTGACGCCAAGCGAGAGCGTTCCGGCGGTCGATGCGCTCGCGGCCGCCTGTGTGGCGTTTTTCGACCGCTATCGCGCGCCGTTGAGCGCATTCGATCTGGCGCGGCGCAGTGCGGAGGATCTGTCGGCGCGGGAGCGGCAGAATCTCGAACGCTGGGGCTACCCTTACGTGATGGACGAGTTCCGGTTTCACATGTCGCTGACCGGACGGCTTGCGCCGGACGACCGCCAGCGCTTCCAGCGCGCACTGACGGATGCTTTCCGTCCTCTTGCGGATGTCCCGCACCGGATCGAAAGCCTTTCCGTGTTGCGGCAAAGCGCCCCAGAGCAGAGATTTTCCGTGCTCGCCCGGCGGGCGCTGCGGCGCCCCTGAAGATGAAGAA
The DNA here is from genome assembly GCF_046289595.1 of Pseudorhodoplanes sp. Taxonomy (GTDB): domain Bacteria; phylum Pseudomonadota; class Alphaproteobacteria; order Rhizobiales; family Xanthobacteraceae; genus Pseudorhodoplanes. Next base: position 14,176 of record NZ_JBKBVB010000046.1, read on the forward strand.
ACGATGACGGCCCTGCGCCGGGTGCCGGGGCGCGCAATTGTACAATAACAGCGGCGCATTGCATGACAATCGTCTGACAGCCTCGTGACATCAGATGAAGTCCGTCTGACACGAAATCGCGCTAAGAACTTGTGCACAGGCGCAAATTTCGCCCCGCGGCTTTGTCACATGACTGTCGGACGCCTGCGTTACGCCTTCCGCTCAACAGAAAGCGGAGGCTGAGAAATGCTCGAGCTTGACGCAGTGACGCGCCGCTTTGGCGCCACGGTCGCGGTATCGGACGTCTCCATCAAGATCAGGCCGGGCAGCTTCGTCGGTGTGATCGGCCGCTCCGGCGCCGGCAAGTCCACGCTGCTGCGCATGATCAACCGGCTGGTCGATCCTTCGGCGGGGCGGATTGTGTTCGACGGCGTCGATGTCACCCAATTCAAGGGCGCGCAGCTCAAGGCGTGGCGCGCCCGCGCGGCAATGATTTTTCAGCAGTTCAATCTGGTGCCGCGGCTGGATGTTCTGACCAATGTGCTGCTCGGCTCGATCAGCAGGCGGCCGACGCTGGCTTCGCTCGCTGGAATTTTCACCGAGACCGAGCGGGCCATGGCGGTGGAGGCGCTGGAGCGCCTCGACCTGATGCCTTACGTCTTTCAGCGTGCGGGCACCCTGTCGGGCGGCCAGCAGCAGCGGGTCGCTATTGCCCGCGCGCTGATGCAGCGGCCGGCCATCCTGCTCGCCGACGAACCGATTGCCTCGCTCGATCCTCGCAATGCGGCGCGCGTCATGGACTCGCTGAAGCGCATCAATGGCGAGGACGGCATCACGGTGCTGTGCAACCTGCACACCATCGACGCCGCGCGGCAATATTCCGACCGGATCGTCGGTATGGCGCATGGCAGGATCGTCTTTGACGGCAGGCCCGCAGAGCTGACACCCGCGGCGATGCGGGAAATCTACCAGATCGGCGATCAGGAAGCCGACATCACCGAAGAGATCACCGCGACAACCGGGTGGTTGCGTCCGGCTCCGGAACTCGCCGCCGCGCCGGCGTGAAGGGCGAAGCGCAGCTCATTTGGAATGCAGTTCAATCAACCGCGCAGCTTAATCAAGCTGCGGAACAATGCAGATGAGGACGTCAATGACCGCACATCTCCGTTCCCTTGCGAAGGCAGCGCTGGTTTCGACCGTATTTGTCGCCGCCGCCACGGCGGCCACGGCTGCCGATTGGCGCGACAAGTACAAGGTCATCAAGATCGGCTCCGTCACCGTCGAGAACCAGGCGGCGACAGTGACGCGCTTCAAGCCGTTCGCCGACTACATTGAAAAGAAGCTTGGCGTGAAGGTCGAGGTGTTTACTGCATCGGACTATGCCGGCATCGTTCAGGCGCTGTCGGCAGGCCAGATTCATCTCGGGCGTATGGGCGGCGCCGCCTATGCCGCAGGTTATATCGACAGTGAGGGCGAAATCGAACCGCTGGTCATGAATGTGGAGCCGAATGGCGGCAAGGGTTACCACTCGGTGCTGATCGTGCGCTCGGACAGTCCCTACAAGTCGATTGACGATCTGAAGGGGAAGAGTCTTGCCTGGGCTGATCCCAATTCAACCTCCGGCTTTCTGGTGCCCAACGCGGCACTCCGGGATGCCGGTATCGATCCGCAAAAGCATTTCAGCCGGACCGTGTTTTCCGGCGGGCATGAGCAGAGCGTGCTCGGCGTGCTGAAGGGCAATTTCGACAGCGCCTTCACCTGGACCTCGCCAGGTCACCAATCCGGACAGTTCCGCATCATGATGGACCGCGGCATGCTCAAGCTCGACGATATCCGCATCGTCTGGGAATCGCCGCTGATCGCCAATCCGCTCTGGGCCGTGTCCAAGAAAATCCCGGCAGATATGCGCAAAGATCTGCTCGATATGTTTGTCAATCTCGCCAAGGACGACATGGCGATGGCGGAGGCCGCGGCGCAGGGCAAGACCAGCGGCTTCGAGCCGGTGACGCATGAGACCTATAAGACTTTCGTCACCATCGCCGAAGACCAGCGCAAGGCGCGGCGGAAGCAATAGTGCCGAACGGCCCGTTTCAAGCCATGAGGGAGTCCGGCGCACGGCATCGCAAGAGCCCGTGCGCCAGACATTCTGCGGCAAGTCGTTCCGACAGATGGCGCGCGCGATGCGGCTAGTTTCATCCCTGCCCGGCGCCCCGCCTGTCATCGATCCGTCCTTCGAGCGTCAGTTTATGACGCTTCGCCGGCAGCGGCGTCTGCAGACGCTGATCGGAGTCTCCCTTTTCGCCCTGCTTTTTTTCGGGGCATCGATCGTCGGCAAATTCAGCCCCGCGGCGCTGATCGAAGGCGCGCCGAAACTCGGCGAGTATATCCAGCGCACCCTGCCGGTGCTGCGCTGGGACAGCCTCGGCGCAGACATTGCCGAATGGTTCTATGGTATTCGCAAGTGGCTCGATCTGCTGTTCGAGACCGTGCTGATGGCCTATCTCGCGACGCTGATGGGCTCGCTCCTGGCGCTCGGCCTTTGCTTTTTCGCCTCGCGCAATCTGACGCCGCAGATGTGGACCTATCATGTGGCGCGCCGTCTCGGTGAATTCTTCCGTACGGTGCCGGACCTCGTCTTTGCGCTGATTTTCGTATTCGCCTTCGGCCTCGGGCCGCTGCCCGGCATTCTGGCGATGGCGCTGCACTCCTTCGGCGCCAATACCAAACTGTTTTCCGAGGCGAACGAGAATATCGACATGGGGCCGGTCGAGGGGCTGCGCGCGTCCGGCGCCAGCTGGGTCCAGACCATGCGCTTTGCGGTGCTGCCGCAAGTGATGCCGAATTACGCCTCCTATGTGCTGTGGCGCTTTGAGATCAACGTGCGGACCGCGGCGGTTCTCGGCTTTGTCGGCGCCGGCGGCATCGGCATGGAGCTGATGACTGCGGTCCGCTCGCTGTATTACGAGGACATCAGCGCCATTCTCATTCTGATCGTCCTCACGGTCACCTTGATCGATCTCGGCTGCGAGAAGCTGCGTCACTGGCTGATCGGACGGGAGACACTGGAATGATCGACCGGGTAATGAGCGCAGCACGGGCCGCCGATCTGAAGCGTCGCTATCCGTTCGCATTCCGGCGACCGCTGCGCGAGCAAGTGCTGCGCCTTGCGGGCTGGACCGCATTTTCCGTGCTCACTCTCTACTGCCTGTGGCGGTTCGACTTCTCGCCGGTCAAGCTTTGGTCCGGCCTGGGCGAGCTTGGCGGCATCGTAACCCAGCTGTTCCCGCCCATGCCCGGCGAGCATCCGCGCGAAATCTTCTGGGCGCTGCTCGAGACCATCGCGATGGCGTTTATCGGAACGACGCTGGCCGCGATCCTGGCCTTTCCGCTGGCATTCCTCGCTGCCAAGAACACATTCCCGTTCGGACTCGCGAGGTTCGGCGTGCGGCGCTTCATGGATATGCTGCGCGGAATCGATCAGCTGATCTGGGCGCTGATTTTCGTGCGGGCTGTGGGGCTCGGCCCGCTCGCCGGTATCATGGCGATTGCGATCTCCGACACCGGGACGCTCGCCAAGCTGTTCTCGGAATCGCTGGAAAATATCGAGAAGAAGCCGGCGGAGGGCCTGAAGGCCGCCGGCGCAAACAATGTGCAGACGCTGCGCTTTGCGATGCTGCCGCAGGTGATCCCGATGTTCCTGTCGAGCGCGCTGTATATGTTCGAATCCAATGTCCGCTCCGCGACCATTCTCGGCATCGTCGGCGCCGGCGGCATCGGCTTCCAGTTGTCCGACCGAATCCGCGCCCATCACTGGGAGGAAGCCTGTTTCATCCTGATTCTGATCCTGATCACGGTGGCGATCATCGACTGGATATCGAAGAATTTGCGGATGTGGCTGATCGGTCGCTGAAGCCCGTTAAGGCGGCGTGCCATGCCGAAAATGCTGTCCGAACAGCCGCTGATCGATCCGGCCGCCAGCCTCAGCGCATGCGCGCTCGGCCGCTATACCGAAATCGGCGCCCGCGCCAGGCTGCTTGAAGTGGAACTCGGCGACTATTCCTATGTGGTCAACGACAGCGACATCGCCTACGCCAGTATCGGCAAATTCTGCTCGATCGCGGCGATGACGCGTATCAATCCGGGCAATCATCCGATGCAGCGCGCCAGCCAGTCGCACTTCACCTATCGCTCCGGCATGTATTTCGAAGGCGAGAGCGACGACGATGGCGTGTTCGACTGGCGGCGCGCGCATCGCGTGATCATCGGCCACGATGTCTGGATCGGCCATGGCGCCATCGTCCTGCCGGGCCGCAGCGTCGGCACCGGCGCCGTGGTGGCGGCCGGCGCCGTCGTGACCAAGGATGTACCGGACTATACCATCGTCGCCGGAAATCCGGCGCGCGCGGTCCGCCAGCGATTTCCCGACGCCATCGCCGAGGGATTGCGGCGGCTCGCCTGGTGGGACTGGAGCCATGCGCAGTTGCGCGCCGCACTGGGCGACTTTCGCAACCTGCCGGCGGCGCAATTCATCGAGAAATACCGGAGCGCAGGTGCGGCCGGTCAGCCCGGCTGAACCAGCGCCCGGCGTGTCTTGGTCTGCTCCTGGACGTCCCGTGCTGCGCCGAATTCGGCAAGAAAGCCCATGAAGCCGGCAATGCGAAGGCGGCCTGCGCCGCCGGCGCCTTGATCGAGGTTTCCATCAGCCGCGCGCCGTCGGCGCGGCGCCGGATTACCGGCGATCAGCGCCGCGTCCGGCGCCGGATCGTCACGATCGCAACTCCAACCACCACGCCTGCGACAAACGCCACCAGGAAAAACTGGGTCAGCCCGACCGTAATCGCCTGCTCGACCAGCGCGCCCCAATCCATCGGCCGGGCCCGCTAGTCCTTGCTTTTCAGCTGGGACTCGTTGGCCGCAATGAAGCTGCGGATCTCATCACCCATATTCAAGAGCTTGAGCCATTGTTCCTTGTACAGCGTCACCGGAAAGCGGCCGAGCCCATAGACCGAGACCCCGCCCTTGTCGCTCACCTTCATCCGCGTACCGGTCGTTTGCGCCTTCTTGAGCGCAGCATTTTCATTGCGCAGGCGCTCGAGTTCCGCCTTCAGATCGTCGTCCGCCATCTCGCTGTCCTCGCGGCAAATTCTGCCAGGGCGCGCCATCGCACCGGTTGGCCGCGGGCGTCATAGCCTGTCTGCGCGCAACAAAAAACCCGGACTCGCGGGGAGGCCGGGTTTGCCGCTTCCGGGAAGCGGGAAATATTAGTAGCCCCAGGAGCGATAGCCGTAGGACTTGTAGCCGTAGCCATGGCCATGGGACTTGTAGCCGTAGCTGTAGCCGTAATGGGGCTTGTAGTACGACTTGTAGCCATAGCCACCGTAATAGCCGGCGGAAGCTGCGGTCGGGGCCAGTGCGGCGGTCACGAGAGCGGCAGCAGCGGCGAAGCCAAGAACGGTCTTGCGGATCATGTGAAGTCCCCTGTTTTGCTCCGGGTGCGCCCATCGCATCCCTGATGTGTATGGGTCGCCCCGGCCGGCTATCCGGTTCAGGGGCGGGGGGCCTCTCACGCGACCGTGAGAATGCGGCTTTTTGCGGCGCACCGGGCGCGCCGCCCGGGCCGGTCAGGGCTCCTGCGCGTTACCGCGCGCTCTGCAATGCGCGCCGCCCGCCCTGCATCCGGCGCAGCTTGAATTGCCGCGGTGTTTGGGCTTGGTTGCGGGCTTCGCCAAGAACAAGACACGCCGGCCAGGGAGAGCGCTTCGTGCTGAAATTCGGAATTTTCGACCATCTCGACAGCGATGGCACGCCGCTCGGCGAGATGCTGGAAAACCGGCTGAAGCTGCTTGAAATCATGGACCGGGACGGCTTCTACGGCTTCCACATGGCGGAACATCATTCGACCCCGCTCGGCTGGGTGCCGTCGCCGAGCGTGTTCGTCTCCGCCGCGATCCAGCGCACCAAGAGGTTGCGCATCGGCCCCTTGGTCTACGTGCTGCCGATGTATCATCCGCTGCGGGTCTACGAGGAAGTCTGCATGCTCGACCACATGAGCGGCGGACGGCTCATGTTCGGGGTCGGGCGCGGCGCGGCTTTGGTCGAGCATCAGCGCTACGGCATCGATCCGGCGCACGCGCCCGCCATGTATCACGAGGCGTTCGCTGTGATCATGAAGGCCTGCGAAAGCGACGTCCTGAATTTTGAAGGCAAGTACTACAACTTCAAGGACTACCTCGTTCAGAACAAGCCGGTGCAGCGGCCGCATCCGCCGGTCTGGTACGGCGCGCCCAATCCGGACGCGGTCGGCTGGGCGGCGCCGAATGCGGTCAACGTCGTCTCGCTCGGACCGGCCGCTCGCGCCCGTGCGATCACCGACCGTTACCGCAAGGAATGGGCCGCGCTTGGCCGCAACCCAGCCGACATGCCGATGATGGGGATCACGCGGCATATCCTGGTCGCGCCGACCGACAGGGAAGCCAAGGATCTTGCGCGCCCGGCCTATGCAGTGTGGCGCGAGGCGATCGAGATGCTGTGGCAGCGCTCCGGCGTGCCGTTCCCGCTGGTGCCGGTCTATCCCAGGACCTTCGACGAACTCGAAGCGATGGGCCACGGCGTTGCCGGCTCGCCCGCCACGGTGCGCGATTATGTCAGCCGGCTTCAGGAGGAGAGCGGCGTCAACTACGTGCTCGGGCAGATGATGTTCGGTACGCTCGCCCATGACGCGGCGGCGCAGTCCATCACGCTGTTCGCGCGGGAGGTCATGCCGGCCTTCGCAGCGCGCGCCGCAGCATAAAGCCGGAGCGCTCGCCGTGACCGCAGCGCCGCGCAAGCGCGTCCTCATTCTGCCGGGCGACGGCATCGGCCCGGAAATCCTCGCGCAGACCCGCCGGGTGGTGGACTGGTTCGTTGCCCGCCGCGCGCTGCCGGCCGACCTGTACGAGGAGCCTTTCGGGATTCCCGCCTATCGCGCGCATGGATCGTTCCTGCGGGACGAGACCTGGGACGAGATCGAAGCCGCCGACGCCATCCTGTTCGGCGCCATCGGCTCGCCGGAATACGATACGATCCCCGGCGCTGCCGAAGGCGCAGGGCTGATGCGCATGCGCACCGAACTCGGCCTGTTCATCAATCTGCGGCCGGTGCGCGCCGCAGCCCCGCTTCATGCGGTCTCGCCGCTCAAGGCCGAGGTGCTGCGCCAGACCGACCTCGTGATCGTGCGCGAACTCACCGGCGGCATCTATACCGGAAAGCCGCGCGGCATCGAGACGGTCGATGGCGTGCGCCGCGGCGTCAACACCATGATCTACAGCGAGCCCGAGATCGAGCGGATCACGCGCGCAGCATTCGACCTCGCCCGCACGCGCCGCAAGCGGGTCTGCTCGGTCGATAAGAGCAACGTGCTTGAAGTGAGCCGGCTATGGCGCGAGGTGGTGCAGCGCCTGCGCGACACCGCGTATTCCGACGTCGAACTCACGCATCTGTTCGTCGACAATGCCGCGATGCAGCTGGTGCGCGCGCCGGCGCAATTCGACGTGCTTTTGACCGAAAATCTGTTCGGCGACATTCTCTCCGATATCGGCGCCGCCGCCGCGGGCTCGATCGGCATGCTGCCGTCGGCCTCGATGACCGGGATGGATGCGGACGGTCCGGCGCGCCATCGCGCACTCTACGAGCCGATCCATGGCAGCGCGCCGGACATCGCAGGAAAAGGCATCGCCAATCCCTGCGGCGCAATCCTGAGCTTCGCGATGTGCCTGCGCCATAGCTTCCTGCGCCCCGACGACGCAGCGTTGCTCGAAGCGGCCACCATCGCCACCATCGAAAACGGCGCGCGCACGGCGGACATCGCGCGGCCGGGCCAGCCCACACTCTCGACCGCGGAGATGGGCAGCGCGATCCTGCGCGAACTCGATGCGATGGCCGACGGCTGGCCGGCCGCGGCTCGCGCTTGACGCAACGTTCCGATTGGGGCCTGTAGACGCTTCCGCCTCCGTGGCGAGGCAACCTCAACGCAAGTGTGGTCCTGGATGTCGTCCGATCGTGTTGCGCGTCTCGAAGACACGCTGAAATCCGGCAAATTCGTACTCACCGCCGAAATCACCCCGCCCGTCTCCTGCGACAAGAACGATCTGCTGGAAAAGGCGCTGCCGCTGCGCGGGCTTGCCGACGCGGTCAACGTCACCGACGGCGCCGGTGCGCGCGCGCATATGGATTCCGTCACCGCCGCCACCATTCTCCTGATGAATGGGATCGAGCCCATCCTTCAGCTCACCTGCCGCGACCGCAACCGGCTTGGCCTGCAAGGGGCGCTGATGGGGGCGGCTGCCATGGGCGTGCGCAATCTTCTGGCGTTGCGCGGCGATGACCCGACGCAGGGCGATCAGCCCGAGACCAAGCCGGTCTTCGATCTCGATGCGCGGGGTCTGCTCGCGACCGCGGCGCGCATGCGCGACGCCGGCGAATTGCCGTCGGGCAAGAAGATCGGCGGCAAGGCCGACTTCTTTCTTGGTGCCGCCGATGCGCCGATTGATCCCGCGCCGGACTGGAAGCCGGCCGGCCTGAAGGCCAAGGTCGAGGGCGGCGCCCGCTTTGCGCAGACCCAGTTCTGCATGGATGCCGGCGTTCTGCGCCGCTACACGACGCGCCTGAAGGAGGAGGGCGTCGTCCCCGGCCTCTTTATGATCATCGGCGTGGTGCCGTTCCGTTCGGCAAAGTCGGCGCGCTGGATCAAGGAGAAGCTGTTCGGCTCGATCGTGCCGGATGCAATGATCGAGCGCATGGAGGCAGCGACCGATCCGGTCGCCGAGGGCAAGGCGATCCTGACCGATTACCTCCTGGAGATTTCCGAAATCCCGGGCGTTGCGGGCGCCCATATCATGGCACCGATGAACGACGATGCGGTGCCCGAGGTGATCGAAGCGTTCCGCAAGCGCAAGGGATAAGCTGTTATTCCGGGGCGGCCGCCGAAGGCGGGCGAGCCCGGAATCCAGACCGGTCCTCGCTCGTGGCTGGATTCCGGGTCCGCGCCTTTGGTGCGTCCCGGAATGACACGAAGAACAGGCCCGTCTCATGTCGCAACTCCGTGCCGACCTTAAAGTGCGCCTCGCGCGCCGCGACTTCGTGATCGGCATCGCGCCGAAATTCTCCTCCGCCGATCTCGTTGCCGCGCTCGCTCCGCGCTTCGACTACATCTTCATCGATTGCGAGAATGCCGGACCCGATGTCGAGCGCATTCCCGATCTGGTGCGTGCCGCGCATTTGGGCGGGGCCGCGGCACTGCTGCGGCCATGGTCGAAGGATATGGGCGTGCTGCGGCGCTACCTCGGCTGCGGCATCGACGGATTCATCATGCCGGATGTGGAAAGCGAAGGCGAAATCGCTGCGGTCCGCGCGCTGATGACCGACATCCGTCCCGATGACGGCGGCGCCATGCTGTATTTTGCGCTGATCGAGACGGTGCGCGGCGTCGAGCATGCCCGCGAGATCATGCTGGCGGAGGGTTGCGACGCCACGCAGATCGGCACCTCGGACCTTGCGGTGTCGGTCGGACTGCCGCGCCGCGGCGATCATGAGAAGGTGCGCGACATCGCCTTCCGGCTGCTTGAATTGTCGCGCGCGCTCGGCCGCTCGTCGGGATGTCCGGTCAACAAATACGGCATCGCGCCGGTGATCGAGGCCGGCGGCAATTGCGTGATGCTGTTCATGGGCGATGTGCTGGCGGCCGGGCTCGACGCGACGATGGCGGGGTGGCCGCAGGCAACGTGAGCCGCCTCACGTAAACGTCTTGTCGTCGCCGATCAGCATGTCGCGCAGACTGTTCACCACGGGAAAGTCATAGCCCTTTCCGGGCTCCTGCCATATCAGTCTGCCGGATGCGTGGTGATCGCTTGCATAGAGCTGTGCGCCGATCAGCTTCAGGCCGAGTTCGAGAGCTTGGACCGCGTCAATGCCGATCGCATCCATAGTCACCGTCCCGTCCGGCCAGTCGATCCCGGTCTTGCAGGACCAGTCGACGGCTTGCGGCTGCGGCGCAAAAATGCGGGTCGGAATCTCGATCTCGACGTTCGTATTGCGAAGTTTGAGGACGCGCGTGGCGATGAGCATGGGCGACCTCAATAACTAGAGGCGGGGTCGGCCGGCCGGCGAGGCAGGCAGAAAGTTGTTCTGTCGCCTGACCGCGGCACACCGAACGTCGCGATGCGGGCTCGACCGAACTACAGAGAAGATTGTCGATTGTATATTGCGCCATGCAATAGGAAAGGGAGCGGCCGCGGCGGCGCGCAGCTCCGAAAGTATCCGAGTTATAGCGTTTTCGAGCGAAGTGGGCACCGGTTCGCGTGAAGAAAACGCCACAACGCAACAACTTAGAGTCTTTTCGCGATTCGAAGAAAAGCGAAAAGACTCTAGACGCGCTCTCGCCGTCAGTTCCGCTGGTCCACTGGCCACCATCAGGATTGCCTGCCGGTACCCGAGGCTGATTTGGATCGAATTTGCGCGCGTGGCCGAAACGCAGCGCGTAGTAGTCTGGTCGTACGGCAAGAAGTTTGTCGGGCGGGAGGCTCTCCAGATGGGCCTTCAAAATTTGTGATCGAGATTGCCAGAACCTTGGTTCGAATGGAGAGTTCATCGGCATCGGAAATCTATCCAGTCAGGCAATAGGTAAATAATCTTATCTTGGGGCATTTCGGCTGTGCTGCGGCGCGCTGACCGCAGCAGGCTTCACTTCACCGGCACGACATCTTTGGCGCCCTTCGCGCCCATATAGACCGCGAGCAGGCGCACCGGCTCTTTCCCCGGATTGAAGCCGAAATGCACCACGTCCATCGCCTCCATCAGGCTGTCGCCCTTCTTGTAGGTGCGGATGCCATGCGCGCCATAGTCGACCGACAATTCGCCGTCGAGGATATAGGCAAAGAGCGGCACGCCGTGGGTGTGCGGGATGGTGCGCTGGCCGGGCAAAAGCGTGACGATCGCGGCCGTCACATGCGGCTCGCCGTCAGGATAGCGCAGCTTCTCCCCGACCACGGTGGTGGAGGTGGAGAGCAGCGGCAAAGCCGGATAGCCGGCGGCATTTGGCGCTGCCTTGGCTTGCGCTGGCGCATCGGGCGCACGCTGCGCGAACGAAGATGCGGTGAGGAGGGCGCAGGCGGCAACAGCGACAGCAAGGCGGATCATCTGGAACGTCCAATGCGGCGAGCGGACGGAAACAGGCCTGTCACGCCGGCATGTTCTGACACGATTCGCGCGCGGTCTCCCAAGCGCCCGCAACTTTTGCCGGGAAAGCTCAGCCCCAGATTGCCTGCGCCGCCTTCACCTCAAGCTCCAGCTTCCTGCGCTCGTCGGTTTCCGTCACCGGATTGCCGGCGACGGTGGAGGCAAAGCCGCATTGCGGCGAGATCGCGAGCCGGTCGAGGTCGATGAATTGCGTGGCTTCCTCGACCCGCCGCTGCAGGCCGTCGAGCGATTCCAGCACCGGCGTCTTGCTGGAGATGAGGCCCAGCACCACGCCCTTGCCCTTGACGAAGCGCAGGGGACGGAAATCGCCGGCCCGCTCGGTGTCGTATTCCAGCAGGAAATGGTTGACCCTGGTCTCGCTGAAGAAGCGTTCGGCGACGGATTCGTAGCCGCCCGCGCCGATGTAATGGCCCTTGAAATTGCCGCGGCACATATGCACGCCGAAAATCACATCGTCCGGCGCGCCTTTCACCGATTCGTTGATGGCATTGATATAGAGATCGACCAGGTCGTCGGGCGTCATGCCGCAGGCCTCGACCTGCTTGCGGATCGCCGGATCGCACAGAAGCGCGATCGCCACCTCGTCGAGCTGGATATATTTGCAGCCGGCTTTGGCGAGATCGGCAATCTCCTCGCGGAAGATGCGGTTGAGATCGGCAAAGAACGAGGCCGTATCCGCATAGGCAGCGCGGTCGGCGAAGTCGGTGGCGCGGTAGAAATGCATGGTCGAGGGCGCGGGCAGGGTGATTTTCGCCGTCGCGCCGGTGATGCCTTTCAGGAATTCGTATTCGTCGAGCGCCAGCGGCTTGTTGCGCTTGAGCTTGCCCTGCGCATAGGGCGCGGTGAAATCGACCTGGTGGCCCGCATCGTCGCGGAACTTGAACACCGCGGGCTTGATGGCGAAGCCGTCGATCCGCTCGACGAAGCGGCCCCAGTACGAACCGCGGCGGAATTCGCCGTCGGTGACCACCTTCAGCCCGACCTCCTCCTGCATCGTCACGACGTCGCGGATGCAGTCGTCCTGGATTTTCGCAAAAGCGGCATCGTCGAGCCGTTTTGCAGCGTAATCGCGAAACGCCTGGCGCAGCACCTGCGGCCGCAACAGGCTGCCGATATGGTCGGCACGAAAAGGCGGGCGGCCTTGCGGCAGGGTGGTCATTGGCGCATCCTCCGGGACGTGAGCGGGTTTGTTCTATAGGTCTATAGATGAAATCTAGATCGGCGGCGGGGGCGGATGCAAGTCCCGTGCGGCGCGGGCGGCCGCGGCGCGATCCGCCGCTGCGCCGGGGCGGGGCCGAGGAGGGTGCGGAGCGCAAGAAGCGCGCCACCCACAGGCGGTCCGGCGAGATCATCGAGGCGGCGGCGCAGATCTTCGCCGAGCGCGGCTATCACGGCGCGACCACGCAGGACATCGCCGACGTTCTGAATATCCGCCAGGCCAGCCTGTATTATTATTTCCGGTCCAAGGAGGTGGCGCTCGAACTCGTCTGCATGCGCGGCGTCGAGGGCTTTTACGAAACCGAATGCGCCATCGCCGAGGGGCCGGGCACGGCGAGCGAACGTCTCGCGGGGCTGATCCGGGCGCATATCGCGCCGCTGCTCGACCGCTCCAATTTCGTCAAGGTGTTCCTGACCCAGCGGCAATTCCTGCCCGCGCATAGCCGCCGCAAGGTCGGCAAAGTGTCGCGCGCGGTCGAGGCGATTTTCGAGGGCGTGTTGAAGGACGGCCAGCGCAGCGGCGAATTCCGCGCCGATTTCGACACCCGGATCGCAACGCTGTCGATCCTTTCGATCCTGAATGGCTGCGCCGCCTGGTATGTGCGCGAGCAGGCCTCGATCGAACGCATCGGCGGGCAATTCATCGGCCTGATCCTCGGCGGCATCGCGGCTCCGCCGCGCAAGAACGGCTGATCGAGCGACAGCATGGGCTGCGCGCAAAACCTTGTGCCCGCCTCCCGTCGCCAGGCAGCGCGGGCGTCCCCGATGCGTGCGCAGTGGATGCGTGCGCAGCGGACACTTGCGCGGCTGACACTTGCGGCGGTCGCGGCGATGCTGCTCGCGCTCATCTCCCCCGCGGTCGCGCAAGCGCCCGAACCGCAAGCACCCGAACCGCAAGCGCGCTCGTTCCGCGGCTATATCGAGTCCCTGCGCCCGCTCGCCCTCGCGCGCGGCGTCTCGAACGCCACCTTCGACCGCGCGCTGGCCAATGTCGCCTACGACGTCGAGGTGGCGCGGCTGTCGCGCCGCCAGCCGGAATATGGACGCCCGGTCGGCGATTATCTGAACGCGATGGTGGCGGCCTCGCGCATCGGCGGCGGGCAGAAGCGCCTCGCCGCGCATCGCGGCCTCCTTGACGACATCGAGAAGACATTCGGCGTGCCGCGCGAGGTTATCGTCGCGATCTGGGGCATCGAAACGAGCTTTGGCGCCAACCAGGGCGGCAAGCGCGTGATCCCCTCGCTCGCCACGCTCGCCTTCCACCATTACAAGGGCGATTTCGCCCGCGACGAACTGCTGACCGCGCTGCGCATCCTGCAGGATGGCCACATCCCGCCCGAGCGCATGATCGGCTCCTGGGCCGGCGCGATGGGGCAGCCGCAGTTCATCCCGTCGAGCTTCATGCGCTGGGCGGTCGATTTCGACGGCGACGGCCGCCGCGATTTATGGACGTCGGTGCCCGATGTGCTGGCCTCGATCGGAAATTATCTGCGCGCGCATGGCTGGCAGCGCGATCTGCCCTGGGGGTTCGAGGTGATTGTCCCCGAGCAGTTCGATCCGCGCAAAAGCAGAGGCTCATTCCGCGAATGGGTGACTCTCGGCTTCACGCGCGCCGATGGCGGCAATCTGCCGACCAGCAATGTGCGCGACGAGGCGATCCTGTTCTTTCCGTCCGGCGCGCGCGGGCCGGCCTTTCTGGTCACGAAGAATTTCGACGTGATCAAGACCTACAATATTTCCGACGTCTACGCGCTCGCGGTGCTGCACCTCGCCGACCGCCTGAAGGGCCGCCCGCCCTTTGCCGGCCGCTGGCCCGCCGGCGACGTGCAGCTCTCGCGCGAGGACCGCATGCGCATTCAAGCTGCTCTGGCCGAACGCGGATTTTCACCGAACAACCGGCAGGGCATGATCGATTTCGACCTGCGCGACGATATCCGCAAGATGCAGGTGCAGTTCGGCATGACGCCGGACGGGCATCCGACGCCGGAGTTTTTGGCGCGGTTGGTGAGGTAATGTTTTGTTTGCGGGGTGGCTAAAGTGCAGCGAAACCCGATGCGCGCCCCTCGATGGACATGGATGAGCTTCGCGGCGCTCGAACTGGGCTTGGGCCCTTAGTGCTAACGGATAGCGCAAAAATTTCGCCTACACCAACTGCCAAAAACTTGATCTGTAACGCGGCAGAACTGTGAAACGGTGTCGACCATGTCTCTTAGGTCGCCAGGAGTTTTCGTTGCGCTAGGGTCGCCGTGCGCGATGCTATTTCGAATATCAACCAAGTGATCAAGCATATTCTGCGTAGGTTGAGCTTTCGAGCGTAGCGCCGAATAAAAATCTGCCCGATACTTATCGTACCCGAATCTATTGAAATATGCGCTCACCTTGTCAAACTTCGGGTTGGAAAACCCCTTGTTAAATCTGGCTGAAGGCACAGGGCTTTGAAAGGGCCCGCTTTTTGACCAGTAATGAGCGTCGCTATCGATAAACCTAAACATCTTCTCGGCAATCTTGCCGTGGTCCGAAGTGTCTTTTACTTCATCAATAATATCTTTCGATATATGATAAAATGTTCTGAGAGATAATGTATTGCGCTGGATTGCTCGATCAAAAAAAGCCTGCAGCGCAATTTCACCTAGTTCCTTAATGTAAGCCTCAACATGACTCGAAAGGAGCACAATTGCCCCACGGCACAAGGCGTCGATTTCAGCCCGCTGCTGAATAGCATTTGTTCGTTCTTTTTTTGCAGCAGAACGTCTGAGAACGTTCACCTCATCAAGTCTGCTGAGGAATGAGCTGTAGGACGAAGTATAGCGAGGCATGCGTTTATAGAATTCCCATCATATTGGCTCGCCAAATTTCGAATCGTCTCTTAGTGCGGCTGGTGTGATCGACTGCTCTGCTAATCAGATCTTGAAATTCCTCATTTCCTTCAAGCTGCGAGTACGCGGCTCTAAAATTGATGCGCGCTTTCTTTGCGGCTTCGGGGGGCACGTCTTTTGCTGAGCTGGTCACTAGGTCAAAAAGGGCTCTGTTTACGACCTTCGATTTTTCACGCCTGAAGCATTCTGTTGCGTCGAACCAAATACGACACGTGTCTATCGTTCGTTTCCATCGCTCCAGTAGTGAATTAATCTTTTGGTCTGAATATTTTTGTCCCGCCTTCGCTGCGTCATTCAGCCAATGCTTTTGTGGTGTCCTGTAGGAATCGAGTCCGTGGAGGTCGAAGGCAAAGAATCGAAGGATAATCTCCTCATCACGAAGTCTAATATCCGGCTTTTTGCGCTTCAAAATTTCTAGCCATGGGGCGTATTCGGAAGCGGACTTGAGCATGGAGTTCAAGCTTCCACGATAGACGCAATTTCGAAGCTCTTGAGCATTTAGGGGGACGGTATTTGTGTTAAGGCGCTCAAAAACATCGAATTTAATATCGGGATGAGATTCATTTGTAATGAGTATGCATCTCAGCGTATGAGTTTTCAGTTGGCGCTGCGTCTTTGTCGGAAGTTCGTAAAAGCGCTTTCCGCTAAACTCCTTCAGGACTTCTAGGGGTGCTAACTTGAACTGATTATCCAAGAAGCGGTAAATGGAATACAGTCGTTGCTGCCCATCAATAACATCAAGTTCGAATTCCTCGTTTTGCGAAAGGTAGCATGGGGGGATGGGGACGTTGAGAAGAATTGATTCTATTAGCTTCGATGCAAGTGCGTCTGTCCATACATACTGTCTCTGAAAATTAGGACGATCTGATAAGGGCCTTAAAAATATCGTGCCGCCTTTTATCTGGTCCGATAAGGACTCGACGACAAGATCATATGGCTGAGTGATTACTTTTCTGTCTTTGAGCGGAGGCTCGTCGGGGTCTGGAATATCCGTATCAAGTTCGGTTTCAAATATTGGTTTTTCCTCAGACATCAGGGTCTCCCACTTGAATTCGGATAACTTATGTCGTGCGAGAAATCACGTCTAGCACCCGCAGCCCGGATGGAGCTAAGCGCAATCCGGTTCACGAGGCTGGGCTATTCTCGTCCCGATTCCGCTACGCTTCATGCGCGCGACACCCTCTCCCCCGCTCGTCCCCGCGAAGGCGGGGACCCAGCGCCGAAGAAGCCAGGAATCAGACCCTTCGTTGAGAAGCGCAGCACACCGCGCCGACAAAGCACAATTCAGATATGTGTGAATTTCATCTGCTCTGTGCTCGCGGACATGGCTGTGCTGGGTCCCCGCCTTCGCGGGGACGAGCGG
>NZ_JBKBVB010000046.1:30853-32187 GCF_046289595.1 Pseudorhodoplanes sp.
CGCGAAGGCGGGGACCCAGGGCCGAAGAAGCCGCGCGTTCCCGTGCTTCGTTGAGGCGGATACCAAAGTCGCACTGGCAAGGCCTGTGTCATCTTTTCCCGCATCTGTGCTCGCGGACATGGCTGTGCTGGGTCCCCGCCTTCGCGGGGACGAGCGGGCTGATGGGTTTATGGCGTACGAGCGAACGTCCGCGACCGGGCCGGGAAGCGTCGCTTCGCGGGGACGCGCGGAGGAGGTAGGATCGCGTCAGTCGATTGCGATGTTGGGGGCGACACGTGGCCTTCTACGTTTACATCCTCGCGAGCAAACGCAACGGCACGCTCTATACCGGCATGACCGACGATCTGGTGCGCCGCGTGTGGATGCATCGCGAAGGCGCGCTTGCCGGATTCACGAAACAGCACAGCGTGACCATGCTGGTCTGGTACGAACAGCATGCGTCCCGCGAGTCTGCGTTCCAGCGCGAACGCCGGATCAAGAAATGGAAGCGCATGTGGAAGCTGCGCGAGATCGAAGCGATGAATCCGGACTGGCGGGATTTGTATGATGAGATTGTGAATTGAGGTTCAGCTTCGCGCTGACCGGCAATCTGCGTTCCCTCCTGCGAGGGCGACTCATCTCTCCACCGCTCGTCCCCGCGAAGGCGGGGACCCAGCGCCGGAGAGACCGCGAATGAGAGTGCGCGTGAGAATGCATGAACGCGAATGTCAAAGCCCAGTGCAAGCTCGCAAATTTTTCACGAGTGCCGTGCTCACGCTAACGCAAGCGCTCGCGGATATGACTGTGCTGGGTCCCCGCCTTCGCGGGGACGAGCGGGTGGATAGGTTTTCGTTTACGCCGACGGAGATGATTTCGCGGGGACGAGCGGGATGTGAGAGCTTCTCGCGAGAATTACTCGGTGAGCGGGTCTGCGGACAGATGCCTCTTGACACACTCCCCAGAGTAGGAATATAGTCCAATCCATCCCGCCCCCGAGCAAGGGGCGTTTCATGAGCGTCAGGAGACGCGGGGCGGGGAGCGGTGGCCGTGCCGGTGCGCGAGACGTGGCGCACAGTACGGAGGCCCAAGCCGTGAGGTCCTGGCGCGCCACACCGTGCGTCGCTGGGGATATGACGGCGAGACCCGTGGCGGCGTCATACTGCCGCGGTCTTTGCCCGCGCCCTGCAGCGGTGGATAGGGTCCGCAATGCATGCGGAGGACCCTGAAAGAGAGTCCACCGGGGGTCTCACGGAGCAAGCCACTCACACCGCGCGCGGAACGCCGGGCGACCGGCGGTTCGTGGTGACTGCAATCTCGTGTGTGCAAACTCACATCGCACACGAGGCCATGGGCTG
>NZ_JBKBVB010000047.1:0-31783 GCF_046289595.1 Pseudorhodoplanes sp.
AACAGAGCGGTAAGGCCCCCTCTGGGTTTGCGGGGGCGGATCCCACGGTCCGCCTCGCTTTGTTTGCGGGGGCGGACCCCATGTTCCTCCCCCAGGGTTTCGTGGCACCGGCGGGGGCGACGGTAGCCGGAGACACGTCCCTTTCGGATGGGGTGCGGCGGCACGCGCCGCACCCGGTCTCGTCACGCGCGCCCGGCGGGCAGCGCCACGAAGCGGGTGCCCTCACCCGACTTCACGCGCATCAGCACGGTGCGCTTGTCGTCCTTGCGCGCCTCTTCGAGCGCCTTGCGGACATCGGCCGGATTTGAAACCGCCTTGCCCGCGACTTCGAGGATCACGTCGCCGGTCTTCAGACCACGCTCCCCGGCCGGACTGTTCGGCAGCACACGGGTCACCACGACGCCTTCGTTACCCGAACCGGCAACGGACGAAGCCGGCGCAAGTTGCAGGCCGAGCGTCAACTCCTCGCGCGCCGGACCGCCGCGCTCATCGCCGCCGCGGCGGCTGAGCTCCGTCGGAGCCGGCAATTCGCCGAGCTTCACGTTGACGGTCTTCTCCGAGCCGCGCTGCAGGATGGTCAGGCGGACATCGTTGCCCGGCGCCATCTGACCGATGCGGCGCGACAGCTCTCGGGCATTGGCAATACGCTCACCGTTGACCGCAACGATCACGTCGCCGGACTTGATGCCGGCCTTTACCGCGGGGCTGTTCGGAGCGGGCTCGGCGACCAGCGCGCCGTCGGTGCTCTTCAGGCCCATGCCGTCGGCGATGTCCTGGGTGATCGGCTGAATCTGCACGCCGATCCAGCCCCGGGTGACCGAACCCTTCTCGCGCAGCTGCGTGACCACCGAGTCCACGGTCGCCGCCGGGATCGCAAAGGCGATGCCGACATTGCCGCCCGACGGCGAGAAAATCGCCGTATTGACGCCGACGACGTTGCCGTCGATGTCGAAGGTCGGGCCACCCGAGTTGCCCTTGTTCACCGGGGCGTCGATCTGCAGGAAGTCGTCATAGGGACCGGCGCCGATGTCACGGCCGCGCGCCGAAACGATGCCTGCGGTCACGGTCGAGGACAGGCCGAACGGATTGCCGACCGCCAGCACCCAGTCACCGATGCGCGGCGCCTGAGAGGCAAGCTTGGCATAGGGGAAGTTGCCGCCGTCGACCTTGATCAGCGCGAGATCGGTGCGGGGATCGGTGCCGATCACCTTTGCCGTGTAGATCTTGCCGTCGTCGGTCTGGACCTCGACCTCGTCGGCGCGATCGACCACGTGATTGTTGGTCACCGCATAGCCGTCAGCGGAGATAAAGAAGCCGGAACCCTGGCCGGACGTGCGCTGGCGCGGGCCGCGCGGCATGCCGGGAATGCCGCGGTTCGGCATATCCGGGAACATGTCCTCGCCGAAGCGACGGAAGAAACGTTCGAAGCCCTGCGGCAGCTGGTCCTCGAACGAGGAATTCTGCGGACCCGCATTCACTTTGACACGGACCGAAATAACCGCGGGTTTCACTTTCTCGACAATGTCGGCAAATCCGACGGGGCGCTGCACGGTCTGCGCCTGCTGGGTCACGTTCTGCGCAATGGCCGCATTGCGCGACGCGTCGGGCGCGACAAACAAGGCCGCAGCACCGAGGCTCAGGATCGTCGTTCCGAGCAACAAAGCCCGGCGTCCGCGGAGGAAGCCGCCCGGGCTGGGAGGCGTGGTTGGTGTCATGTGGTTAAACTCCATCTTCGTCATTTCGGGACGTGCCGGGAGGGCTTCGCTTGGGAGAGTTCCTGGGGACGATTCCCGGCGCCGTTCGAGACTGAAGATGGGGGTTGCCGCCTTACGGCCACCTGTCGGGCGGATTAAACTTTGGTAATGGGGACAATGAGCGAAATATATGCGCGCTCAACCACTTAACCGCGAACGTGAGGGATTGGCTTAAAACCGGCGGCGGCGATGGACTCAACCGCGGGTGCGCGGGTCGCGCTCAAGCAATTCGGCAATGCGGCGCTCTTCCTCCGCGCTCAGCCGGCCGCCTGCGACGACAGCGTCAGGCCCCGCCCCCTGCCGCCGTCGCAGCGCAGCCACCAACACAATCGCGCCACCGAACAACAGAGCCGCTGGCAAAATCCACAACAGCATCGTCTTGGCATTCACCGGCGGCTTGAGCAGGACGAAATCGCCATAGCGGGCGGTCAGGAAATCCATCACCTCCCGATCGCTGTCGCCGGCCTTGAGCCGCTCACGCACAAGAAGGCGCAGATCGCGCGCCAAGGGTGCGTCTGAATCGTCGATCGACTGGTTCTGGCACACCATGCAGCGCAATTCGCGCGACAGGTTGCGCGCCCGTTCTTCGAGTTTCGGGTCGGACAAAATCTCGTCGGGCAGCACCGCGTGAAGCGGCGTCGTATACAGCAGCGCGAGCAGAGCCAATGCGATTTGCAGGCGTCGCATCGCGTTCACTCCGCCGGCTGCAGTTTCGGCTTTCTCGCAGCCCGCGGCGCACCGACCCGCAGCCGCCGGTCGGACAGCGAGAACAGCCCGCCGATCACCATCACGACCGTACCGAGCCAGATCAGAAGCACCAGCGGCTTGTGATAGGCGCGCACAGCGATCGAACCGTCATCATTGGCATCGCCAAGCGAGAGATAGACCTGGCTGAACCCGCGCGTCAGCAGGGCGGCTTCGGTGGTCGAGGAACTGCGCGCGGTGAAGGTGCGCTTCGACGGCTCCATCGCCCCGATCACACGGCCATCGGTCTTGACGGTGAATTTGGCGATCAGTTCGCGGAAATTCGGTCCCGGCCGCGACACCAGATTGTCGAAGGTAAGCTCATAGCCGCGCACCTCGATGGTCTGACCCGGCTTCATCGAGACGATACGCTCGGCCCCGTAATAGGCCTCTCCCGCAATTCCAAGCAGGGAAACGCCGAGACCGAAATGCGCGATTGCCGTGCCGATCGCCGAACGCGGCAAGCCGAACAGACGCCGCATCGACAGTTCGACGGGCTGCCGGAACAGGGCAATCCGCTCGGATATATCGACGAGCGCACCGGTCATTGCGAAGAACGCGACGCCGATCAGGAACGGCGCCAGCACCGGCCCGCCCTGCACGATGGCCACGGTCGCGCCCATCGCAACCAGCGCCACCACAAAGGCTGCGGTGAGCCGTTGCGCCGCGGCATAAAGGTCGCCGCGCTTCCAGGCCAGCAACGGCCCGAACGGCATTGCAATCATCAGCGGCAGGAAAAGCGGACCGAACGTCGCGTTGAAGAACGGCGCGCCGACCGAAATCTTGTCGCCGGTGAGCGATTCCAATGCGAGGGGATAAAGCGTGCCGACGAACACGGTGGCGCAGGCGGTGGACAGAAGGAGATTGTTGAGGACCAGCGCGCCCTCGCGCGAGATCGGCGCAAACAACCCGCCCTGTTTCAGCGCGGAGGCCCGCCACGCATAGAGCGCCAGCGACCCGCCGATGAAGAATACGAGAATGCACAGGATGTAGACGCCGCGGGTCGGATCGGACGCAAAGGTATGCACCGACGTGAGGACGCCGGAGCGGACGAGGAAGGTGCCAAGAAGCGACAGCGAGAAGGTCAGGATCGAGAGCAGGATGGTCCAGACCTTCAGCGCATTGCGCTTCTCCATCACCACGGCCGAATGCAGAAGCGCGGTGCCCGCGAGCCAGGGCATCAGCGACGCGTTCTCGACCGGATCCCAGAACCACCAGCCGCCCCAGCCGAGCTCGTAATAGGCCCAGTAGGAGCCCATCGAAATTCCGAGCGTGAGGAAACACCAGGCGGCCAGCGTCCAGGGCCGCACCCAGCGCGCCCAGGCCGCATCGATGCGGCCTTCGATCAGCGCGGCGACCGCAAACGAGAATGAGATCGAGAAGCCGACATAGCCGAGATACAGCAGCGGGGGATGGATCGCGAGCCCGATATCCTGCAGCACCGGATTGAGATCGCGGCCTTCGAACGGCGGCTGCGCGATGCGCATGAACGGATTGGAGGAGCCCAGAATGAACAGATAGAACGCGCCCGCGATCCAGGCCTGTACGCCGAGCACATTGGCCCGCAGCGTCTGCGGCAGGTTGCCGCCGAACAGCGCGACCAGCGCGCCGAACAGCGCCAGGATCAGCACCCAGAGCAGCATGGAGCCTTCGTGATTGCCCCATACGCCGCTGATCTTGTAGATCATCGGCTTCGCCGAATGCGAGTTCTCGTAGACGTTGAGAACGGAAAAGTCAGACGTCACGTAAAGCGCGGTCAGCGCCGCGAACGACACCGCGACGAACAGAAGCTGCACCACCGATACCGGCTCGGCGATGCCCATCAGCGTGCGGTCGTTCATCCTGGCGCCGGCGATCGGCAGCGTCGCCTGGATCAAGGCCAGCGCGAATGCCAGCACCAGCGCATAATGACCAATTTCGGCGATCATTGTTTTGCCGCGCCCTCTTTCTTCCCGTAATCGTCCTTCCAGTGACCCTGCCGCTTCAGCGCGTCGGCCACTTCCTTCGGCATATAGGTCTCGTCGTGTTTGGCGAGCACGGTATCGGCGCGAAACGAGGTCGCGTCGATCAGGGTGCCCTCAGCGACCACGCCCTGCCCTTCCCGGAACAGATCGGGGAGGATGCCACGATAGGTGACGCGCACGACGTTCTTGCCGTCCGTCACATCGAACACAGCGTCCACGTCCTTGCGCGTGATGGTGCCGGGCTGCACCAGGCCGCCGAGCCGGATGCGGGTGCCGGGCTGCACCTGCTTCTCGATGACGTCGGTCGGCGAATTGAAGAAGACGATGGAGTCGCGCAGCGCCGTCAGCACCAGAACGGCCGCCACAGCGAGCACCGCCCCGCCCGCCCCGATCAAAACCAGACGCCGCTGTTTGCGCGTCATGTCACATCACCCTTCGATCCCAAGACCCTTCGCAAGCTCGTCGAGGCGTTTGCGCTTCTCGGCGTCGTCGCCGATGGCCGCGCGCGCACTGATGAAAGCCTCCCGGGCCTTTTGCGTCTCTCCCATTACCACATAGGCGCGCACCAGCCGCAGCCAGCCCTCGAAATCGGACGAATCCGATTTCAGCCGCTCCGCCAGCCGGTCCACCATGCCGCGGACCATCTGCTGCCGCTGCTCCGGGGTCAGCTCCTTTGCCGCGGCGATATCCTCCTGCGTTGGTCCCGGCGCAGGCGCAACCGGTTCGACCGCGGGCGCGTCCGGGGAAACGCGCGCCAGCGAGCGCTGGATCAGCTGCCGGTAGGGCGCATTGGCCGGGGCCGCCGCGAGCATCGTCCGCCAAATCCGCGCCGCCTCATCCGGCCGCCCGTCCTGCTCCGCCGCAAGCCCGGTAAAATACTGCGCCTTCACGTTGTTCGCATCCGCCTTCAGCGCACGCTGGAAGGTCGCCTTGGCATCGGCAGTCACGACGCCGTTGGCGGCGGCAACCTGCGCCTCTCCCAGATCGGCCTCCCGCTCGGCAGTCGAGCCCATCAGACGGATGGTGTTGGCCCGCGCCCTGACCGCGTCGTTGAACCGCCCCATCCGCATATAGACCGGGGCCACCACCTGCCAGCCCTGACCATCGTCCGGATTTTTCTCGAGATGAGCCTCGACCTGAGCCACCATGCTTTCGATCGAACGGTTTTCCAACGGAGCATTGAGCCGCCCCGCCAGAGGTGCTCCCGGAAGCTGCGGCGAGCCCCAGTGCAAATACAGCCCGGCCGAGAGCGCCGGCAAAGCAATGAGCGCGACCAGTGCTGCCACTCGCCTGCGCCACAGCGGCGAGCCCGTGGCCGGTTCGCTTGCAGCCTTCGCGGACGCTTCGGCGGCGGCCAGCAACCGGCGCGAAATCTCAACCCGCGCCGCGTCCGCCTCCGCGGCGGCAATGAGACCGGATTTGCGGTCGCGCTCGATCTCATCGAGCTGGTCGCGGTAGACCGCCAGATCCTGGTCCTTTGCCACGGCCTCATCCGGCGGGCGGCGCGACAATGGCCACAGGACCGCAAAAATCGCCGCTGCGGTCATCAGCGCAAGGATCAGGAACAGGCTCATCGCGTCCGTTTACATCACCGGATCGCGGCGCACAAAGTACCGATCCGGTGATCGGAAAAGCCGCTATCGCGCGCCGATATGGGGATGAAACGCCTTTTTTTCGACGACGTGCGACACGGACGACAGGAAACCGGCGTTGCAAACGGCGGAATCGCCCGTCGTGGAACCCGCGGCGCGTCTCAGGACTTCGCCGCCCGGCGCTCGGCCGACACCGCGACATCGCGCGCCTTGAGCAGGAGCGTGGCATAATCGTCGCCAAACACCTTGCGGCAGAAGCGCACAGCAGCGTCGAGCTGGGACTGCCGGAACGGCCGGTCGGTGTCGCCTGCGACCCGCAGATTCTCGACAAGGGCGGACGTCGCCGGATCGAGGTAATGCTCGAGGTCGGACCAGGTCCGCGTGGTCAATTCACTGAGCGCCAGCTCCCCGGCATAGGCGCGGCAGGTATTGACGAACTCGATCTGCAATTCGGTTTCGCGCACATCGGTTTCGTCGAGCGCCGAATTGGGCGCAATTTCCTTGATCGGGCGCGGACGCAGGAGGCGGCGGACGCGGCCCGGCAGCGTCTCGATTTCGCCCTTGAGAAGGTCGGACACCTGGGTGCGCAAGGCTGCGAGCCCGCGCGCCCAGGCGGATTCGTGAGAGAAATTGATCTCCGAGCGCATGCCCCGCGCAGCGTCGTGGATGCTTTTCAGAAGTGCGCTCACGCCAAGGCCGCGGCCGGACCGCAATTCGGCTTTCAGTTCGTTGATCAGGCGCTGGATTTCCGCCAGCACGATATCGACGGTGATGGCATAGGGGGTTTCGGCAATCCGCGTCGCGCTATCGGTACCGGCTGCACGCCGGGCGAGCCGGATCAGCTGCCAGGGCGCGCCGAGCTTGCCCATGGTCATGACGAGAACGTAGACGAAGAGCGCCGGGCCGCCCGCGGCCGGCGATTCGATGATCGCCTTGACGGCATCGATATTGGTGTCGTCGAGGGACTTGATGTGGTTCGGAAGGTGGGCGGCAAAGGCCGCAAGGGTTTGCCTCGCTTTCAGCACGGTCAGGATCGCGGCGATATCGTCGAGCGCACGCGGTGTGCCGATCTGCCCGGCCAGCCGGCGCCGGACCTTTTCGTCGCTGCGCGCCGCAGCGATGGCCTCTTCGATGCGGACGATCGCGCGCTCCTGAAAGGCCTTGGCCAGCGCTTCGGCACGCGCAGCATCGTCGTCATCGAAGGCCGCGGCGACCTGATCGTTCACCGCCGTCACCTCTCCCGGCATCAGGTCGCGGCAAATCCATTCCCACACCGGTTGCAGAACCACACGGGCAATACGGCCGGGGTGATGGTGTGTCGCGGTATCGTCGACAAGGACGGGCTCGAGCGGCTGAAAGAACAGCCGGGACAGGCTGCCGGGCCGCTTCGGACGGGTATGGCCGCGGGCCGATCGGCGCAGCTCCTGAAGCACGATCTCCGCACCCGGCATCTCTTCGCCGCGCAACAGACCGCGCTCAAGCTCGGTCATCAACAGCGCACGCGCTCCAGGACTGAGCTCGCTCAGGAATTGCCGCAAACGCTCGACGAGCCGCCCGTCGGCCATAGGCACCGCCCACCACTACACCGGAAGCCCAGTTGATAGCGGCTGCGCGTTAAGAACGGGTTAGATATGCGCTTGGCCGAGGCTCAGACGAGCTGCCAGGTTCCATCAGGGTTGCGGCAGGCTTCGCCGCGCGCCACTTGCGGACGTCCATCAATATAGATCGTATGGGTGAAGCTGCGGCATGGCAGACCGCGCCGGTCGAATTGCGGTCCGGGGACGATGGTCCCGCGTCGTCCGGAATCCGGATTCTCCCACGCCACGGGCGCCCCCGGCGCGCCGCGATCGAGCGCTTCCATCTGGGCGTAATAGGCGCGCCGCTTGTCTTCGTCGTCCATCGCGGCACCGATCCGGTTGCCGATCAGACCACCGATCGCCGCACCCGCAACGCCTGCGGCAATCCGCTCGCCGGTTCCGCCGCCGATCTGCGAGCCGATGGCTGCACCTGCAAGAGCGCCGACCAGCGTGCCGGTATTTTCCCGTGGCCCGGTTCCGGTCGCGGGATCCCCCGCACAGCCGGCGACCAAAGCCGATACCGCGATGACGAATCCGATCGAACGCATGCCCCCTCCGGTGCTAATCCCCGTCGCCGCGCCGTGCACGGCAAGCGTTTACTAAACAACAGGGAATGCGGCATTTCATTGGCTGCCGCCGTCCGCGCGAGAAAGATATAGACACGAAAACTTAAGGAATTTTGCAGCCATCGCGTCAAGCGGCTGGCAGAACCAATTCGGCCCGCAGACCGCCCAGCGGCGCAGTTCCGAGTGCGAAAGTTCCGCCATAAAGCGCCGCCAGTTCCACCACGATCGACAGTCCAAGCCCCGATCCAGGCTTGGTCTCGTCGAGCCGGCGGCCGCGGCGGGCGACCTGCTCGCGTTCCGCAGCGGTCAGGCCCGGCCCGTCGTCATCGACGATGATGCGGATGGTGTCGCCGCCGTCCTCGGCGCGCTCCTTGAGAACCTCGATCACAACGCGCGACTGCGCCCATTTGCAGGCATTGTCGACCAGATTGCCAACCATCTCCTCCAGATCCTGCCTTTCCCCGCGGAACTGACCGTCCTCCGGCGCATCCACCCGCAACGTAAGATCCTTGTCACGGTGGGTCTTCTCCATCGTGCGCGCGATTGCATGAAGCACCGGCGCAACGTCTGTGACCGTCCCAACGACAGACAAGCGCGCCGCCATGCGTGCGCGCTCAAGATGCCGCGTGATCTGATCGCGCATCACATCGGCCTGTTCGCGCACCTTTTGCGCGAGCGGGTCGTCGCTACGCGCTGCCGCTTCGTTCATGACAACGGAAAGCGGTGTCTTCAGCGCATGGGCGAGATTGCCGACATGGGTTCGTGCGCGCTCGACGATCTCCCGGTTGGCGTCCAGCAAGGCATTGGCTTCGCGTGCAAGCGGGGCGATCTCCACCGGAAACTTGCCTTCCAGCCGTTCCGCCTGCCCCGAGCGGATGGCGGCGAGCTGCTGCGAAATCCGTTTCAGCGGGGCAAGACCGAACTGGACCTGAAATGCGGTGGTCAGCAGAAGGACCAGCGCCAGCGCACAGAAGGTGATGAACAGCGCGCGATTGAAGCTTCTGATATCGTCTTCGATCTCCGCTGCGTCGCCTGCGACCGCAACGAGAAACGTGCCTTCCTCGCCAAGGTCGATATTGCGCTCCACCATGCGAAGCTTCTGATCCTCCGGGCCGGTGACGTAACCGGACCGCACGCTCAGCGCGGATACCGCATCGCCGCGCGGCAGCACCGGCAGGCCGCCGTCCCACAGCGAGCGCGAGGCGCGCATCTCCGGCTTTTGCGTATCGATGCGCGTCACCTGCCAGTACCAGCCGGAAAGCGGGAGATCGAATAGCGGTTCGGTCACCGCATCCGGAAGCCGTTCGTCAGGGGTTTCGGGATTGGCGAGATCGGCAACCAGGGTGCGCAGATAGACCTGCAGCCGCCCATCGAAGGCGCGCTCGACGGCGTCGCGATAGAGCGAGGAGAGAACGATGCCGGTGACCAGCACGATCGCAAGCGTCCAGCCGGCCGCCCACAGGAACAGCCGCAGCGCCAGCGAATTCGCGCGCATCGGACGACTACGCGTCCCTCGCCCGCATGCGGGGGAGGCTTAGGAGGGAAAGAAACTCAGCGCGCATCGGGAGGAGTCAGGAGATAGCCAAGACCGCGCACGGTCTGGATCACGTCGACGCCGAGCTTCTTGCGGATGCGGCCGACGAAGACCTCGATGGTGTTGGAATCGCGGTCGAAATCCTGGTCGTACAGATGCTCGACCAGCTCGGTGCGCGACACCACGCGGCCGGTATGATGCATAAGGTAGGACAGCAGCCGGTATTCATGGCTGGTCAGCCGCACCGGATTGCCGTCGACGGCAACCCGCCCGGTGCGGGTGTCGAGGCGAACCGGACCGCAATTGAATTCGCTTTTGGCGTGACCGACGGAGCGGCGCAGCAGCGCCCGAACCCGCGCCAGCACCTCCTCCATATGAAAGGGCTTGGGCACATAGTCGTCGGCGCCGGCGTCGAAACCCTGGACCTTGTCGCTCCAGCGGTCGCGCGCGGTCAGCATCAGCACCGGCATGGCGCGTCCCGCCCGCCGCCAGGCTTCCAGTACGGAAATGCCGTCCATCTTGGGCAGGCCAATATCGAGGATCACCGCATCGTAGGGCTCGGTCTCGCCGAGGTAATGCCCTTCCTCGCCGTCGAATGCGCGATCGACCACGTAACCTGCGTCGGTCAACGCGGTTGCGAGCTGGCGGTTGAGGTCGGGATCGTCCTCGATGACGAGGAGACGCAAGGCGGAACACCCTCCGGATCAGCCGCCGTCGGTGAGCAGACCGCTGGTCGCATCGACGGTGGCGCGTGTGACTTTGCCATCCTGCGCGAGCAATGTCAGCAGGTAGACCAGCCCTTTTGGCCCCTTGCAGAGCCTGGCGTCAACTACATCCGTCTTCCGGGCGCGCGCCGCGCGAATGGCCTTCGACAGGGGAACCACCTTGCCGCTGGCGGCGACGCTGCGGCGCTGGGCGGGGGTGAGGCATTGTGATTTGCCCGCCTTGGCCTGGGCAAGCACTGTCAGTTCCGCGGCCGCGGCCGCACGGACAGCGAAGGCCGTATCGAGCGATGCAGCAGCCGTGGCAGCAGCCAGCAAGGCCGCGCAGAGAATCGGTATTCGAGGTGACATTGAACGCGTTTAGAGGTCGGCCCGTGAATGCCGGGTGAATATGGGTGCGGTACAGGCGCGACGTGAAGGCGCCACGAACACTAAGTCGTGAAGCCGGAAAAGCGCGCATAATCGGATAACGGTGCGCGCGGCGACCGCCAGCTGTTGATCGGCGCGCTCTCGTCGGCATAGCCGAGCGCCATGCCAAAATAGAGCATCATGTGCGGGGGGAGTTCGAGGAAGGCCGGCACCGTGATGTGCCAGGAGGCCCAGGCCTGTTGCGCGCAGCTGTGCAGGCCGTAGCCGCGCGCGACGAGCATGACGGTCTGGATCAGGCCGCCGAGATCGGAATGCTGGGCGACCCCGAGACTGCGGTCGATCGAAAAGAAGATGCCGACCGGCGCGCCGAAAAATTCGAAATTGCGCGCATATTGCCGGTAGCGCGCCGGCTTGTCTTCCCGTGGCACGCCAATCGACTTGTAGAGGAGTTCGCCGACCTCAAAGCGCCGCTTGCGGTAGGTCGCATTCATCTCCGGCGGATAGATCGTATATTCGGTGCCCTCGCCGCGCGGCAGCTCGTTCATGCGCGGCGCGAGCAGTGCCTTCAGCGCCTCCACCCGCTCGCCTGCAATCACATCGATCCGCCACGGCTGCATGTTGCCCGCCGACGGCGCGCGCGCCGACAGCTCGATAATCTCGCGCACAGTCTGTTCGGGAATCGGCGTCGGCAGGAAAGCGCGGCAGGAATAGCGGGAGGCGACGGCGTCGCGGACATTCATCAAGGCAGGCTCCGTTAGACAACACGGTCATACGAAACCGCCTTGTCATCGCCAAGCCCGTTTGATGATTCACCCCCGCCCCATCACGAACACACGCGCCACCTTCTCGAACGGGCGCGCGATGAAGAACGACAGGATGATCGCCTGTTCGTAGCCGTCATAGGGCGGCGGCAATTTGGCGATGCCCCAGCCGAAGCGGAAGGTGGAATCCAGCACGATCGCGCCGAAATGCAGAACGCACGGATAGACGATCAGCGGGCGCACCCAGGCCGTCACCCACCAGCCCCGGTCGGCCTCGATGAGCTTCGCCTGCTCCTTGCGCGCCTCGATCTGCGCATTGACCTGAGCAATCGCAATTTGAGTATCGCCCGCAACACCGGTCTGATAGCGGGCGAGATCGTCGCTCGCTCGGCGCTGCAGGAGATCGGCGATACGCGACAGCAGCGCGTCGAGCGCGCCGCCGCCGAGCAGGCCGAGAAGCTTGAACAGGATCTGCGCCATCATCTCAGCAATCCTTGCTGCCGACCCGGCCTGTGGTGACGAGCCGCAACGCGACGGTGACGATACCGATCGCGGCAATGATCTTCAGCGCATGCTCCGGTGGCAGCAGCGGCGCGATATCGACGAATTGGAACGCATCGAGAAGATCGAGCGTCGCGCCGGCGAGCGTGACGGCGCCGCCGAAAATGAGCGTTCGCCAGCCTTTGAGCCTGTCGCGCACCGATGCGAAGACGGCTTTCATCCTGCTCCGCCGCTCGGACTCAAGCGCGGGCGCGCTTTGCCGGTCGCGATGCCACCGGCTCCATCCGGCCCATAACGCGACGGCGAGAATCAAGCCGGCCCCGGCAATGGCCGCAATCAACCACCACGACGCGCCGGATGCCGCTGCGGCCTGCGCCGCTCCGCCGCCGGCCACCACGGCGCCCGCGGCGGTCGCGGTCCGCGCCGCGTTCGGGGCCGGCACGCGGCCCTTCCCGGTCGCCGCGCCGGAAGCGGAGGGCATGCCTGCGGCTCCCCGCGCCATGGCCAAGGCATCGCGCCGCACCTCGGCGACGCGGCGGCTCCAGCCGACGCCGAAGACCGGCCAGGTCCGCAAGGCTTTCAGAAAGGCCAGCCGCTCATCGCAAAGCCGCTCGATCAGGTTCGCCGCATTCGTGCGACGCGCAGCCGCGATCACCGCATCGGTCATCGCCGTGCCGTGGCCGATGCCCAGAAGCCGTTGCATGACCCGCGCCGCACGCCCGATACCGGAATTCACGCCATAATCGAACACGGCATAATCGAGTCCCGCCGGCAGTTCGTCGCAGCGCAGCGCATGCCAGTAGCGCGCACGGTAGATTTTCGCTGCATCCGCAACCTTCATCGCGCGCACATCGGCCGCGGTGCCGTTCGCATCAATGTAGCGGCGGTAATCGTGTATCGTAATGCCGAAGTTGGTCGGCCCGCCGGGGTCGGAGGGATGATTGCTGTAACCGCCTTCGTGCTTGAGCACGCGCGCAAGCGCGGCGTCGAAATTTCCTGCTGCCATGACGTCGTTCCCGATACAAAAAAGCCGCGCGGATGCGCGGCTGATGCGATCAATTGTGCGGAGCGGATTTTCACACAGGCGTCGTCTGCAACGCCTTGACCTCGGCGAGTACCTGCACGTGCAGCGCCGGATCGTCGTCGACCGCGCTGTGGATGGCCGGGACCTGCCGCTGGATCAGCGCGCCCTTGAAACCGGGCGCGGCTTTCAGAACCCCGCGGCCGAGCGGACTGACCTTCTGGTAGAAGCACAATGCGCGCGTGACATTCTCCGGCACCGGCGGCGGCCCGAAGAGGACGCGAAAGCTGGTCGGATCGAAACACACCAGAAGCGGCACCGCGATCTGCGCCGCTGCGAGGTCGACCGCCACCTTCAGCGCCGCATCCGCGCCCATCGAATGACCGATCAGTACCGGCCGTGCACCCTTGGCCGCCGCATCGCGCGCGGCTTGTGCGATCGCCCCGACGCCGCCATAGGGCCGCAGGAACGAGCCCTGTTCGTGCACGCTCGCCTTCACCCCTTGCGCATGAAGCTTTCCCGCAAGGCGGTCGAGGCCGCCGGAAAAGCAAAAGGGCCGGCCACCGGCCAGCCCACGAATGAGAAAGGCGCGCAGCGGCGCACCATCAAGATTGGTCATCGGCTCTTGCACCCTTCAGCGTTTAAGAAGGTTTCGTGACAGTGCCGGCAAAGACCAAAGGCTTGGTCTTGCCTAAGCTGCGCCCTGTCGGTACAGGTCCGGCATGCGGCATCTTGGCCGCACGCGAGGGACCGATCATGTGCCGCACGGGCCCCGCTCCGGAGAGGCTTCATGCGCATTGCGATGATTGGTTCGGGCTATGTCGGCCTGGTTTCGGGAGCGTGCTTTGCCGATTTCGGCCATCAGGTCGTGTGCGTCGACAAGGACGCCCGCAAGATCGATGCGCTGAAACAGGGCAAGATGCCGATCTACGAGCCCGGCCTTGCCGAACTCGTCGGCAACAACGTGCGCCAGAACCGCCTGGCCTTCACCACCGGTCTTGAGGAGCCGGTATCGCAGGCCGATGCGGTGTTCATCGCCGTCGGCACGCCCTCGCGGCGCGGCGACGGCCATGCCGACCTCACCTATGTCTACGATGCGGCCCGCGAGGTGGCGCGCGCGCTCGACGGCTTCACCGCCGTCATCACCAAGTCCACGGTGCCGGTCGGTACCGGCGACGAGGTCGAGCGGGTGATGCGCCAGACCCGGGCCGACGCGGATTTCGCCGTGGTGTCGAACCCGGAATTCCTGCGCGAGGGTGCTGCGATCCGCGACTTCAAGCATCCGGACCGCATCGTGATCGGCACCGAGGACGAGCGCGCCAAGGCAGTGATGGCGGAAATCTACCGGCCGCTTTATCTCAATCGCGCGCCGATCATGTATACCGAGCGCCGCACCGCCGAACTGATCAAATACGCGGCCAATGCATTCCTCGCCACCAAGATCACCTTCATCAACGAGATGGCCGATCTCGCCGAAAAGGTCGGCGCCGATGTGCAGGAAGTCGCGCGCGGCATCGGGCTCGACAACCGGATCGGATCGAAATTCCTGCATGCCGGGCCGGGCTTCGGCGGTTCCTGCTTTCCGAAGGATACGCTGGCGCTGATCAAGACGGGCCAGGATTACGAGGCCCCGCTGCGCATTGTGGAGACCGTCGCCGCGGTCAACGACCAAAGGAAGCGCGCGATGGCGCGCAAGGTGCTCGCCGCCGCCGGCGGCTCGCTGCGCGACAAGACCGTTGCCGTGCTCGGCCTCACTTTCAAGCCGAACACCGACGACATGCGCGATTCACCCTCGATCCCGCTGATCACCGCGTTGCAGGACATGGGCGCGCAGGTGCGCGCCTACGATCCCGAAGGCATGGAGCAGGCCCGCGAGGTGCTGCCCGGCAACGTCACCTATGCCGACAGCGCTTACGCCTGCGCGCAAGGCGCCGACGTGCTGGTCATCGTCACCGAATGGGAGCAGTTCCGCGCGCTTGATCTCGAAGCGATCAAGGCGGCGATGAAGGCGCCGGTGATGGTCGATCTTCGCAACATCTATCCGCCGGACGAAGCCGCCAAATACGGCTTTGCCTATACGGGGATCGGCCGTGCGCCGGTGGCGCGGAACCGGCGACTGCCGGGCTATTCATGAGCTATGCCTATTCCTGAAATAAATTCGAGCAAATAGTCACGCCACACGACTGGTTCTTGAAATTCAATCAAACCTTCTGGTTTCCAGATAAATTCTTCCTCTTGGCTATATCGGTCGTAATGCGAATGCCATCCACTAGATTTTAACTCAGGCGCATATCTCGGAAGCCGCTCTGCAAAAATCTTCTTGCGTGCATGCTCCGGACTACGAAGGGGATAGTGCTTTAGCAAAAATTTATATGGAAAGACTTTGCGGCCATTGAACTGAACATCATGTCCGCCGCCCTTGGACAGCGACACTCGTCTGTCTCCTTGCTTCCACACCTTCGTTTGGAGAAAGTGTCCAGGACGCTTACCAAATTCAAACATCGTAAGAGTTTGCTCAAGCTTGCATCCACTAACAAAACTGGCACTTATTGGCCGGAAGTCGATGACCGTAAAATCAATGGCATTGAATCCACAGCGGTCAGCGATCCACAGCCCAGACCTGAATGACTTACGCGGCCACGGAGCGCACCTGATCTCATCGCTGTCATGATGCACAATCCAACGATCCGGATAGGTCACGGCTATCTCAGCCTTTCTATCCAACGTCGCAGCCCAATTAAAGCCCATCGCCTGATCGGAAGGAAATCGTTCTACAGCCAGCCCAGGACGATACCTGCTCAAAGATTGGAGCGTCTCGAATGTTCCATCTTGCGACCAGTTGTCGAGCACACGGACATCGATTCCATCGTCAAGCATCTTGGCGGTGGTCTCAACAATAATTTCTCCGTCATTGAAGGTTGCAAAAATCGCTACCGGTCGAAATTCATCTGGTGGAATTTCGACGATTGATGCAACAAGACGATCGATAACAGCAATGATCGTCTTCTTTTCCCGGGAAATACTACTGTTGACGGTCAAACCGGCAAAAGCTACCGATAAACCCGCGCCTTCTAGCAGACTCAAGAATTCATCGAGGTTCCATTCTTGAACATGCGCCGGATTTGGCGGGAGGGCAACATGGTGTTCGCCGCGAACTAAATCGCGTTCGGGTGTAGTAATTATTACCGCATGGACAAGCCGACTCAGGTCGCCTAGCAGGGTCAGCAGCCCTCTCGGATCAAGCAAATGTTGTATTACGTCCGCGCAAATTACAATTGACCTCCGAAGAATAACTTCAGGAATATTAATTTTATGAGCCATCTCTAAGTCGGCCGGTATCCAAGTCACCGCCTGGAATCTTTGGGAGCAAGATTCCAAATTGAGGCCGAAATCAATCCGGGTTTTTTGACCAGAGCCGCAGCCAATATGAATGATTGTATCAGCCCCATACTTCACTGCTAGAAAAGCAGCCAATTCATAAGCATCGGGCTGATGAACAATTTCGCCATCCCCTCGCGGGCGTTTGTCGAAATACTCAGCACGGTCTCTAGGTTGATAGACGCTCATGATGAAGAAGTTCGAATCCAATTATTAGCCCGCCGTTGTTCCCGTTATCCGCAATATGGTTCAATTAAGAGAAAAGCTAAAGCATCTTCAAGATTTGGGCGATCTATAAGCCATCACACATACTGCCCGCCACTCACCGTCGAGCCCGCGCTATCGCCCGGCAGATACGTCGGGCCTCCGGCAAGGACCGCCGCATTCGATTCGATGGTAAAGCGCGGGCCGGTGCCGGCGCCGGAGAATGTATTGCCGTTCACAAACATCGCCGAGCAGGTCGTGGCCCAGGCAAAGCCGTTCGGGAAATTCGGCGTGCCGGTCAATGTGATGGTGCGGCTTTGCACGCGGATCACGCCGCAGCCCACCGTATTCCAGTGCGACTGCCCAGCGTTCCCCACGATCGCATAATTCCCCTCGCACAGAATGCGCCCCTGGTCGTCGGCGCGGATCTGGTGCTGCGCGGTCGCCGCGATCCGCAGCCCCGAGAAATAGATGACGCCGCCGCGCGCCGCCTGCAAACAGCCGCGGGTGGACGAGCTCAGCTCCATGTCCCGCACTCCAAGAAAGGCGCCGGCTTCCGCCGTGAAGGTATAATGCATGGCGCTCGCCACCTGCACGTTGCCGGGCGATACCGCATTGCCCCGGAAGATGACGCGGCCCGCCCCGACCTGCGCGCCCACCACATGCACGCCCTCGGCGTAGCTGCCGTCGGCCACCTGCACAGTCACGTCATGTCCGCCGAGATCGAGCGTGCCGAAAATCACATCGGCGGCCTTCTGCAGGGTCGCAAAGGCCCCGCCCGTATCGTTGCTCAAGCCGTCATTGGCGTCGTTGCCGTCGGTTCGCACAAAATAGGTTCGTGGCGCGGTGAGCCGCTCGCGCGCGCCGGCAATGCCGCAGGGAAAGCTCACGCGGCCGTCGGCGACAGTCACGACCATTGCCTCGCGCCAGCTCGCGCCGTCGTCCGAAACCTTCAGGCGCAGGTCGTCGTCGCCGGCAAGTCCGATTTCGGCGCGTCCGGAATAGCCGGTCTGGAACAGCAGCGAGACCGTGTTGCCGGCGGCTTCCTTGTTCAGCTTGTAGCGCAGATCGCCGTCGCCGCCTTCGCTGCCATAGCGCGCGGTGCACAACACGTTGTTGAGCTTGGCTGAAAGCGGGTTGGTCTCGTCCGCGGCAGTGGCAATCCCGAGCCTGGCTACGTTCTGAAGAATTGCATTTTCGCCGAGCAGCCGGACCCAGGCCGCGCCGTCGAAAACCAGCACCACATTCTGGTCTTCGACATAGCAGAGCCACCCGGCGCGCGGGATGTGGAAGGCCCAGCCGCCGTCGCGAAAATGCGCGATCTGGTCGTCCTTGCCGGCAAACGCACCGGTGCCGGTTGGCTGTACCAGGTAGCGATCGCCGTCTTCGGGGGACTCCGGAGGCGTTGAAAGACCGCGACTTCTGACCGAAAGCATGATCAGCGCGTCGAGAATGCGCAGCGCTTCGTTGTGGGTGACATGCTTCTGCGCCTGCGCCGCGGCGATCATGGGCAGGCCGAGATGGACCGTTTCGCTCATATCGATTTTCCGTTATTGCGTGCCGCCAAAGAGGAAAGACAGGACAGCCGCCGCGATGGACGATGTCGACATACCGTTGCTGCTCAAAAAGGAAACGCTGCCCGATGAAAAACTGCTGAACCGGTTCGGCGCCAATGCGTTGCTGCCGCTTTATCGCGACGCGGGCGGCAGAGGCTTAAAACCCTACGTACTTGGTGCCTCAACGCCGCGCAAAGTACTCGGCATGCTGTATCTGACCAATTACCGGTTGAAGTTCAAACCGATCGAATCGATCGAGGATGCCTTTTCGCTGTTTCTCCCGGCGATCGCAGAAGCGCGCGACGTATCGAGGTTTCTCGTGCGCAAATGCCGGCTGACGATGCAGGACGGAACCTTCATCGAATTTATCAGATGGGGAATTCCCTCGCTGATCGATTCAGTCAACCGCGCCCGCAACGACGCACGGACGCTTGACTGGCACGCGCTCGGACGCGACATCGCATCGGCCGGGCCGGACCAATTGGGCGCCTGGTCGGTGCTGCCGGATGACGCTCAGCCGACCGGGAGCACCGCCTCGGCCGGATAGCCTCGCCCGATGGCGGGCGACATCTGTACGACCCGGACGCGGATCGTATCGCGCGGCGCGCCGAAATCGGCGATCTCCTGCGCGGCCGGATAGAGGACTTGCGAAGCCGTGGCGTGCAGCACGCGCCGGACCTCGGCGCCATCGAGGATTTCGACTTGGTAGCGCTCCTCGTCTTCGGCAAGCGGCACCTCCTGCAGCTCCCAGGAATCGCCGCCGAGCCGCGTGCGCCGGATCCAGGACAGCACGATGCCATCCTCTGTCCGCAGCGCACGAAGATGCACCGGCGCGTAAGGACGAAGCGCGGCATTGGCGGGCTCGGTTTCGGCCGCAATTGCCGCCGGATCGCCGTGGTCCAGCCCGGCGGCCACGACCCGCAGCGAAAGCGGGCGGCCCAGCATGCCAAGTCCGCGCGCCACCGGGATCACCGTCTCGTCGAGCAGAACAAAGTTCGATCCTTGCGGCAGCGGATCCGCCATCGCCCATTCGGTGCCGCCCTGCCCGCGCAGCAGACGCGACAACGCGTACATGTCCTCGCCGACCAGTTCGGCGTGCGCGAATTGAACGATTTCGCAGGCGCCATCCGGCCCCTGCAATGCCGCGAGATTGGCGCCCCCGAGCAGGGTTTGGTCGGAGACCGACGCAAGCGCGCCGCCGAAAAGCTGCACGCGAAACCGGTTCGCGTCGTCGAAGCGATAGAGCGGCCCCTTTGGCAGCGGATCGAGCGTCTCGCCCATGATCGCAGGCGCCGTCGCCACGGCGATGCGCTCGAACGAACTGCCATCGCGCGCGCGCCAGATCGAAATTGCCTCCGGCCACGGCTCCGCGAACACGGCAGCGCGCGTGAGCACAACCGGATCGTCGCCCGCGAAGGCCGGCAGATCGAGCAGCCGCAGTTCGACCGGACCCACCGCCAGCGGAACGGATGGCACGGCGCCAGCAACGTCCGCCGCCAGAGGCAGGTTGAAGACTTCCGGATCGATGCTGCGTGCCTTCACCGCGCGCGACGCCGTATCCACGATCTCGCGCAATTCGATCAGCCGCTGCCGTCCGCCGGCGTTCACGGCGATCACATCGCCCGGCATCAATCCGATCCGGCTCGGCGGCAGCGCAAAATCGATGCTGTCCCGGCCCGCCCAGAGATCCTGCAGCCAGATGTCGGCGCGGCGTTCCGCAGCCTTTCCGGTCGTCACCATAGCGACGTCGCTCTGAACGAGCCGCACCGAATTGCCGATCAGACGACGGGACGATGCCGCGCTCCGGCGATAATCGTTGCGCCCGTCGACGAAACCGAGCGCGACCTCGCGCGGCAATTCGGTTTCCTGTGCGCGCGTCAGACGCAATGGCGCACCGCGTTCCGGCAATACGCAATCGGCTTCGTCGAGGTCGATCACAGGAGCGCCGCCGCGCGGGCGGAAGACCAGCTGGCCGCCCTGTTCCGCCGCGTCGAATGCGAAGATCTGCGCCAGCGGCTCAATTGCCGATCGCGCGCTCATCGGCCGATCGATGCTGTAGCCCTCCGGTCCTTCGCCGAGCGCGGAGACGTCGCAGGCCGGCATCCCGGCGTCGGAGAGGATCGCCGCCACCAGAGCGTCCATCGGTGTCGTACCGAGGCGGCCGGTGAGCCAATGCCCGGTCTCCCAATTGGCGCCGTCGCTCCAGACCCCGGTCAATTGCGGGAACGCCGGAAAAGGCCGCGCGTCCCAGGTCCAGACATGGATGGCGGACGCATCGACCATCGCCCCGTCGTAAATGTCGGATGGCGGATTGTGTTCGCTGTCCGCGCCAAACACATCAAGGATCGCTTCGATGGCGCGGCGCTGGATCAGGTCGTCGCGCTGTCCATTGGAGAAATGCGGATAGCCGCCGGTCGCCGATTTCGGATCGGGGAACACGCTCGGCTGGTTGGCGCCTTTGTCGACGGCGGGGCAACCCATCTCCGTCAGCCAGATCGGCTTCGACCGAGGCACCCATGCTGTCGGGGCCGGCAACTCGATGCCGTCTACGCGCTCGACATGCGGCTCGCTCCAGAAGCTCCACACATCCTTCTGGCGGAACATCCAGGGCTTGCCGAGCCCGTCGGTGATCGGGGTGCGCATCTGCGCGTCCCGCGCCCAGGCGTCGGCATAATAGAAGTCGAACGCCTCGCCGCCGCCGACATTGCTCCTGAGATATTCGCGGTCGTAGATCGTGTCCGCAAGCGCGCGGTCGGCATGGTCCGGGGTGTCGCGCCAGTCGGACAATGGCGGATAATAATCGATGCCGATCGCATCGATGTCGGACGATGCCCAGAGCGGATCGAGCGGGAAGCGGACCTCCTGCGCGTCCGCATCCACCACATGCGCGCCGTATTCGGTCCAGTCGGCGGCATAGGTGATCGTCGTCTCCGCGCCCAGAATCGCGCGCACATCGGCGGCAAGCGTCACCAGTTGGTTCACCGCCGGATACAGGCCGGACGCCGAACGCACTCGGGTCAGGCTTTTCAACTCCGAACCGATGACGAAGGCATCGACGCCGCCGGCCTGTGCCGCGAGGTTCGCGTAATGCAGGATCAACCGGCGGAAATTCCAGCCGGTGCTGCCGCCGCCCTCGAAGAAGGCATCGACCTGACCGCCGGCTGCGCCGGTGCCGTCCGGCGATCCGTCGATTCCCGGCGCGGGATAACAGGTGATCTCGCCGCGCCAGGGATAAGGCGGCTGCGGCGCCGAGCCGCTCCATGGATTGGGTAGCGCGTTGTCCGCCGGCACGTCCATCATCACGAAGGGATAGAGCGTGACCTTGAGGCCGCGATCCTTCAATTCGGCGATCAGGTTGCGCACGCTGCTGTCGGACGGCGTGCCGCCATAAGCGGCGCGGCCCTCGATCTGCGACACCAGATAGGCGTCGCCGCGCGAAACCCCGGCCACAGACCAGTTGCCTCCGCTGGTCTGCTTGTTGCGGCGATCGACGCCCGGCCGGATCCGGCAATGACCGGCGCGCAGATCGTCGCCGAACCAGGACACCACCAGCGCGATGCGTTCGAGATTCGGGCATAGCGCCTGCAACGCGTCGAGCGAGGCCAGGACATCGGACGGCGCGTGCTCGACATGGCGGTTCTCCGGCGCATGTTTGCCGGGACCATTCTTGCGCGTCACGGTCCCAGGCTCATAGCCGAACTCGGTCGCGCCGGGGATCAGCGTCACCGCACGAATCCTGTTCTCCAGCGCGCCGACCGGCCGTACGATTTCGAACGACAATTGCGGAATGCGGTTGCCATACGGCCCGACCGGCAGCCGCTCGAACACGACGTAAGAGACGCCGCGATAGGCCGGCGCGTTCTCCGCTCCCTCTTTTGCGACGATCAGCGGGTCGGCGCTCTGGTCCTCGCCTCCACGATAGAAGCGCACGGTCAGACGCGCCAGGTCGAGCGGCTTGCCGTCGGCCCAGACCCGCGCGAGATGGGCCACCGGCCCCTCGGCCAGCGCCACCGCGATATTGGCGAAATAGGAAAAGGTCTTGGTCGTCGTGGTTTCCGGCGGCGCGGGATCGGAGCCCTTGCCGCCGCCTCCGCCGCCGGTCGTCTCGGTGCGGACCTTGACCTTTTCTTCCAGCGCCGTCGCCCAGATCACCTGACCCGGAACCCGCACGCGCCCGTAGACGCGCGGGATTGGCGCGCCTTCGGTCGAAACCATGACATCGAGATCGCGCAGACGCGGACCCTCGATGTTGCGGACCGGCCGCGCGGGCGGCGGAAACAGGCTGCGGTCGATCAGGCTGCCGCCGATCGCGCCTGCCAGCCGTCCGGCCATGGCACCGACCGGGCCGAACAGCGCGCCGCCGATCGCGCCGCCAGCCGTGGAAAGAACCAGCGACGCCATCAGCGCACTCCCGGAAACCGAAATACGAATGCGACGCGCCGCCGCCACCACGGCGCGAAGGCGACCTCCGAGACCGCAGCACCATCATGCGCATGCACCATCGCGGTATCGGACGTCAGGATCGCGGCATGCTTTGCGACGAGACCGGCACGCCAGCGAAACAGCAGCACATCGCCCGGCTGCATCGCGTCGCGGGCGACCGGCACAAGGTGCCGTGCGCCGGCTTCCGCCAGCGTCTCGCGCCTTGCGGCCTCCGCCCAGTCCCGCGAATAGGCCGGCATCGCTTCGGGCTCCGCACCATGAATGGCGCGCCAGACCCCGCGCACAAGACCAAGGCAGTCGCAGCCGACGCCTTTCAGCGACGCCTGGTGCCGGTACGGCGTGCCGATCCAGCTGCGTGCCTCTGCAACGATGAGATCGGAGCTGATCATGGCTTTCTCAGACTCTTGCCGTCGTGACCGGATTCGCCGTCGCGCGCATAGCGCGTGATGAAGTCGTTGCCGGGAATGTGCGGAAAGCCGCGGAAGTTGCCGACATTGGCAAAGCGATCGCGGCAGGTGGCAAAGCGCTTGTCGCAGCCTGCGGTGACGACGAACGCATCGCCCGTCGCGAGCGGATGCGCCATCGCTTGCCACAATTCGACAAGGACGGTCGCGCCGTCTTTACGGTGGCGTTTGACCTCCATGGCGTCGCCGTCATTGGCGCCGCTCGTGAACATCAGCCGGCCGCCGGTGAACCAGGCGTCGTCGAACGCGGACAGCCCGCTTGCGGCAAAGGCCGAAACGCCATTGAGCGCGGTGACTGTTCCCTCGCCGCGATAGGCCGGATCGTCGAGATCGACACGGCAGCGCGGGTCCCCGAGATCGGCGGCGCAGACCGCCGTATAGAGCCGGCCGGTTTCCGCATTGAGTGCATCGGCAAGACCGCGCAATTCCGCGACGAAGGCTTGGCCTTCGCGCCGCACTTCGCCGATATGCCCGCGCGACATCAGAACGTGAAGCGTCGGCTCGCTCCAATCGACCAGATACAGATCGACCTGCGCCGCATCGTAACGGCCGGCAGCAAGCGCATCCTCGTTTAGACTGTCGTCGGACAAAGCGCCCGATACTTCGCTGCCGTCGGCCGCAAGCCCAAGCCGCGCCACCGCCTCCGATCCGGCGAAACCGGTATCGGCGCGGCACCGCACGTCGCCGAGCGGCACATCGCAATCGTGATCGGTGAAGCCCTGCACGATGCCGTCGCGGCGTGTGACAATCCAGCAGCGGCAGAGTGTGGTTGCCCCGGCATTCAGCCTGGCCTGCAACTCGGGCGGTATCGCGCGCATTGGATTGGTCTTACGTCCTGATCTCGATCAGCGGGATTTTCGGAATCGCACCCGCGGCGAAAGCCGACAGATCGACCTCCAGGTAATCGGTGTCGAACCGCACCGGCACATCGAACAGGAAACCGGCGGTCACTGCATCGCCGGGCGGCGGCGGTTCGGCGAAGGTGACAAGGCCGGTCGCCGGATCGGCGGCAAAGCCGGAATGACGTTCGACGCCGTACACCGCAACGCGCACGCTGTCCGCAACCGGCTTTGCGATCGGGCGGCTGTAGGGCGCGAATGCGCCGCCATAGGTCTTGGCAAGCTGAAACGTCACCGTCTCGCCATCGCCCACCCCGATCGTCTGATCCAACGCGCTCACATCCATTCCGGGCGCGGCGGAAGAATGATCGAGCCGGTCGCGCCAGCGAAAACCGTGCAGCATGCCGCGACGTTCTTCGAAGAACGCGATCACCTCGGACAACGCAGCGAGGGTCTTGACGCCATAGCCGGCATCGTAGCGCCTGCGCGAATGCGCCCAGCGCGCATTGCGCTCTTCGCGGCCGGAGGCGAGCGCAACGATCTCGGTGCGCCGCTCGGGCCCGCCGGCGCTGCCGAGCGCGATGTCCAGCGGAAACAGGATCTCGTGGAAGGCGGCCATCGCGCGTCACATCCCGCGCTGGCCGCGGGCCACCGCGCGCGCAATCTGTCCGGTCACATAGAGTTCGGAGCGGCGAAACGAATCCGCGTCCGGCGTCGCGATATTGATGGTGATGCTGGCACGCCCGCCGCCCGATGCGGCAACGCCGAGCCGTCCGTCGGGGCCGCGCGACAGCGGCATGATCGCTTCCGGACCGGCCTCGCCGGCAAGCCCGAGGCCCCCGCCGGAGCGCAGCGGGAAATAAGTCGGCGTCCCGATGATGCCGCCGGACGCGAAGGGCTGGATGGGAACATTCGCGCCGCCGCCGAGCAAGCCGGTCATGCCTGCCGTCAGCGCATTCTCGACCGGCTTGAAGGCCAGCCGCAGCGCGATGTCGGATAGCCGCGTATAGAGGGACTTCAGCACGTCATCGAGCGAGCGGCTGCCGGTCACGCCCTGTGTAAAGGCATCCGACAAGGCGCGGCCGAATTGCGCGGCGCTGCGGTTGATATCGCGCATGCCGCGGTCGATCGTGCGCATGCCGAGATCGAACTCCGCGATGCGCTCGATCAGAACGTCATCGTAATCGTCATCGGCCATCCGGAAACCTCGTCATCAGGTCTGAGAATTCGCCGCGGCGAAGCGGCATGGCGCCGCCCGTCACCGCCGTGATCGCGAGCGCAAGTTCGCGCGGTGTCATCGCCCAGAACGCGGCGGGAGACAGCCGCAGCACGCCGAGCCCGAAGCCGATCGCCTCGTCCCAGGGGAATGGTTTCATTCTTGCGCTGTTCCGAAGCTCGCCTCGATCAGGTCCGCGGCGATCCGCACATAGCCTGCCGCGCCTTGAGGCGATGTCATGCGCGCAACCTCCTCGTCGGTCACGCTCTCACCCGCGCCACGCAGACCCGCACCGATGATGCAGGTGAGGTCGCGCGCGCTGATGCGGCCTTTCGAAAAGCGCTCGGCCAGCGCCACCAGGTCGCCCTCGGAGAACGCCGCTTCCAGTTCGGCCAAAGCGCCGAGCGTGAGCACCAGCGTCCGCCTGCGTCCGCCAATCTCGGCTTCGATCTCGCCGCGAATCCGGTTGGGCATGGTGTGCGTCCCTTTCACGCAGCGTCGAAAGTCAGCGCGCCGGCGGATTCCAGCGCCATGTCGTAGGTGACTTCGCCGTCATGCTCGCCGGCGAATTCCAGGCTCGCAATCTGGAACGGCCCCTGCACGGTGCCGAAATCGGGGATCACGACCTGGCAATCCTTTACGGCGCCGTCGAAGAATG
Organism: Pseudorhodoplanes sp.; assembly: GCF_046289595.1. Lineage (GTDB taxonomy): Bacteria > Pseudomonadota > Alphaproteobacteria > Rhizobiales > Xanthobacteraceae > Pseudorhodoplanes. The sequence continues at coordinate 25,864 of NZ_JBKBVB010000047.1, forward strand.
CCTGCCGCATCAGCGTATCGCTTGCCGCATCCCTGAACAGGCCACGGCCCGAAAGCCCCGCGCGCTTGATGCCGGCGCCGTCGAGCAGCTCGCGCCAGCGTCCGGCGCTCTCGGCATGGGTGATATCGACGATCTGCGCGTTGAAGGCGAGCCTGCGCGTGCGCAGACCTGCGACCGTCACATAGCCGCTGCCGTCATGGATCTTGATGAGCAGATCCTTGCCCTTTTGTGCCGCCATTGTCGTCCTCGTGTTGTCAGACCGGTTCGGTCACCGCGCGAAACCGCACCAAGGCGTGATAAGTGCGGCCGTCGGCCTCGCGCCGGATGTCGGCGATGGAAAAACGCAGGCTCACCAGGCGGTGCCCGTCGGGAGCAAGCGGGGCGTCGTCGAGCGCCTCCAGCAGCGCACCGGCGATCAGATGCGCTTCCCTGTGTCCGCCCTGACGCGAGAAAGCATGCAGCGTGAGCCGATGCTCCTGCAGAGGCTCGTCGCCCGCAGAGAAGTCCGCAACGCGCGTTTCGCCCAGCGTCACATAGGGAAAGGCCGCGTTGGCCGGCGGCTCGTCGTAGATTTTCGGCCCGCCGAGCATGCCGGTCAGCGCGGCATCCGCGGTCAATGCGTCATGGATCGCGGCACGCAGCGCAGCGGTGGCTGTGGTCATGGCTGATGTCCCGAATATCGGTGGTGCGAGGAGCTAGGGAACGAGCTCTTCCGCCTCGATGGTGAGGACGCGCTTGCGCCCGTCGCGATCGCGCAATGACACAATGCGAAAAGCGCGATCGCCGTCGCGCAAGCGGTGCTTCGTCGTGATGCCGCCGAAGAACCGGATGGCGATGCGGTGCGTTACGCGTGCGCCCGTTCTCTCGGCCTCGATCGCGCGCGCAGCGGAGACCGGTATGACCTCGGCCCAGACCGTCGCGATCGTACCGTAGCTGCGCGAAACGCCGCCCGCGCCGTCATCCGTTTCCATCGGCGCCTCGACGGCCAGGCGCGACCTGAGAAGACCCGGATCGATCATAGCGACAGCACCCGGAACGGAGCGATCAGCGCGGCGGCTGATGCGGGGATCGGCGCCACCTCGCCGCTCGCCCCAATCACGCCGCGATGCTCGTACCAGTGCGCGGTCAGCATGCGAATGGCTTGCCTCAGCGGCTCCGGCGCCTCGTCGGGCGCAGCGCCATACCCGGCGGCGATATCGACCTCGATCCCGGCCGTGAGTTTGCCCGGCGCGCGCACCGCTCCGCGGGCGAAGCCGAGCACGGCCGGCGCGGAGCCAAAATCGATATCGAAGTCTTCCGGATCGAGCGCATGCACTGTCCCGTCCGCATCGAAGACGCGGATGGCCGTCACCGCCTTCAGCGGCACTGGCAGGATCGGCAGCCGTCCGGAGCGTGGCCAGACGTCGCGGATGAGCCGCCAGGTCTGGTCGATCAGCGCACGGCGGGTCTGTAACTCGACCTGCATCCGCGCCGCGACGATGAGGCTCCCGATCAGGTCGTCGTCATTGTCATGTTCGACCCGCAGGAAATGTTTGGCATCGGAAAGCGAAACCGGCTCGAGCGCCGGCGGCGTCAAGAGAACAGCGGACATGTTTTCGACCTGATCGGTTGGACTTGACCCACTCCCCGCGTCGCGCGGAGAGCGAAAGGCGGCTTACATCCCGCGGGTCAGCGTGATCGCGATCGGCATGATCGCAATCATCGCGAACGAGGTGAGCACCAGCGTGGACGCGGCTTCGGTCTCATAGGCATTGTAGCGCGGCGCCAGCAGCACGGCGAAGGCCGAGCTTGGGATCGCGCACATCAGGATCAATTCGCGCGACAGCGGTTCCTGCAAAGCAAAAACCCAGACGAGAAAGACCGCAAAGAGCGGCTGCGCGATCATCTTGGTCGCCACATTGGCGACGATCTCGAGCGTGACATTCACCTTATAGGCCGCCACGATCAGGCCTGCGGCAAACAACGATACGCCGGACGTGGTCGAGCCGATCAGCGTCAGCATGTCGTCGACCGCCTGCGGCACGGGAATGCCGGCCGCAACGATCGCGATCGCGGCCAGCGGCGCCCAGACCACCGGCTTGACGAGGCTGCTCTTGAGTGCCGCAGCCGCCTCCGCGGCCAGTCCCGCGGCATCGGCAGCGGCCGCGGCTCTTATACTGCGCGCCGCATGCATCTCCATCAGCACCACCGTCAGTGGCGCAATCGTGAGATTGGCGATCACGGTCGCTGTGGTCACGGACAACACCCCGGTATCCCCGAACAGCCCCTTGAAGATCGGAATGCCCATGAAGGCCACCGACGGAAAGCTGAGCAGGCAGGCCTGCAATGCCGCCGCGCCCAGCGAATGGCGCAGCACGTAAAGACCGACCAGCAAGACCGCGATATAGAAGGCGACCAGGGCCAATGCCGTGGCGAGCAGGAACGCGGTCTCACCGGCCGGCGGATTGGACGCGGTCTTGACGATGCCGACGAACATGATCGCCGGCAGCGCGAAATCCAGCACCAGCTCGTTGATGCCCTTGACCTGGTCCTGGTCGAATTCCCTGGTCCGTCCGGCGAAATAGCCGAGCGCAAGCACGAACAGGACCGGCAGCAGGACGGAGAACGAACTGACGAGCATGCGAGAGGCTGAATCTGGTGCGCCGATGCGATGAGAGGGAACGCGACCCTCGCATTGCGACCCGGACCTGCCAAGCGAAAAGGCGTTCGCCATCATCACGGCGGTATCGTGGTTGACTTCGCGCGCGATCGGCGCTCCTGATCGGGCGTCATGACCCGCCTGTGCCTTGTCCTTTCTCTCCTCGTTGCTTCGGTTCCACCCGCTGCCGCCCTGGTCGGCGGCGCAGCGCCCGTGCAGGAACCGCATGCCGCGGTGATGATCGTCGGCTCGCGCGGCAATTCCTGCACCGGGATCGCGGTCGCCCGCGACCTGGTTCTGACTGCGGCGCATTGCCTGCCGCCCGGCGCCGATTACAAGCTGGTCGCGTTCGATGCGCAGCGTCAGCCACGCCTGCGCGACGTGCAGAGCATCGCCCGGCATCCGCAATTCAGCCAGAAGACCTTCGACGCGCACCGCGCCACCGCGGACGTCGCGCTGATCAAGTTTGCGTCGCCCGTGAGCAACGCCCCCGCCGCCATCCATGGCGAGCGCCTGAAGATCGCGCCCGGCGACCGACTCACCGTGTGGGGCTATGGCCTCACCCGCATCGGCGACGGCAAGAGCGGCGGCACGTTGCGCAGCGCCACGCTGACCGTGACCGGACAGCCCGGCAATCTGCAGATCCGCCTGATGGACGGGTCGGCCCGCAACGAACGGCCGGGGCTTGGCGCCTGTACCGGCGATTCCGGCGGGCCGGTGCTTCGCGACATCGGCGGCCGCATGATGGTGGTCGGCGTCGTCAGCTGGTCGACGGCCGCGCGCAACGAAGCCGGCTGCGGCGGACTGACCGGCGTCACGCCGCTGTCACTCTACTATGGATGGATCGCGGAAACCGCGCGGAAGCTCGGCAGCCCCCTCACACCATAACCGCTCCGCCGCCGCCATTGACAAGTCATCCGCCTTTGCGAACCTGACGCCCCATTCCGCAAGCAGAGGCCTTCGCATGTTCCCGGTTCCAACGAGCTTCTTTCTCACGCGCGGCGTCGGCGTTCATCGCGATCAGCTCACTGCGTTCGAACTCGCCCTGCGCGACGCCGATATCGAGCAGCAAAATCTCGTCACCGTCTCTTCGATCCTGCCGCCGGAATGCGTCGAGCTGAGCCGCGAGGAAGGCGTCGCGACGCTTCGTCCCGGCGAGATCACCTTCTGCGTCATGGCGCGCACCGAGACCAACGAGCCGGGCCGGCGCATTCATTCGAGCATCGGTCTGGCAAGGCCGACCGACACGAAAATGTATGGCTACATTTCCGAGCAGCACGGCTATGGCATGACCGCCGACCAGAGCGGCGACTATGCCGAGGATCTCGCGGCCTCCATGCTGGCTTCCACGCTCGGTATCGAGTTCGATCCGAACGCTGCCTGGGACGAACGCAAGAAGGTCTACCAGACCTCCAATCTTATCTTCGGCTCCACCTCGATCACGGCCGCAGCGATCGGCGACGATTCCGGGCGCTGGACCTGCGCGGTCGCGGCCGCGGTATTCCGCTTCGCGGAGCGCAAGTGATGACCGGCGTACCAACCTTCTCGACGCCGTTCTCGTTCCTCGGCCTGCTTCGGCTGCAGAGCGAAGCCAGCATCCACATCGCCGGCATCCCGCTCGATATCGGCACCACCAACCGCAGCGGCGCGCGGTTCGGCCCGCCCGCGATCCGCACCGCGAGCCGCATGCTGGTCGACGGCGACCATCCGCATTGGTGGATCGATCCGGCCGCCCTCCCTGTCGCCGATATCGGCGACTTCGACATCGCGCTTGGCGACATCCCGGAGAGCCTCGCCTTGATCGAACAGCAGGCGGCCGAGCACGCGCATTTGATCGCGCTCGGCGGCGAACACACGATTTCGCTGCCGCTGTTGCGCGCGCTGGCCGCGAAGGCCGGTGCGCCGCTCGCCCTCGTTCATTTCGATGCGCATGTCGACACCTGGCCGGATAATTTCGGGCAGGTCTATGCCCATGGCTCGGTGTTCTTCCACGCCATCGAGGAAGGCCTGATCGATCCGCGACGCATGGTGCAGATCGGCATCCGCTCGCCGGTGCAGAAGGATGTCTATGACTGGACGCTCGGCAAGGGCGTCACCATCGTCGGCGCCCAGGACGTGCATCACTACGGTGCGCAGGCGGTGGCGCAGCGAGTCACCGAGGTGATCGGCAACGTACCCGCCTATCTGTCCTTCGATATCGATTGCCTCGATCCGGCTTTTGCGCCCGGCACCGGCACGCCGGAAATCGGCGGGCTCGCCAGCTGGCAGGCGCAGGCGATCCTGCGACGGCTCGACACGCTCACATTTGCAGGCATGGACGTGGTCGAAGTCGCCCCCGCTTACGACACCGCCGAGATCACCGCGCTCGCGGCCGCGACCATGGTGTGGGAATATCTCGCACTGGTCGGGCGCAACACCGCGTAACCGCTATTGGTCGAAGCCGGCATTGATGCGGTCGGACCAGTCGATCCGGGGCTCGATCCGCGAGGCGGCGCCGGTGGTGTAGGCGGTATACGTGCCCTCGGCCACCGGATGCTCCAGCGACCGCACGATCGAATAGGCGCCGGAGGCGAGGATCGCCACAGCCAGGGCCGACGCGAGCAGCAGTTTCAGATTCAGTTTCAGGTTCAAGGCCTGCATGGCAAATCTCCGGTTCTTGTTCTTTATTGCAGCGCATATAGGAGTTCCCTGCGTGTTTTGCCCGCTCACGACCGCGTGACAGCATTGCAGGCATTCATGCCGCGCATACGGAGCTGTCCTCGCATAAGTCGATTGCCCGGTGCGCACCGACCGGCGACGATTGGCCGAACGCTTGACTTCAGAGCCGCTCCTCCAGCGGAAAACGCGTGCCCTCCCAGATCGCGCTGAGCTTGAGCTTATCGACCGAATAGGCTTCCCACCGATGCAATGTTTCGACAAGGGCCAGCTTGTCCTTGTACGAAATATCCGCGCCGCGCGCCTTCAGCCGGTCGCCCAGGCCCTCGACTTCGCGGTTGAACAACACTCCGCTTCTATCGGCCCATCGCGGGTCGTTCAGGATGTCGCGGGCTTCGTCGAGCCTGTTCATTGCGACATTCAATGTCGCGCGCCAACCCCAAAAGAACGGGAAGGGGATGCCGTGAATTTCCTCCGCGTATTCGTAAAAGTCGTGCAGGCTGCGCATACCTCGGAGCCGCGGGAGGGCTTCGTTTTCGACGACCCGCAGAAAGTCTTCGGCCACGCTGGGGTTCGACCATCGCCAGATCGCCCCCGGCCCCTTCACTCTGTAGAGCAGATCACCGG
>NZ_JBKBVB010000048.1:0-31755 GCF_046289595.1 Pseudorhodoplanes sp.
AACGGAAGCGTTGTCTTCAAGGCGGCGCAGCACAGGTCGCGCGCTTCATCGACGGGCAGTCCTTGCCGCCGCCGGCCGCGCTGTGGCGCACGATCAATGCGAGTTTCAACCGCACCGGCGCAGGCCCCAATCTGGTTGCGCTCGCCGCAATCGATGTGGCCGCCTGGGATTTGCATGCGCGAAAACTTGGTTTGCCGCTCGGCGTTGCCATGGGCGGAGAACTGCGCGCCGTGCCGGTCTATGGCAGCGGCGGATTCAATACCGTGCAGCCTCCGGAAGCCGCGGCGCAGGTTGCGGCGGAGCAGGCCGCACGCGGACTGACTGCGGTGAAGCCGCGCGTGAAGGGCATGCCATCCGACTCCGCACTGCTCGCGGCCGTACGCAAGGCGCTGCCGTCGCATGTGCAGATCATGGCCGACGCCAACGAGAAATGCGACGTGACGCAGGCGCTGTGGCTGATGGCGCTGGCCCGCGAGCACGGCCTCTTGTTCGTCGAGGAGCCGCTCCCCGCGCACGCGATCGAAGGCTATCGCAGGCTTGCCGCCTCCGCAGGCGTTGCGATCGCCACCGGAGAGCATCTGCAGACGCGCGCGAGCTTTATGCCCTTCATGTCGGAGCGGATCGCGAGCGTGATCCAGCCCGACCTCGCGATGGTCGGCGGGCTGACACCGGTGCTGGAAATCGCGACTCTTGCCGAGGCGTTCGATGCGACCGTGTCGCCGCATTTCCTGCCCGGCCTGTTCGCGCATGTGGCGGCTGCCGCGCCGGCGCTGCGCTGGCTCGAAGAGTTTCCGCTGCTCGAGCCGTTGTTCGATGGCTGGCCGCCCATCGACAGCGACGGGACCATGATCGCCCCGGCCGTGCCGGGCCATGGGCTTACATTGAGCCAGAGCTATCGCGGCACGATGGTGCGGTGACGATCCGGTGCGCTGCGCAGTCTAACTGCCGAGATATTTCAACGCGGCTGCCGAGATGACGATGAGGATGGCAATTGCGGCCAGCGATACGCCTGGCCCGTGATCGACGCTTCGGTATTTCATGTCAGCAACGGTCTCACTGAACAAACTGGGACGCCCGCGCTACACCACCTGCGAGACGGGAGGACCATTGTCCCAAAGACCGGTCCCGCTCAACCGGCGCACGGCGCAAATCCCTGATCGTCCACACAAAATCCTGCGACCTTGAGACCCTGTCAGCTACACGTCCGGCGTGCTGCGCGTAACAGGTACAGCCTCAGCCGCACATAGTCGCGCGATGGTAAGGCCTGGCCGCGTGCGGTGTCATCCGCCCAGGCCTGAGCGGCGGCGCGACGGCGCGCCGGTCCGAGCCGATTGCTGCATTGACGGCAAATGATGCGCGCGCCTTTCCGCAGATTGCCGGCTCGGCTATCAATCGCGCCGGACCACAGCTGACGGACTCTCTCCTCATGATCCTTCTGTCGAATGGCGGCACCAACATCCAGCGCGCGGCGGGGCCGTCCGGCACCATTGCGGTCGGCACGGTCGACGGCGTCGCGATCCTTGCGCGCGGCGACAAGGGATGGATCGTCAAGCATCGCGCTTTGCAGGGCGTGTTCGTCAGCGCGGTCACGGCGCTTCCTGACGGCACGCTGTTTGCGGCCACCCGCGGCGTCGGCATCGCCCGCAGCTCGGACGGCGGCATCACCTGGCAATGGGTGAATAACGGCTTGTCGCATTATGAATTCTGGTCGGCGCGCGGCGGCACGCTGCAGGGCCGCGACGTGGTGTTCGCGGGCTCGCTGCCTGCGCATCTTTATGTCAGCGAGGACAGGGGCGAGACCTGGCGCGACGTGCCGGCGCTGCGCAAGGCCGACACCGTTGCGCGCTGGACCTTCCCGCCGCCGCCGCGCGTCGGCCATATCAAGGACATCGTGATTGACGGCGACCGTCTCCTCGTCGGCATCGAGATCGGCGCGCTGCTGGTCTCCACCGATTTCGGCGAAAGCTTTACCGATCTGAAAGTCGACCCTGATCCGCAGGAATGCGACATCCACCGTATCCTGGTTCATCCGGCGCGGCCGGATCGTCTCATCGTCGCCAACGGCATTGTCGGCATGATGCACAGCGAGGACGGCGGCAAGAGCTGGCAGAAGATTGCGATGCCGCAAGAGGCCGATTACCCGGATGCGATCGCGATCCATCCCGACCAACCGGACCTGCTCTTCATGTCGGCGGGTGTCGGCTGGCCACTGCACTGGTATGAGCGTGGCCGCGCCCGCGGCAAGATTTTCCGCAGCCACGATGCCGGCAAGACCTGGCAGCGCCTGCTCGGCGGGCTGCCGAACGGCCAGCGCGCTCTGTTCTCCGCACTCACGATTGAGGCATGGCCAGGCGGCTTTTCGCTCTATGCCGCTGATACCGACGGGCAGGTGTTCGAAAGCCGCGATGGCGGCGACACATGGACCATCATTGCGGATGTCGCGCCGGTCTCGAAGGGCGAGTTCTACAAGGGCCTCGTTCGCGACCGCGTCAAGCTCGCCGGCGTCGACGACATCGTCGCCAACGCCAAGGCGACGAAGCGCTGGGAAGACGCAGGCAAGAAGCTGTAGCGGGAGGGTTACAAAACCGGCACCGCCGGTTCTCTACAAAGCATCGCTTGCGCTCTATCATGGGCTGAATTGCGTGACACCGGATCGGGCCACCCCATGAGAATGCTTCGGCGACTGCTGCAGCGTCTGCTTGTTGTGGCGGTTGGCGCCGTCGCGATCTGGCTGATCGTCTTCGTCATTTTTGATTTTGCGGATCGCCGGTTGCCATGGGTGATGGCGCTGGCCGTGACCTATGGCCTTGCGGCCTATGTCGTGCTGCCGCGTGCGATCCGGCTCGGTCTGCGCATCCTGCAGCGCGGCCGCGTGCCGAGCTACACGCTGACCGGCGACGGGCTTCCGGGCGACCCGGTCAATATCGCGTTGATCGGCACGAAGCGCCAGCTGTGCGAGGCCTTTGCCGTCATGGGCTGGTCGGAGGCCGCCCCGCTCGATGTCAGAAGCTCGGTCAGGATGGTCCGCGCCTTTGTGCTGAAGGAGGCCTATCCCAACGCGCCGTTCAGCACGCTGTATCTGTTTGGACGCGGCCAGGACATCGGCTTCCAGCTTCCGATCGACAATAATCCGCGCAAGCGCCACCACGTGCGATTCTGGGGCCGCTCCGCGACCCGCGCCGAACAGACGATCGACACGCCGGACTTCTGGTTCGGCACCGACCGCCCGGCGCCGGACGAAGAGGCGCTCTGGGTCGGCGCCGCGACGAAGGATATCGGCTTCTCGCTGACGCGCCTGAGCTTCCAGATCACCCACGCCACCGATGACGACACCAACCTGGAGCGAGACTTCCTCGTGCAGGAGCTGCTCCGGCATGATGTCATCGCCAATATTCGTTCGCACCGCTCCGGCGAGACGATCGGCAAGGTCAACAAGTATGTCACCGACGGCGAGATCGCGGTGGCGGACTTGAAGGTGTGATGGACCGCCCGCCGATCCGGGCTCTGCCCGCGTCCGGGCACACGATTGTGAGCGGCCTGCCCGCCTGAAAGGTATAAACTTTGTCCTCCGGACTCGGAGGATATGCCCATGCGCTCTCTTCTCATGTCGTGCTCCGCGCTCGCGCTCATTGCCACCGTCGCGCCCGCGTCCGCGATGTGCGGCGGGATGGGTCAGCAGGGACAATCGACTGGTCAAAGCGCGGCGATGTGCGGTCGTCCCTCAGCCTCGTCGCAGGCAGAAGACCCATTCGGGATGAAGGTCCAGCCGCAACAGTCGCAGCGCGGCGGAATGATGATGCGCCCGTGCTGCCGGGGCATGGCGATGATGCATGGCGGCGGGCAAAGCGACGACCCGCACAAGGACATGGATATGTCGCCGAAGGCTCAGTAGTCGCTGACCCAGGCCGCACGGAACCGCACGTTTAAATGCTGCCGCTGACGACAGGCCGCCGGGCGGCCAAACCGGCGATGCCGAACGCGTGCGCGCGCTTGACAGTCGTCCTTTTATGACAACTGTCCGGCTTTAATAATGATCTGGGTGCGATTGGCGGAGAGGGAGGGATTCGAACCCCCGATACCCTTGCGAGTATGCCGCATTTCGAGTGCGGTGCTTTCAACCACTCAGCCACCTCTCCGCGGGGCCGAACGGGGGCGAGACCGCCCTCGGACGGGGCGTTACTTAGCCAAGCCGGGCCGCCGAAACAAGGGTTGCAGCAGGCCTCCGCCGAACCGCGGTTCCTGTTGCCGCTCGATTCCCGGCTCACCGCCCCGACAGCACCAGGTCGTCGCGGTGGATCATCTCGGTGCGCCCGGAAAAGCCCATGACCTGCATAATGTCGGCGGAGGAGCGGCCGACGATCCTGGCGGCATCCTCGGCGTCATAGGCAACGAGGCCCCGGCCGATCTCGGCGCCGGCGAGATCGCGGATCGTCACCGCGTCGCCGCGCTGGAAACTGCCGTCGAAGCGCTTGACCCCCGCGGGCAACAGGCTCGCCCCCCGGCGCAAGGCCGCGACCGCGCCCTGATCGATATGCAGCGTGCCCTTCGGTTCGAGCGCACCGGCGATCCATTTCTTTCGCGCCGTCACCGGATTGGCCGGTGTCAGGAACCAGGTGCAGCGGCCGCCATCGGCGATCGCGCGCAGGGGATGCAGCGGCTTCCCGGAGGCAATGATCATGTGTGTGCCGGCATTGGTCGCGATCTTGCCGGCCTCGATCTTGGTCACCATGCCGCCGCGCGACAATTCGGAGCCGGAGGCGCCGGCCATCGCTTCAATCTGCGGCGTGATCCGCTCCACCACCGGCACCAGGTTGGCGGCCGTGCCGGCGCCCGGCGGGGCGTCGTATAGTCCGTCAATGTCGGACAGCAACACCAGCAGATCGGCGCTGGTCATGGTGGCGACGCGCGCGGCGAGCCGGTCGTTGTCGCCATAGCGGATTTCGGTGGTGGCGACGGTGTCGTTTTCGTTGATCACCGGCACGCTCTTCCATTGCAGCAGCCGGTCGATGGTGGAGCGCGCATTGAGATAGCGGCGCCGCTCCTCGGTATCGCCGAGGGTGACGAGAATCTGGCCCGCGGTGATGCCGTGCGCGCCGAGCATTTGCGCCCAGATCCGGGCCAGCGCGATCTGGCCGACCGCGGCGGCGGCCTGCGAATCCTCCAGCGCCAGCGCCCCGCGCGGCAGCTTCAGAACCGAGCGGCCCAGTGCGATCGCGCCTGACGACACCACCAGGATGTCCCGCTTGCCGCTATGCAGCCAGGCGATGTCCTCGCACAAAGCGCGCAGCCAGTCTTCGCGCAGCCCGCCTGCGGCGCTGTCGACGAGCAGGGACGAGCCGACCTTGATGACGATGCGGCGGAAATCGGGGAGTGCGGGGACGATGGACATGGCTTTCGGGTGCTTCGGAACGTCGGCGGGGTCTAGCACGGCTGTTCAAACGTCGTCATTCCGGGTCTTGTGCCGGGTATCCACGCCATGCCAATCCAAACCGGAAGACGTGGATGACCGGGACAAAGCTCGGCCATGACGCGTCAGGGTCGCCAAGCCGTGGCCTTCTCAGGCTCGGGCTCCGCCTCGGCGCGGGCCTCGTCGATCACCGAGAGCAGCGTCCGCAAGGCTTCCGGCACGCCCTGCCCGGAATGCGACGACAACACCAGCGGGGTCTTCTTCGTCACCTTCTTCAGCGCCTTGACCTGCTTCTTGATGTCATCCTCGGTCAGCGAGTCGCATTTCGATAGCGCAACGATTTCCGGCTTGTCGGCCAGCACATCGGCATAGGCCTCCAGTTCGGTGCGCACGGTCTTGTAGGCTGCTGCCACATCGTCCGACGTGCCGTCGACCAGATGCAGCAGCACGCGGCAGCGCTCGACATGACCGAGAAAGCGGACGCCAAGTCCCACGCCTTCGTGTGCGCCCTCGATCAGACCGGGGATATCGGCCAGAACGAATTCGCGGCCGTCGACGGCCACCACACCGAGCTGCGGATGCAGCGTGGTGAAGGGATAATCCGCGATCTTCGGCTTGGCGGCGCTCACTGCCGCAAGGAAGGTCGATTTCCCGGCATTCGGAAGCCCGACCAGCCCTGCGTCGGCGATCAGCTTCAGGCGCAGGCGGATGGTGCGCTCCTCGCCCGGCTGGCCAGGATTGGCGTGGCGCGGCGCGCGATTGGTCGAGGACTTGAAATGGGCATTGCCGAAGCCGCCATTGCCGCCCTTGGCGAGCACCACCTCGGCGCCGACATGATCGAGATCGGCGAGCAGCGTCTCGCCGTCCTCCTCGTAGATCTGGGTGCCGACCGGCACCTTGATGATCATGTCCTTGCCGTTGGCGCCGTGACGGTCCTTGCCCATGCCGTTGCCGCCGCGCTCGGCCTTATGGTGCTGCATGAAGCGGTAGTCGATCAGGGTATTCAGGCCGGGGACGGCGCGGGCGATGACATCGCCGCCGCGGCCGCCATCGCCGCCATTGGGACCGCCGAATTCAATAAACTTTTCGCGCCGGAACGACACGCAGCCGTTCCCGCCGGCGCCGGACTGAATATAGATCTTGGCTTCGTCGAGGAATTTCATGGGCGGCAATATAGGTGATGATGGGGGACTTCACCCGGGAATTTATCGCTGATATGGCTTCGCCCGGTTGGGGTTGGAATGACGGGTTTGCGGGAAAGCGGGCGGTTCCGGGCGGCGATCGGGCTGATCGCGGCCTACGCTATTGCGCTGCAAGCCCTGTTCGCGGCCTTTGCGCCGCTACCGGCCCATGCCAAACCCGCGGACATCGCCTCTTGGAGCGCGCTGTGCTTCGGCGGCGGCAATCCGTCCCCGGACGGCGATCCGGCCGCGCCCGCATCCGGCAAATTTCATTGCGTCTTGTGCGGCTCGGCGCTTGCCGCGGCGGCCATCCTTCCCGAGCCGGCCACCAATGCTGCGCCGGTTCTCGCCGCCGCGGGTGTCTTGTTCGGAACTGCGCCGCAAGCTGCGCCCGCGCGGCAAGCAATCCGCCCCGGGCAGGCGCGCGCGCCTCCGCTGACGGTCTGATCGAACGCGGCCATCGGGCCGCATCCATCAGCACCATCGTCGGAGTTTTCTCATGTCACGCTTCTTGCGCGCGAGCTGCGCATTGTCCGCTGCTGCGCTCGTCGCACCTCAACTCGCCGCCGCACAAAACACATCGCTCCCACCCATCACCGTCGAATCCGCGCGCCCCGCAACGACGGCGCGGCCGCAATCCGCGCCGGCGCAAAGCGGCTCGGGCACAGCCTCGACCGCCGAACCAAATGCTGGAACACTACCGGAAAGCCAGAGTCTGACGATCCCGACAGTGGAACAGGCGCGCCTGGACCTGAACCAGTCCCCCGGTGCGGTCGCCATCGTTCCGTCGGACCAGCTGCGCGACCGCAACGTGACCACGGTCAAGGACATCCTGGATTACGTTCCGGGCGTCTGGGCGCAACCGAAATGGGGCGAGGACACACGGCTGTCGATCCGCGGCTCGGGCCTGTCGCGCAACTTTCACGGCCGCTCGCTGCAGCTCTATATGGACGGCATTGTCCCGATCAACACGGCGGACGGCTATTTCGATTTTCAGGAAATCGATCCGACCGCCTACCGCTATACCGAGGTGTGGCGCGGCGCGAGTGCGCTGCGCTTCGGCGCCAATTCGCTCGGCGGCGCCATCAACTTTGTTACGCCCTCGGGCCGCGATGCGCGTCCCTTCGCGATGAGCGCCGACATCGGCAGCTTCGGCTATCGCCGCATCCAGGCCAGCTCGGGCGCGGCGATCGGCCCGTTCGATTACTTCGTCACCGGCTCATACCAGACGCAGGACGGCTTCCGCGAGCACAGCAACGGCAATCTGATGCGCGGCTCCGCCAATTTTGGCTACCGGCTGTCGTCGAATGTCGAGACCCGCTTCTACTTCAACGGCAACACCATCGAGCAGCGTATCCCCGGCACCGTAAACAAGAACACGGCGCTGAACGACCCGCGGGTTGCGCAGCGGCAGAATGTCGCCAACGACTGGCAGCGCAACATCAACTCCAATCGCTTCGCCAACAAGACGACGATCGAGCTCGGTAACACCACCGTGGAGTTCGGCGCGTTCACGGTCAACCGCCACCTGATGCACCCGATCTTCCAGTGGCTCGACTACACCTACGACGACTACGGCGGCTTCGGGCGCATTGTCGACGACCGGACGATCATGGGTTTCCGCAACCGTCTGGTCGCGGGCATCAACATCCACAACGGGGAAATCGATAACCAGCAATTCGGCAACGGACCGCTGGCGACCAAGGGAGCGTTGCTGTCCTCGTCGCTCGACAAATCGAAGAATACCTCGGCCTATGCTGAAAACTCCTTCTACGTCCTGCCGAACGTAGCGGCGGTTGCCGGCACGCAATTCCTGCGCGCCTCGCGGCAGCGGGTCGACCGGTTTCTCTCGAACGGCGACCAGTCGGGCGAAACGAATTTCGAAATCTGGAGTCCGAAATTCGGCCTGCTGTGGGACGTCGATACCACCGCGCAGGTCTATGCCAGCATCTCGCGGAGCGCCGAGGTGCCGAGCTTCGGCGAAAGCGTTTCGCCGATCCCCTTCGTCGCGCCGAACCTGCCGAACATCCCGTTCACCGACATCAAGGCGCAGCGCGCAACCACCTACGAGATCGGCACCCGCGGCAAGCGGCCGGATTATTCATGGGACATCGCGCTGTACCGTTCGGAAATCAGAAACGAATTGCAATGTCTTTACAGCACATTCGGCAATTGCAACGTCAGCAACACCGACCGGACTGTGCATCAGGGCTTCGAACTCGGAATCGGCGCCAATGTGCTGAAGTCGATCTTTGCCCGCGGCTCCGATCCAGACAAGCTGTGGCTGCAACTCGCCTATACGTATAACGATTTCTTCTTCGACAACGATGCCAGCTTCGGCAATAACGCGCTGCCAGGTGTCCCGCCGCACGTCCTGCGTGCCGAGTTGTTGTACAAGCATCCCTCCGGCATCTTCTTTGGTCCGAATATCGAATGGGTTCCGGATCCGTATTTCGTGGACAGCGTGAATTCGGCGACGGTGGACCCGTATATGCTGTGGGGCCTGCGCGCGGGCTTCGAGCCGGACACGAATTTCTCGTTCTACGTCGAGGGCCGCAACCTCGCCAACCGCGCTTACATCGCGAGCGCGAGCATTATCGACGTCGCCAACAGGCAATCGGCGCTGTTCGAGCCCGGAACCGGACGCGCGGTTTTCGCCGGCATGAAGATGAAGTGGTGACTTTCGGCAGAAAGACGCGGTGGTGTCCCGCTCCCGGATTTGCTATCGGAGCGACATGATGGGCTCTCTGCCAGGCGGAAAGCTGCGCGCCATGGCCGCATTGATTGCGGCCTATGCGATCGCGTTGCAGGCCGTGTTCACAATTCTTGCGCCCGTGCTGGGTCAGGCCGACTCCACGGTGACCTCCTATTCCTCCGGCAGCGTTGCGGCAAGGGGTGCGGATGACCCGGCGCCGCCGGCTCCTGCGGCCGCCAAGATACCCTGCGTGCTGTGCACCGCATGTGCGGGCGGGTTCGCCGTTCTGCCCGCGGTCTTGGACGTTGCGGAGTGGCCAGTGGCAAAGCCGCTTGCGCTCGTCAGCGCGGCGCCGGATGACCTGCTCAGCGCAATCTGCGTCCGCGACGGGCCTGCGCGCGCACCGCCATTCTCCGTGTGATCGCCTGCCGCGCCGTCGCGCGCGGCTCTCGCCACACATCTGTCTCACACGGAGCAATCTCATGTCCCGCAGGGCCCCCCTTGCATCATCCATCGCATTCGGCGCCATCGCATGCGCAGCTTTGTCCGCGCTGCCGCAAACCGCGCTCGCCCATGTCACGCTTGAAGTCCGCCAGGCCAATGCCGGCACGCCCTACAAGGCCGTGCTCCGAGTCCCGCATGGCTGCGACGGCTCGGCCACGCTGAAGCTGCGCGCCGAAATCCCCGAAGGCGTGATCGGCGTAAAGCCGATGCCGAAGCCCGGCTGGAAGGTCGAGACCGTGAGGGGCCGATACGAAAAGTCCTATCCCTATTATCACGGCCGGCAGCTCACCGAAGGCGTGCGGGAAATCGTCTGGAGCGGCGGCAAGCTCCCCGATGAGCATTACGACGAGTTCGTGTTCGCCGGCTTTCTCGCGCGCGACCTTGCGCCGGGCCCGCTCTACATTCCGGTGACGCAGGAATGCGAGACGGGCGAAGCGCGCTGGTCGGACATTCCCGCACCGGGTCAGGATACGCATGCGCTGAAAGCACCCGCGCCTGCGCTCGTCATCCTCGCGCAGCATGGCGGCGGGCATCATGGCGGTGGACACGCTGCGGCCGCCGAGACCAGGGTCTACACGGCCGGATCGCTGACCATCGAGGCGCCGTGGGCGCGCGCCACGCCGGGCGGCGCCAAGGTGGCCGGCGGATTCATGAAGATCACCAATAATGGCAAGGAGCCGGACCGGCTGATCGGCGGCACGGTGCCATTTGCGGGCCGCTTCGAGGTTCACGAGATGGCGATGGACGGCGGCGTCATGAAGATGCGCGAGCTGTCGAAAGGACTCGAGATCAAGCCGGGCGAGACCGTCGAACTGAAGCCCGGCGGCTATCACGTCATGTTCATGGAGCTGAAGTCCGGCCTCAAGGAAGGCGAGGCCGTGAAGGGCACGCTGGTGTTCGAAAAGGCCGGCAAGGTCGATGTCGAATACAAGGTCGGGCCGATCGGCGGCGGCGCCCCGCATGGCGGCTCGGGCGGCGGGCATTCACATCATTGACGCGATGGCTTCCGGGGTGCGACAGGGCCGTGCCCCGGATAGCTTGCAGATCGTCCAGAAGGCATTGCACGTCCGGCATATTCGCATGGTGTGACTTGCCCCGGTCGGGTTCGGGATGGTTTGTGCATGAACCACAGCCCATCCCGGCGCGACCAACAAAGCCGGCCCGGCTTCCGCCGCAGGCCGGCTTCTGTTCAAAAGGGAAGGACATCGACTATGGCCAAGTATCGCACCAATTTGCCGCAGCTCGGCGGCAAGACATTTCTGACCGACTCTGGCCTGGAAACCACGCTGATCTTTCACGAGGGCATCGATCTGCCGCACAGTTCCGCGATAGCGCTGCATCCCAGCGAAGCAGGCGAGCAGCGCCTGCGCGATTATGTCCTGCGCCATATCCGGATCGCCAAGGCCCGGGACGCCGGCTTTGTTCTGGAGAGCGCGTCGTGGCGCGCAAGCCCCGACTGGGGCGCAAAGATCGGCGTGTCTCCGCTGGAACTGATCGGGTTAAACCGGCGCAGCATTGCATTCCTGGCCGGGCTCCGGGCCGAATTCGAAACCCCGCAATGTCCGATGCCGATCTCGGGAAATATCGGGCCGCGTGGCGACGGCTACTTTCCCGATCAGCTGATGAGCGCCGACGAAGCGCGCCGCTATCACGCCTTCCAGTGCGATCTGTTCGCCGATACGGAAGCGGACATGATCAGCGCCTTCACCATGACGCATACCGGAGAAGCGATCGGGATAGCGCAGGCGGCATCCGCGGTGGAGATGCCGGTGGTGATTTCCTTCACCACCGAGACCGACGGCCGCCTGCCGAGCGGCGAGACGCTGCGCGAGGCGATCGAGAAGACCGACGATGCGACATCGGGCGCCCCGGCCTATTACATGATCAACTGCGCGCATCCGGCCCACTTCGCAGATGCGCTTGAGAAAGGCGAAGCCTGGGTGGAAAGGCTGCGCGGCCTGCGTGCCAATGCTTCGATCCGCAGCCATGCCGAACTCGACAATTCGCCCGATCCCGATACCGGCGATCCGGCCGACCTCGGCCGCCGCTATGCGCATCTGCGCGGCGCGCTCGGCACCCGATTCAACATACTTGGCGGATGCTGCGGCACCGATCACCGGCATGTCGAAGCGATCGCGCAGGCCTGCCTGCCGCTGCGGGCGGAAGCGGCATAGCCCTTCCCGCCGTCATCCCGGGCGGCGCGAAGCGATGAAAAAAGCCCGGCTGGCGTGCCGGGCTTTTTGACCTCGATGTTGCGAAAGCGGCGCGTGCGTCCCCGGCCGCTTTCGGAACATATCACCGCACCTTCAGATTCTCCGCCGACTCGCGTCCGCGATTGGACACGATCTCGTATTCGATCTGCTGGCCTTCATTCAGACCCGTCAGGCCCGCCCGCTGCACTGCAGAAATGTGCACGAACACATCCTTGCCGCCGCCTTGCGGCTGGATAAAGCCATAACCTTTGGTCGCGTTGAACCACTTCACCGTACCTGTAGCCACCGTCTATGTCCTCAATTAACGAGATGCCGCCGACACGAGCGTCCGGTAGAACATCTCGCAAGGCTCACGATACATACCCGGAAAAGGGGAAAAATTCCACCGTTCATTGGCCGCACTTCGTCAGCCCCGGGCGGGAGACCCGCTCCGCCCGGCCCGTCGTTGTGCAGGGAAGGGGTCAGGACACCCGCTTGACGTCGCTCCAGCGGCGCAGCGCCGCCCACAGGCCGCGATCCAGCCGGAAGCGGTCGATCGGCGCCGACGAATGCAGCGCGCGGATGCGGCACAGACCGACCCCGGTCCACTGAAAGCCGCACTTTTCCAGAATCCGGCGCGACGCCGGATTGGTCACGCGGGCGCCTGCGGACAGGCTCTCGTTGCCGAGTTCGGTAAAGGCAAAATCGATGAGGGCGCGCACCGCCTCGGTGCCGTAGCCCTTGCCCCAATGCTTGACCCCCAGCCAGTAACCGATCTCCGGGACCGCGTCGTCCTGCGTTGCGATGCCGCAGGCTCCGATGGGCAGACCGGCACGGGTCGCGATCAGGAACGCGATGTCGCCCTTCGGAGTGTTGGCCGTTGCGATGAAATCCTCGGCATCGGCGCGGGAATAGGGATGTGGAATGCGGCGCGTGTTCTCCGCGATCCGTTTGTCGTTGGCGAGCGCGGCGACGTGCTTAGCGTCCTCGAGTGTCGGCGCGCGCAGGATCAGCCGCTCGGTCTCGAGGACGGGGATACAGCCTTCCCGGTAGGTCCGGGTCTCAAGGTCCAGGCAGGTCATGGTCAGGCTCCTTTGCAAAAAGACTTGAGGGGGAGCCGGTTCACCCGTCTCCCCCTCAAGTCTGGAGCCCTGTCTTGCGGGTCCCCCGGGTTCGACGTGAACCGGCGGACCTCGGAAGAGATTCGCCGTCTACTCGGCCGCAGCTTCCGTCATCGGTACGACGGAGATGAGCGTGCGACCGTTCCCTTTGGCTTTGAACTCGACGCGACCTGCGGTCAGCGCGAAAAGGGTATGGTCCTTGCCCATGCCGACATTGCTGCCGGGATGCCAAACCGTGCCGCGCTGGCGCGCGATGATGTTGCCGGGCATGGCGACCTGACCGCCGAACAGCTTGATGCCGAGGCGGCGGCCCGCGGTGTCGCGGCCGTTACGGGATGATCCGCCTGCTTTCTTGTGAGCCATGGCTCAAAATCCTTCTCTCGAAACTCTCATAACGCGATTCCGTGACGGAATCATCTCATTTGTCGCGATCGCTCCGGCCAAGGCGAAGCCGGGGCCGGAATCCATAACCACCGCCGGGTATCGGTCCCCACGTGCGCGGGGACGACGCCAATCCGGGCTTACGCCGCGTCGGCGTCCTCGGCCGGCTTCGCAGGCGGCGCCTTGCGTTCCGGCTTCGGCTTCGGACCCTTGGTCGGCTTGGCGCCGCCTGTGAGGATCTCGGAGACCCGCACCACGGTATAGTCCTGCCGGTGGCCGCGCTTGCGCCGCGAATTCTTGCGGCGGCGCTTCTTGAAGGCGATCACCTTCGGGCCGCGGCTCTGTTCCACGATCTCGACCGCAACCGAGGCGCCCGAAACGAGCGGGGCGCCTAATTCCGGCTTGTCGCCGCCCAGCATCAGCACCTCGCCGATCTGGACGATCTGGCCCGGCTCGCCCGCAATGCGGCCGATGCGGACCACCTGGTCCTCGGCGACCGAATATTGCAGGCCGCCGGTCTTGATGACTGCGAACATCGTTTTTCCTTCGTGTTCATTCCCCGGTGCTCGGACAGGCCGGACCGGCTTCTTTCAGTCTGATTGTGGGTGTCCGGACCGTGCTGAAACAGCACGAAAAGGGCCCAGAGGGGCCCGCCGTTGCGCCGGTTTATGGGGGCAAAAGCCGGCCAAGTCAAGGAAATGGCCGCTCAGTACAGCCGGAAAAAGGGATCGATATGCGCGGCGTCCCGCAGGGTTTCGAGGGCTTTGAGGCCCGGCGCGGCCAGCAGGAACAGCGTCGCATCGAAGAAGGTCCGGCGCACCAGAGCGGGCCGGACCACAAGGGTATCGGCCTCGTGCCAGCGGCGAAAATCCGGCAAGAACCGCGGCACGCGATCCCGATAGCGGGCGAACTCGGCCGGAAAGCGCTCCGCCAGCGCCCGCTCCTCGTGGCGGACGACCACGGCGAAGATCGCTATTGTCGCCGCGGCACAGATCAGCGCGAAGACGGCGCTGCCGACCTGGGCGCCGAGGCCAAACGCCGCCATCGCCGAGAATATGTAGAGCGGATTGCGCGTGACCGAATAGGGCCCCTCGGTGACGAGGCGGTTGAGTTTGCTGCCGCCGATATACATCGAACACCAGGTGCGGCCGAGGATGCCGGCAAGGATGAAAACGATTCCGCTGCGCTCGACGATTTCATGCCAGGGCGCGCTTTCGGGCGAAACCGGCTGCATCGCCATCAGCAGGCCAAGGCCGACAGCGGCGGCCCCAACGACAATAATCTTCCGCTGCCATTGTTGGCCGACCAGATCAAATGCGATAGCCATAGAACCCCACTGACATCCCCGTACCCAATCAAGCGAACAAAGCGGCAAATCGTAGGCGTGATCGTCACGGCTTCGAGGCTTTACAATCGCCGCGCAAGAAAAGCACTGAGGAAATGCCAAAGGACAGCCCATGACGGTGATTGACGTCCACACCCACATGCTGACGCTCGACTATCTCGAGCTTCTGCGCGCCAACGGCACCGGCAAATACACGCTAAGGAAGACCAGAGCCGGGCAGGACGCGGTGCATCTCTACGATGCGCCGTTCATGACGCTGTTTCCCGGCATGTGGGACTATGAGCTGCGCATCAGGAAGATGGATGAGGCCAAGGTCGATGTCGCAATCGTCTCCTTGACCTGCCCGAACGCCTATTGGGGCGGACGCGCGGTGGCGCTGAAGGCCGCGCAAATCGTCAACGACTCGATGGCCGAGCAGCAGCGCGCAAGACCGGACCGCATCCGCTGGTTCGCCTCGCTGCCGTTTCAATATGCCGATGACGCCAGGGCCGAACTGGCGCGCTGCGTTCAGCTCGGCGCGGTCGGGGTGATGGTGATCGCCAATATCGACGGCGACGACCTGACCGATCCGAAATTCGCGCCGGTCTGGGCCGAGATCGACAAGCTGAAGCTACCCGTTCTGGTGCATCCCGGCGCGCCGCAGGGCGTGCGCGAGCAGCACATGGACGAATTCAACATGATCCCGCCGGTCGGATTCATGTGCGACACCACGCTCGCCTTCACCCGCATGATCTATTCCGGCTTCCTCGACAAATATCCGGACATCAAGCTGATCGCCTCGCATGGCGGCGCCACGCTGCCCTATCTCGCAGGCCGCCTCGACCGCTGCTGGGAAATGATCCCGGGCTGCGCCGAGGTGATCAAGGACAAGCCGTCCGCCTATCTGCAGCGCATCTGGTACGACACCGTGGTCTACGACCAGCGCGCACTCGAGCTTTGCATCTCGGTCGCCGGATCGCCGGACCGCGTGCTCTACGGCTCGGACTATCCGCACAATATCGGCGACATGATCGGCTGCCTCGCGCGCGTGAATGCATTGCCGGCCGATCAGGCCAAGCGGATCGCGGGCAAGAATGCGGAGGCGCTGTTCGGACTCTAAACAGCTGCGGTCAAGCCAGTTCGATACGCGCACGATGACCGGCGGCACCGGCAAGACGCCGGTCCCGTGTCAGCAACGGCACATCCAGCGCTTCGGCGAGCGCGACATAGACCGCGTCATAGGCCGTGAGATTGCGCCGCAATTCCCAGACCCGCGGCAGCAAGACATCATGCGGATATCGCCGCACCGGAAAGTCCAGCAGATCGCTGAGCGCTGCCCGTCCGCGGCCATCGTCAATATCGCCGCTGGCGACATATCGCCTGATCACCTGCGCGACCTCAACGTCGAGAAGGTGAGGCGCGTGCAATGTTTGTCCCGGCGCGAACAGGCGGCGCTCGACGTCAGGTGCCGCCTGCGTGCGAAGGATCACTTCGAGCAGAGCCGAGGCGTCGACAACGATCATCGGCTATCGCGTTCCGCACGAACAGCCCGAGCCGGCGGCAAGGATGGTGCTGTTTCAGAGCGGCTTTGCAAGCGCGCGCGCAGTTCGTCCAACGTCGGCCGCTCGGCAGCCTGCCGAATCTCACTCAGCAGATAATCCGACAGTGACATGCCCGCGAGCGCTGCACGCGCCTTGAGCTTCTTGTGCAGGGCGTCAGGCACGTTGCGGATCTGGATCATCGTAGCCATGCGGATAACATTAATGCATGTGCATCACATGTCAATCAGCGGAAGGGTTTCGATGCGCAGGGCCGCCTCGTGCCCCCAGCAGCCGCTGCCAGATCGTGCCGCCGAGAAAGCGCGTGAAAACGACGAAGTAGATCGCGATCAGGGCAAAGACGGAGATCGCCGGAGCGCCTTCGAGCTTGAACCCGTCGTTCGTCAGATTGCCGGTCAGATAGCCGACGGCGTAACCGGCAATATAGAGCACAAAGAATAAGTCCAGCACGGCGGCAAGGACCTTGCGCCAGA
The DNA here is from genome assembly GCF_046289595.1 of Pseudorhodoplanes sp. GTDB lineage: Bacteria > Pseudomonadota > Alphaproteobacteria > Rhizobiales > Xanthobacteraceae > Pseudorhodoplanes. The sequence goes on from NZ_JBKBVB010000048.1 coordinate 16,838, forward strand.
TTGCGATGGGCCTGGCATTGCGTGCGGGGGTGACTTCGATTGTCGACATGGCAGGACCTTTCGTTTCGGGTTTGAGAGAACGTCACTGTTTACCGCCGACGGGTTTCAGGCGGACGGTCAGATTGCTGGCCTTCCACTCGCCTTCGGACGGAAGAAAGTCGAGTTCGTAAACGACATGGGTTGAGCCGGCATCGAAGAAGCCGCGCAGGATTAGCGCGCCGGACTTGTCGATATGCGATGTCGATGCGAGGAGCGCCGCCACGAGAGCGGCGGCAAGCCGCAGGGACAACGCACCGGCAACAGAGAGCGATGGTCGTGCAAACGGGTTCATGACACTGTTTCCGTTCTTTCGGATTGCGGGGCCGGTCCGCGGGCGTTACTTCGGCGCCGCGCCTTTGGTTGCCTTCGCGTGCGGCGGCACGATCTTCATCACGAAGGACGTCGGCTGTTCGCCCGGTCCGAACGGGCCCGGCACCTTGTTCGTCACCGGCGGCAGGCTCTTGAGATAGACAGCGATCGCACGCACATCCTGCGCGGTCAGGTTCGCAAACGCATGCCAGGGCATGATCGGCGCAAGCTCGCGCCCGTCCGGCCGTCGTCCTTTGGTGATGGCGTCCGCGATCTGGTCGAGCGACCAGGTGCCAAGACCGGTTTCGCGGTCGGGCGTCAGATTTGGACCGTGGAAGACACCAAGCCCCGGAATCTCGAAGCCGACCTCGGAGCCGCCAAGAAAGCGCGCCATGTCGGGCTTGCCGAAGAAATAGCCGGGCGTGTGGCAATCGTTGCAGCCGCCCAGCGTCACGAGATATTGGCCGCGCTTGACCCGCGCATCCTGCGCGCCGGCGCAATCCGCGCCCGCGAACACCAGGGTCGCTGCCAGCGCCGCGGAGAACAACATCCGCAAGAGCGCACCGGCCGCCGGACCCCGGTCGCGGCTTTGAAACAATCGTCGCCGGGCCGTGCTGCGGTTGATGCGATCCACGGCAGGGCGCGTCGTGTCGCCCCTGCCCGCAGCCAGCGCCTCCGCCACGAAGCGGATATCGCAGCGGTTGAGACCGATGTCGCGCAGCATCAGATCGGGCAACGCATGCAACTGACGCCGCACGCTTGCGGCAACGACCCTGCGCTCCAAGGCTTGCGCAAGCGCGATAGCGAAATGGCGGACGCGGGCCGCCAAGCTCAATTCCTTGACGGGACGATCCAGTGAAACATCGGTCATGGCAGACTCCTTCCGTGGCGCATCGCGATGCGCGTAGCGTCGGTCGGCTTCGCTGCGCGGAGCCGGACTTTGAGGGCAGATCAGGGCGTGGCGCCGGGCTCAGGTGGACCGGTAAGCCTCTGTTTTCGGTAGCGATTGTTCCTTCGCTGTGCCGCTGAGATACGTCTGGCCGCAACCGGCAACAATCAGCGATGTTGCCAAGCCATTCTGCATTTTTGCAGTATGACGCATGATCGACTGGTCGGATCTGCGGTTCGTCCTCGCGGTGGCGCGTGCAGGGTCAGCCTTGCGCGCGGCGCAGGCGTTGAACCTCAATCAGACAACGGTGATGCGAAGGATCGCCCAGCTGGAAGCCGGCATCGGCGCGACGCTGTTTGAGCGCAAGCAAAGCGGCTACCACCCGACGCCGCTTGGCGAGCGGATTGCCGCGGTCGCTGCGCGCATCGAACAGGACGTCAATGCTCTCGAAAGCGCGATCAGCGCGGAGCGGCGCCAGGTGTCCGGCAGCGTGCGCCTGACGACCAGCGAGGCCCTTGCGAGTCATCTCGTTGCGCCATTGCTGCCGGTCTTCCGCAAACAACAGCCCGGCATTCTCATCGAACTGCTCGCAGAGGACCGGCGGCTCGACCTGGCACGGGGCGAGGCGGACATCGCCTTGCGTACCGGCTCGCGGCCGGACAGCGCAGGTATCGTCGTACGCAGGCTGCCGGATGTGGCGTGGAGCGTGTATTGCAGCCGCTCCTATGCCGACGAATACGGCGCACCGGATTCGGCGGACGCGCTCGACGGCCACGCGATCCTTGCCGTGGATGGCGCGCTTGCCAATCGGCCGGCGGCGATGTTTCTGATCCGCGCCGCCCCCAATTCCAAGGTGAGCGCGCGCAGCAACAGCCTTGCCAATCTCGTCTCCGCACTGAAAGCAGGACTGGGCATCGCCATGCTGCCTTGCCTGATCGGCGATACGGAGCCCGGCCTGGTCCGTTGCCTGCCGCCGATCAAGGACGTCGGCTCCGAGATGTGGATGATCGTGCGGCAGGATGTGAAGTCCGCGCCGCATGTCCGCGCCTTCGCCGATTTCCTTGCGGCAAAAATTCAGACAATGCGTGCACAGCTGGCTGGCGAAACGCAACCCAACTCTCCGGCGTGAGATTTCAGCGCGAAGTCCGACTCGCCGGCTCTGCGCTCGGTGCACACGCGCGCATTTCAATCTGGTGAAAGTTCACGGATGTGAACGCGCGTTGGCGGATCAAATGCCGCGTTGGCTTGATGCGCCGGCCTATGCCAAAACCTCCCGCAACAATCGCCGTGAAAGAGGGAACGCCCATGCTCAAACCGACGATGGCGCTCGTCGCCGCTTTGCTTGCCTTCGCAACGTCTGCACATGCGCAATCCTGGCCCGCCGGCCAGCCGATCAAGGTGATCATCCCGTTCACCGCCGGCAGTGCGACCGACGTCATCGCGCGCACCGTGTTCGAACAGGTCGGCAGCCAGATCGGCCAGAGCTTCGTGATCGACAATCGCGTCGGTGCCAGTGGCACGATTGGTGCCAACGCGGTCGCCAAGGCCGATCCGGACGGTTACACGCTGCTCGTCAATTCGTCGTCCCACACCATCACGCCGTCGACCTTCTCGAACCTGCCCTACGACACCGAGAAGGATTTCGCGGCGGTGATCCCGCTCGCCAATCTCGCCAATGTGCTGGTGGTGTCGCCCGCCAAGTACAAATCGGTGAAGGATCTGGTCGAGGCGGCGCGCGCCAAGCCCGGCGTCCTCAACTACGGCACGGCAGGTTCCGGGAGCGCATCGCATGTCAATGCCGAACGCTTCCTGCTCGCCGCCAATGCCAAAGCGCAGCATGTGCCGTTCAAGGGCGCGCCCGAAGCCTTGCGCGAAATCGTCGCCGACCGCATCGACTTCTACTTCACGCCGCTCGCGCCGGCACGCGGCCTGATCAACGACGGCAAGCTGGCGGCAATCGCGGTCTCGTCGTCGTCGCGGAGCAAGGCGCTGCCGAATGTGCCGACCACGATCGAGTCCGGCATCCCCAATTCGGAATACGATTTCTGGATCGGGCTGTTCGCACCGGCCAAGACGCCCGCGCCAATTCTCGAGCGGCTGCACAAGGAGATTGCGGCGGCCCTGGCCAATCCGGGCGTGCAGGAAAAGCTGACCAAGCTCGGCGCCGATCCCATGCCGATGAGCGCCGCCGATTTCCGCGCCCTGATCGGCAAGGAGATCAAGAGCAATGCCGAGCTGGTGAAGGCAGCAGGGATCAAGCCGAATTAGGCAAAGGGAGGGCAATGGGGTCGTGGCCGGGCTTGTTCCGGCCACCCGTGTCCCGCACCCGACGAGCTCGGATGCCCGGCGCAAGGCCGGTCATGATGACGGAAGAAATCGGAGAATTCACTTGGCTCAGATCGTCGCGGCCTATGGCTTGCCGCATACACCCTTCTTCCCCTCCAAGGTCGAAGAGGAGGGGCCGTCGTCGCCAACCGGCATCATGTTCGGCAAGGCGCGCGACTCGCTTGCAGCGGCAAAGCCAGATGTCATCGTCATTTTCGATACCGACCACTACAACACCTTCTTCTTCGACAACTTCCCGATTCTCGCAATCGGCATCGACGAATCGTTCCGCGGCCCGAATGACGAGCCGCGCGGCGGCATGACAATCTATGATGTGCCGTCGCTGCCGAAACTCGCGACCGCGATTCACAATGAGGGCGTGCGCGCGGGCTTCGACATCGCAACGTTGCGCGACTTTTCCTGCGACCATTCGGTGATGGTGCCGCTGCATTTCGTCAATCCCGGCATGAAATGGCCGGTGATCCCGTTTTTCATCTCGGGGCACGTGCCGCCGCTGCCGCCGGCCCGCCGCTGCTTCGAACTTGGCAGACAGGTGCGCAAGACGCTGGAGGCCTATCCGGAGAACCTCCGGATCGCGATCATCGGCACCGGGAGTTTTTCGCTCGAGGTGTTCGGCCCGCGCATCCGCCTTGGCTTCACCGACGGCGTGCCCGATCCAGACTGGGTGCACGAGGTCTGCCGCTATCTCGAAGCCGGCGACACCGACGCCCTGATTGCTGCGGCGACCGAGGATCGCATGCATGCGGCAGGCAATGTCGGCGGCGAACTCCTCAACTGGATCGCGATGCTGGCCTTCACCGACAATCGCAAGCCCGATTTCCTCGACAAGCAGATGGAAAACGGCCACGCCTATGCCGGCTGGCGGCTCGCCTAGGCACAGAACCGGACTGGAGGGATACGATGAGCGTTCTCGAACTCAACCGGCTGTGCCGCGAAACCCTTCGCGATCACGATTTCCGCAAGGCCATGCAGACCGATCCGGAGCGCGCGATTGCGCGCTACCGGCTGACCGACGAGGAGAAGCGCGCGCTGCTTGCGGGCGACGTGGTGACGTTGCACCGCATGGGGGTGAATGACTTCCTCATGGGTTATCTCGCGCGCTTCAATATCTGCGGCTTGAATATCCCGATCTACAGCGAGCGGATTCGCAGCGCCGGTCCGGGCGGACACTAATCTGCCGCAATCTGAGCCGGCGGGCGGCTTCTTGTTACCGTTTGTTGCAATACTGCCGCGCAGTGTTGCCGAACCGCATGTTGATACATTGTGGCGGACTTCGATGTTACCGCAGCAATGGAACCAGGCGCCTCTATGCTCTCGTCCAGTGGTTGGGCGTATGCGAGTCGCTGAAGTACCGGCCGTCCAGCGGTCGGAATGTATCGTTGCGTATGCGTTTCGACGGACGGTTCGACAAGCCGTTTATCACTCTGGCGGGTGCTCCCCCTAAACCGGCACCTGCCGCGGTTCGTCGAGAGGCTGGGGGCGATTCTTCGTCCGGTACGCCGCCACTGCGTCGATGATAACGAGACATTCCGGTGCCTCCCGGAATGTCTCGTTATTTTTTTGGCCGGGCCGGAGCGCTTGTTCGCACGCGTTTGCATCCACGCGGCTTTGCTTATCGCACCGGAAAATCGAAATAGCTGTTCGGGAACGGCTCGTTGCGCAGCGTGAAGTGCCACCATTCCTTGTCATAGGGAATGAAGCCGCGCGCGCGCATCGCGTCGGCGAGTAGCCTGCGGTTGGCGCGGGCCTCGGCGCTCACACGCCCGCCCTGCCCCGATTGCGGCGACAGGAAATCGAACGGCGTGCCCATGTCGAGCTCTTCGCCGCCGGGCAGCGTCACCAGCGTCAGATCGACCGTCGAGCCGCGCGAATGGCCGGAGCGCGAGGCGATATAGCCTTCACGGAACAGGTTGCCCTTGGCGACATGCGGATAGAACTCGGCCTTGGTGCCGGTGTCGGGATCGCGCGCCCAGCGCACGAAATGGCGGACGGCACGCACCGGCCGGTAGCAATCGAAAACCTTCAGGCCTAAACCCCGCGGCCGCAAGTCACGCTGTACCGCAGCGAGCGCCGTCGCTGCCTGGTGGGTCAGGAGGCAGACCGGCGCCTCATAGCCGTCGACACGCGCGCCGACGAAATTCGCGGCGCCGAAATAACGCATGTCGACCTTAAGGTCGGGAATGACGGCGGCGGCGTCGGCGAAGCTCGGCGGTCTGGTCTGCGCGTTCAAAAGCGATCCCGTCAGCAGGAGGCCGAAAAGTGCCAGGACCGGCAGCTTCAGGCTTGCGGCACGATGCCCCGTACGCGCCGATTCTTCAATTTTTACAATAGCATCCATATAAAATCGTGATCCGCATGAGGCCGTTTTCGCCGCTCTGCAACTCGCCCGGGTTCAGCCTTCCATGTTAGGATGAATTTTCGATCTGAAAACAATCACATGACCGCACCGCTCAAATCCGTCGATTCGACCGCTTCCGTTGCGCGCCTGATGCAGGATATCGGGCTGCGCGCGCGCAAAGCCGCGCGCAAACTCGCGCTGGCGCCGGCCGCACAGAAGAACACGGCACTCGCCGCCATGGCCAAGGCGATTCGCGCCGCTACGCCGGACATCGTTGCCGCCAATGCCGAGGACGTCGCCGAAGCCAAAGCCGCAGGCGTTGCCGGCTCGTTTCTCGACCGCCTCACCCTCGACGAGAAACGCATCGCGGCCATGGCCGACGGCCTCGACGCCATTGCCGCGCTGACCGATCCGGTCGGCGAGGTCATGACGCAATGGACCCGCCCGAACGGCATGACCATCGAGCGCGTGCGCACCCCGATCGGCGTCATCGGCGTGATCTACGAAAGCCGCCCCAATGTCACCGCCGATGCCGGCGCGCTGTGCCTGAAGGCCGGCAATGCCGCGATCCTGCGCGGCGGCTCGGACTCGCACCGCTCGTCGCGCGCCATCCATGCCGCGATGCTTCAAGGACTTCGCGCCGCCGGGCTGCCGGAGGATTCGATCCAGCTCGTCCCGGTGCGCGACCGCGCGGCGGTCGGCGAAATGCTTGCAGGTCTTTCCGGCAATATCGATGTCATCGTCCCGCGCGGCGGCAAGAGTCTGGTCGCCCGCGTGCAGGAGGAAGCGCGGGTGCCGGTCTTCGCGCATCTCGAAGGCATCTGTCATGTCTATCTCGACAAGGCCGCGGATGCGACGATGGCAAAGGACATCGTCTTGAACGCCAAGATGCGCCGCACCGGCATCTGCGGCGCCGCCGAGACATTACTGATCGACACAGGCGCGGACGAGACGACCTACCGCCCTGCGGTCGACGCGCTGCTCGATGCCGGATGCGAAATCCGCGGCGACGACGCGGTCCGGAAACTCGATCCGCGAATCAAGCCCGCGGCTGCGGACGATTTCGGCAAGGAATTCCTCGACGCCATCATCGCCGCGAAATTCGTCGACGGCGTCGACGGCGCGATGGCGCATATCGCGCAGTTCGGCTCGCAGCATACCGATGCCATCGTCACGCAAGACGAGGCCGCTGCGGAGCGTTTCCTCAATGAGGTGGATTCGGCGATCGTGCTGCACAACGCGTCGACCCAGTTCGCCGATGGCGGCGAGTTCGGGTTCGGAGCGGAGATCGGCATCGCCACCGGCCGCATGCATGCGCGCGGACCGGTCGGCGTCGAGCAATTGACCTCGTTCAAGTATCGCGTGCGCGGTTCCGGGCAGACGCGGCCGTGACACTATTCCGGTCGCGATGAAGCCCGGCGACTCCCCGCCCCGCACGCTGGTTAAAAGCGTCGTCAAGGAACGCGTCACCCTGCCGCTGCACGCGCCCGGCATGCGCATCGGCCTGTTCGGCGGCTCCTTCAATCCGGCGCATGACGCACATCGCGCGGTCAGCCTGCTCGCGTTGAAGAAACTGAAACTCGACCGGCTGTGGTGGCTGGTCACCCCGGGCAACCCGCTGAAGGACACGCGCGATTTGCCCCCGCTCGAGGAGCGGATCGCGCAGGCGGCGGCGCTTGCCGGTCATCCGCGCATTGACGTCACCGGCTTCGAAGCCGTCATCGGCACGAAATATTCCTGCGATACGGTCAAATGGCTTCTCGACGAGGCACCGGGCACGCATTTCGTCTGGATCATGGGCGCCGACAATCTGAAGAACTTCCATCACTGGAAGAACTGGCGCGAGATTTTTCTCATGCTTCCGGTCGCCGTGGTCGATCGTGGCGGGCTTTCGCTGCAGGCGGCCTCCGGTCCTGCCGCGATCAGCTTCGCCAAAGCCCGCATCCCCGAAACCCGCGCTTCTGCCCTGCCCGGCCTGACCCCGCCGGCCTGGGTCTACCTTCACGGGGTCAAGTCCGACCTGTCCTCGACCGCCATCCGCCAAGCCAGAGACCGCGGCACGGAACGCGATGGCGGTTGAAAGATTTAACCCGACGTGCCTACAGTTACGGGTGTTGAGTCCCCATATCTGCCGGGCGCAACCGTAGAAGGAAAGGATCCCCTGAGCACACCAGCCCTCGCGCGGACCCGTGCCAAGACCAGTGCCGTGCCGCGACCCGTTCCGGAGGTGCGTGACGCCTCCGAGACCATGAACCTGATCCTCGAACGCCTCGAAGAGATGAAGGCCGAGGACATCGTCACCATCGACCTTACCGGCAAATCCTCGATCGCAGACGCTATGGTGGTGGCCTCCGGCCGCTCGAACCGCCATGTCGGCTCGATTGCGGACGATGTCGTGGAACATCTGAAAGGCATCGGGCTGAAGGGCATCCGGGTCGAGGGCCAGCCGCATTGCGACTGGGTTCTCGTCGACGCGGGCGACGTGATCGTTCACGTCTTCCGGCCGGAAGTCCGGGATTTCTACGCCATCGAAAAGATGTGGTCGGGCAGCAAGGGCCGGAAGAGCGAAGACGCCGCCCGGCGTCAGCCGAGCTGACGCCGGAGCACCGATCCGATGCGCCTGCTGGTGCTCGCGGTCGGGCGCATGAAACAGGGCGCGGAAGCGGACCTCGCTGCGCGTTATCTGAATCGCGTTAGCCAAGCCGGCCGCGGCGTCGGCTTGCGCAGCATCGAGGTCGTCGAAATCCGGGAAAGCCGCGCACAGGACGCCGCGCGCCGCAAGCTCGAGGAAGCCATCGCGATCGCCAACGTGATCCCCGACGATGCCGCGCTGGTTCTGCTGGACGAGCAGGGCGAAGCGCTGGGCAGCGCGGCGTTCGCCGAAACCCTGGCGCGCTGGCGGGACGGCGGACAGGGGTCGGTCGTCTTTGTCATCGGCGGCGCCGACGGCATTGCCGAAACCCTCCGCGAGCGAGCGAAGATCACCCTGAGCTTCGGACCCGCAACCTGGCCGCACCAACTGGTCCGAATTATGCTTTTGGAACAGCTGTACCGGGCTGTCACAATCCTGTCCGGACACCCATATCATCGCGATTAAGACCCGCGCCACGAACGGCCCGGGCATAAGATGGCCGCGATTGGGCGGCACCGTGGATGCTGATGAGCGGTCTTGGCACGCAAAGCGCGGTTTTCCGCCCGGTTTTGGCGGGAGCGACGTTTTTTGCGGCCATGATCGCCGGTCCTGCGGCCAGCCCTGCACAATCAGCGGCCGAGAATCCGGGTCTGCAAAGTGGTGGCGGCAGCGACATCCTGAAGGCGCGGGAAAAGGAACTTGCGGCACTTCTTGCCGAGCAAAAACGCGCCGCTGAAAACGAGGCCCGGCTGCGGGCCGAAATCGAGACATTCGGGGCCGACCGGCGCAAACTCAATGCGGACCTGATCGCAACCGCCGCGCGGATGCGCGAGACCGAGGCGCGGCTGTCGGCAACGGAGGGAAGGCTCGCTCCGCTGCAAGACCGGGAAGCCGGGTTGCGCCACTCTCTCAACGAACGCAGGGCAACAATTGCGGAGATTCTGGCCGCGCTGCAGCGCATGGGCCGGCGGCCGCCGCCGGCGCTTCTGGTTGCGCCGGAGGATGCGGCGCAGACGCTCCGCAGCGCGATCCTGCTCGGCGCCGTGGTGCCGCAATTGCGCGACCGGGCCGCACAAATTGCCGCCGATCTGTCTGCCTTGCAGACGTTGCGCACGGAAATTGCCGGCGAGCGCACGAAATTGTCGGCCGATCTGAAATTGCTGTCGGACGAGCAGCAGCGCATGACGATCCTGGTCGAGCAGCGGCAGAAGCAGCAGGCCGAATCGGAGCGTGCCCTCGATCAGCAGCGCGCGCGGTCGGTTGAACTGGCCCGGCAAGCCGACAGCCTCAAGGATCTTGTCGCGCGTCTCGAGCAGGGACTGGACAGCGCGGCGCGCGCCGCCGCGCCCGGCGCCGATCACAAGACCGCGACCCGGCCGGCGCTTGCTGCGCTCAGCGATCCGGGACGGCTGGCGCCTGCGGTGGCGTTCGCATCGGCCCAGGGAACTCTGCCGATGCCCGTCCATGGCGTGAGAATCCGCAATTTCGGTGCGGCAGACGGCATCGGCGGCACCGAACGCGGCATTTCCGTCGCAACGCGACCGGGCGCGCAAGTGACCTCACCCTGCGACGGCTGGGTGGTCTATGCTGGGCCATTCCGATCCTATGGCCAACTCTTGATCCTGAATGCCGGGGGTGGGTATCATATCGTGCTCGCCGGAATGGATCGTATTTCGGTCGATATCGGACAGTTTGTTCTGACCGGCGAACCTGTCGCGATGATGGGCAGCGGGACAGCTCAGGTGGCGGCCGCTTCGTCTGTTGGCACAGGCCAGGTGGGAGCCAGCCAGCCGGTCCTTTACGTCGAGTTTCGCAAGGACGGCATACCCGTCGATTCCGCCCCATGGTGGGCAAAGAAAGAAAGTGAGAAGGTCCGCGGATGATGCGCAAGACATTCTTGGTACTCGTGGGTGCCGCGGCGGGCGCTGCGCTCACTTTGGTCGCGGTGCAGCCGCATGTGGTGTTTTCCGGCATGAGCGCCCGTGCGGCGGCGTCGTCCGACACCTATCGTCATCTCAACCTGTTCGGCGATGTGTTCGAGCGGGTGCGCTCCGACTATGTCGAACGTCCCGAAGACGCCAAGCTGGTCGAGACGGCGATCAACGGCATGCTCGCCGGGCTCGATCCGCATTCCAGCTATATGGACGGCAAGAGCTTCCGCGACATGCAGATCCAGACCCGCGGCGAGTTCGGCGGGCTTGGCATCGAAGTCACGATGGAAGACGGCCTCGTCAAGGTGGTGTCGCCGATCGATGAGACCCCGGCGGCAAAGGCCGGCATTCTCGCCAACGATATCATTACCCATCTTGACGACGAAGCCGTTCAGGGCCTGACCCTGAACCAGGCGGTCGAGAAGATGCGCGGGCCGGTCAACACCAAGATCAAGCTGCGCGTCATGCGCAAGGGCGCCGAGAAGCCGCTGGAAATCAGCATCACCCGGGACATCATCCGCGTGCGCGCGGTCCGCTCCAACACGCAGGGCGACGATGTCGCCTATATCAAGATCACGCAGTTCAACGAACAGACCACCGAAGGTTTGAAGAAGGCCATCGCCGACCTGTCGACGCAGATTCCCGCCGACAAACTCAAGGGCTACGTGCTCGATCTGCGCAACAATCCGGGCGGTCTGCTCGATCAGGCGATCTCGGTCACCGACGTGTTCCTGGATCGCGGCGAGATCGTCTCGACCCGCGGACGCAATGTCGAGGAAACCCAGCGCTTCAACGCGCGCGCGGGCGACCTGACCAAGGGCAAGCCGATCATCGTGCTGATCAATGGCGGCTCGGCATCGGCCTCCGAGATCGTGGCCGGCGCATTGCAGGACCACAAGCGGGCGACCGTGCTCGGCACCCGCTCCTTCGGCAAGGGCTCGGTGCAGACCATCATCCCGCTCGGCGCCGGCAACGGCGCGTTGCGGCTGACCACCGCGCGCTACTACACGCCGTCCGGCCGCTCGATCCAGGCCAAGGGCATCAACGCGGATATCGAGGTGCTGCAGGATGTCCCCGAGGACATGAAAGCGCGCGCGGAGTCGAAGGGCGAGTCCTCGCTGCGCGGCCATCTGAAGGCCGACGGCGAAGAACAGACCGGCTCGCAATCCTACATCCCGCCGGATCCCAAGGACGACAAGGCGCTGAAAATGGCGGTGGACCTGCTGCGCGGCACCGTGACCAACTCGGCCTTCCCGCCGAGCGGCAAGCGGGCCGAGGCGCCGAAGCGTTGAGTTTCAGCGCATAAGAATACCGGCGGGGCGGTCCTGAGGACCGCCCCGTTTTGTTTGACGGACCCCTCAGGTCGCAACGTCAGGTCGCGAACCGGGACGCGCGGACGGCAAAGGTCTAGAATCATCGAATGATTCGCCAATCCCGGACGATCCGCCGCCGTGGATGATCTCGACAAACCGCTGGGACAAAATCCGTCTCCCGAACGGCGCCTGCCTCTCGGACGTTTTGCGGCGCGCGGCCTTGCGGCGCTGCTCGGCGGGGCGCTCTCGGTCTTCGTGATCTGGGCGGCGCTGGTGCGCGATCCGCTTGGCGGCGAGCCCCGCGCGGAGGCTCCGGTGGCACCGGTCGAGACCGCCGAGGCGGCGAAAGCGGCCCCCCAAGCTGCGCCCGCAGAGCGCGCGGCCGCGGAGACGCCGCCGCCCGGCACCCAGACCGTCACCATCATCGACGGCACCAGCGGCAAGCGGCAGGACGTGGTGATCGCCGCGTCGTCGGAGACCAGACAGAGCGGCGGCGACCCGCGGTTGCTGGAGCAATCGCGTCACGGTCCGATCCCGCGGATCGCAGCCGATGGCGCGCGCCCTTCCGACGTCTATGCGCGCAAGCCGCCTGCCGGGAAGCCGAATCCGGACGGCCCGCAAATCGCGATCGTGGTGGGCGGACTCGGCATCAGCGCCACGACGACCGCGGGCGCATTGTCAAAACTTCCCGCGGCGGTCACGCTCGCGTTCACGCCCTACGGTTCGGACCTCGGCACGCTGGTTTCGCAGGCGCGCGAGAAGGGCCATGAAGTGCTGTTGCAGGTTCCGATGGAACCGCACGACTACCCGGACAACGACCCCGGTCCGCAGACCTTGCTGTCGTCGCTGTCGGCAGACCAGAATATCGACCGGCTGCATTGGCTGTTCAGCCGCATGCAGGGCTATGTCGGTGTGACAAACTTCATGGGCGCGCGCTTCACCGCGTCCGATCACGCGCTGGCGCCGGTGATGCGCGATCTCTCCAAACGAGGCCTGATCTATGTCGACGACGGCTCCTCGCCGCGCAGTCAGGCCGGCCAGATCGCAGGCGCCACCAAGCTGCCTTATGTGAGAGCGGAGGTCATCGTCGACGCGGTGCCGAGCGCGGTGGAAATCGACAATGCGCTGGCCCGGCTGGAGGCGCTGGCGCGCGGCCGCGGCATCGTGGTGGGCTATTCCTCGGCGCTGCCGGCCAGCATCGACCGGATCGCCAAATGGGCAAAGGCGGCCCAGGGACGCGGCATCACGCTGGTGCCGGTCACCGCCGCCGCCGTCCGCGCGCGATCGTCCTGACCGCGCCGCCTTTGCGGGCCGAGGCGCGCCTTGCAATCGCGTTCTTGCAATCGCGTTCTTGCAATTGTGCGCGGTGCGAGGACACAATTCGCTTATGGCAAACGACAATTACGATTCCCTGCCCTATCGTGCCTGCGTGGGGATGATGGTGCTCAATCCGGCAGGGCAGGTCTTTATCGGGCGGCGGACCAACGGACCGGAGCATGTAGACGCTCAGCATTCCTGGCAGATGCCACAAGGCGGCGTCGACGAAGGCGAGGATCTTTACGCCGCCGCGTTGCGTGAATTGCAGGAGGAGACCAGCATCCGCTCGGTGGTCAAGCTCGGCGAGATCGAGGACTGGCTGAGCTACGACATTCCGCGCCAGATCGCCGGGCGCGCCTGGAAGGGCAAGTATCGCGGACAGAAGCAGAAATGGTACGCCTTCCGCTTCACCGGCAACGAGAAGGAGATCAACATTCTCAATCCGGCCGGCGGCCACAAGCCCGAATTCGTCGAATGGCGCTGGGAGCCGATGCGCAACCTTCCGGGCCTGATCATCCCGTTCAAGCGGCCGGTTTACGAGGCGGTGGTGAAGGAATTTTCGCGCTTCCTGTGAGCCGCGGCCGCGGCGCCACATCCGTCAGATTTGTGACTTTTGGCCGCACCCGTTTCGGCCTGACCGTGGCGCATTTCATCCCTAGCTCCGGACGGTTTGCAACGGAGACCCGGTCATCGCCATGCTGGACGCGAAACGTCTGCTCGACCAATTCCTCGGTGCGCCCACCCAGGGCGGACTCCCCCAGATTCCGGAACGCGGCAGAGTTCCTGCACCGCAGGGCGGCCTGGACGGACTCGCCGGCAGCCTCGGCACTATCCTGGGCGTCAGCCTTGGCGGCATCGGCGGCGGCGCGGCGGCGGGCGGCCTCGCCGCCCTCTTGATGGGCTCGAAGTCCGGACGCAAGATGGCCGGCAACGCCTTGAAACTGGGCGGCATGGCGGTGGTCGGTGCGATCGCCTACAAGGCCTATCGCGACTGGCAATCCGGCAAGGCCATCACCCCTTCGACATTTCCGCCGGGCGCGCAAATGCCCTTGCCCCCGCCTCCTGCGGACACGCCGTTCATGCCCGCGCGCGAGGCCGAGCAGCAGTCGCTCAGCCGCCATCTGCTCCGCGCCATGATCGCGGCGGCAAAGTCCGACGGTCACATCGACGCCAAGGAACAGGCTGCGATCTTTGCCGAGATGGACAAGCTTCCGCTCGACGTCGACGACAAGGCGTTCGTCATGGACGAGCTGCGCAAACCGCTGGACGTCGACGCGGTGGCGCGGGCGGCGTCGACGCCGGAACAGGCGGCAAGCATCTACGCCGCTTCGCTTCTGGCGATCGACGTCGACAACCCCTCGGAGCGCGCCTATCTGAGCCTGCTTGCAGCGCGGCTTAATCTCGACGAGGCGCTCGTCAAACATCTGCACGCATCCGTCGAGGGCGCGACCCTGCCCGCAACGGCGCCCGCCGCCTGATGCCGCTGCCGCGATCAGCGCCGGGCCCAAAACAAAAGCCGGGCATCGCTGCCCGACTTCTTCCTTTCCAATACGCCGCGCGCTCAGTGCATCGCGGTGCCTTGCAGGTGATAGTCCAGCGAGCGGAAATGATCGAGCCGGGCGATCTCCTTGTCGACCGACTCGCTCGTGCTCATTTTCGCGACCTTTTCTTCCGTCATCTTGATGTGCTGCGCGAGCAGCGCGCGATCGAAATCCGCGACCGGGGCGGCGTGATCGGCAAGCACCGTGAGGCCCGACGGCGAAACCTCGGCAAAACCCCCGAGCACCACGATCCTCTCCTCGCT
>NZ_JBKBVB010000049.1:0-31621 GCF_046289595.1 Pseudorhodoplanes sp.
CGGAAGCTTTACGCGGCGGCGATGCAGGCCGCCATCCACGCGACCGCCAATCTCACCGTCATCGAGGGCGAGGCGGACGATCTTCTGGTCCGGGATGGTCGTGTCACGGGGATCCGTCTGACTGATGGCCGGATTTTGGGCGCAGGCGCGGTGGTCCTGACCACCGGCACCTTTCTGCGGGGCCTGATCCATATCGGCGAGCGGACGATTCCAGCCGGACGGGCAGGGGAGGCACCGGCGCTGGGTCTGTCCGTTGCCCTGGAGCGCGCCGGCTTTGTGCTCGGCCGCCTGAAGACAGGCACGCCACCCCGTCTCGACGGCCGCACCATCGACTGGGCTTCGCTTGAGATGCAGCCCGGCGACGAGCCACCGGAGCCGTTCTCCACCCTCACCGCCCGGATCGACAATCCGCAGGTGGCGTGCGGCATCACCCGCACCACGGCGGCGACGCATGAGGTGATCCGGGCCAATGTGCACCGCTCGCCGATGTATTCCGGGCAGATCGGGAGCCAGGGCCCGCGCTATTGCCCCTCGATCGAGGACAAGATCGTCCGGTTCGGGGACCGCGAGGGGCATCAGCTGTTTCTGGAGCCGGAAGGGCTCGACGATCACACGGTTTATCCGAACGGCATCTCCACCTCGCTGCCGGAAGAGGTCCAGCACGCCCTGGTGGCCACAATTCCGGGGCTCGAGCGGGCCCGGTTCATCCGGCCGGGCTATGCCATCGAATACGACCACGTCGATCCGCGCGAACTGGAACCGACGCTGGAGACCCGGCGGATCCGGGGTCTTTTCCTGGCGGGACAGATCAACGGCACCACTGGATATGAGGAAGCGGCGGCGCAAGGATTGCTCGCCGGCCTGAATGCCGCGTCCCGCGCAAGTGGCGGACAGGGAATCGTTTTCGACCGCGCCGAGGCGTATCTCGGGGTGATGGTCGACGACCTTGTTTCACGTGGAATCACAGAGCCCTACCGGATGTTCACGTCGCGGGCCGAGTACCGGCTGGCGCTGCGGGCCGACAATGCCGACCAGCGCCTGACCGACAAGGGCATCGCGCTGGGCTGCGTCGGAGCGGTCCGGCGGGGGGTCTACCGGGCGAAGGCGCAGGCGCTCACCGAAGCCCGCGAATTTGCCCGTTCGGTCTCGGTTTCGCCGACGGAAGCCGAGCGCCACGGCCTCAGCCTCAAGAAGGACGGCCACCGGCGGACCGCGTTCGAGCTTTTGTCCTATCCGGATGTAACGCTCGCCGATGTTTCACGGATCTGGCCGCAATTCGCCGCATTGCCTCCGAAAGTCGCCGAGCAGCTCGAGATCGACGCCAAATACGATGTCTATCTCTCGCGCCAGGCCGCCGATATCGCCGCCTACCGGCGCGATGAGGCGCTGGCCCTGCCGGACGGCCTCGATTATGCGGCGATCCCCGGCCTGTCCAACGAGGTCCGCCACAAGCTGCAGACCCACCGGCCGCGCACCATCGGCCATGCCGGGAAGATCGAGGGCGTGACACCGGCCGCGCTCACGCTGCTCATCGCGCATATGCGGCGCGGCGCGGCGCCGCGCGCAGCGGCCCGATGATGGCGCGCGGGCGCGCCCTTTCCGGATCGGGCGACCTCGACACCCGCCTTGCTGCCGACCGCGATCGCGCTCTCGCGCTGTTGTCTGCGACCGCCACCGATTCACGTGAAATAACACCGGATATTCTCGCCCGGCTGGATCGCTTCGTGGCCCTGCTGTTGCAATGGCAGGCGATCACCAATCTGGTGGCGCCGTCCACGCTCCCCGAGCTGTGGACCCGGCATGTCGCCGATTCGCTGCAACTCCTGCCGCTGGCCGGGGGCGCCCGGCACTGGATCGATCTCGGCTCCGGCGGCGGCTTTCCGGGGCTTGTCATCGCCTGCGCCCTGGCGGATGTCCCCGGCGCGCGGGTGCACCTCGTTGAAAGCAATCTGAAGAAGGCCGCGTTCCTGCGCGAGGCCGCGCGAATCGCGGACGTGCCGGCCACCGTTCACGCCCGTCGCATCGACGAGGTTGTGGATGGCTTCGCCGAACCGGTGGAGATTGTGACCGCGCGGGCGCTCGCGAGTCTCGAAAAGCTGCTCGAAAGCGCCTATCCCTTGTTGAAAAGGGGAGCACAAACTCTGTTCCTCAAGGGTCAAGATGTAGACGCTGAATTGACCGCAGCATCTAAATGTTGGACCATTGATGCTGAGCTGATCCACAGCGCGACCGATTCCTTCGCGCGCATCGTCCGGGTCCGCTCGGTCGAGCGCCGCCGTCCAGACCGGGAATGAACAAGACTTTTTTCCTATACCGAGGCCACCCATGACCGACGCACCCACCATCGCCCCGACCGACGCCGCCGACCCGGCGGACCTTTCGCCCGAGACGCCGAAGCCGATGCGCGTTCTCGCCGTCGCCAACCAGAAGGGCGGGGTCGGCAAGACCACGACCGCGATCAATCTCGGCACGGCTCTTGCCGCCATCGGCGAACGTGTCCTGATCATCGACCTCGATCCGCAAGGCAATGCTTCCACCGGACTGGGCATCGACCGCAAGAGCCGCAGCCGCTCGACCTACGACGTGCTCGCCGGCGAAGCGACGCTGCGCGATGCGATCCTGACGACCTCGGTGCCGCGGCTGCATATTGCCGCCTCGACGCTCGACCTTGCCGGCCTTGAGCTGGAAATCTCCAGCGCACGCGACCGCGCCGTGCGCTTGCGCAACGCCATCGCCCGGCTGAACGACAACGCGCCGGAGGGCGCCGACTATACCTACGTCCTCGTCGATTGCCCGCCCTCGCTCAACCTGCTGACGGTGAACGCGATGGCGGCGTCCGACGCCGTTCTCGTGCCGCTGCAATGCGAATTCTTCGCGCTCGAAGGATTGTCGCAATTGCTCAAGACCGTCGATCAGGTGAAGGAGCTGCTCAATCCGCGGCTCACCATCCACGGCATTGTGCTGACGATGTTCGACGCGCGCAACAATCTGTCGAGCCAGGTGGTCGCCGACGTCCGCGAATTCATGGGCTCGAAAGTCTACGACACCGTGATCCCGCGCAACGTGCGCATCTCCGAAGCGCCGTCCTACGGCAAGCCGGTGCTGGTCTACGACCTTAAATGCGCCGGCAGCGACGCCTATCTCAGGCTTGCGACCGAAGTCATCCAGCGCGAGCGCGAGCAGGGCGCGCAGTAATTCGTCGAAGCGGACCGGAATTGGAATCGGAGGCACGGGTGGCGCGAACCTCAGGAGCGGCCGACATGGCAGAAGAAACCAGATCGCGGTTGGGGCGCGGCCTCGCTGCGCTGATGGGAGATGTCGGCGCTGAATCCGCCGTATCGGATCGCGCGCAGAAGACGCCGCCGCGCAAGGTGCCGATCGAGCATCTGAAGCCGAACCCGCGCAACCCGCGCCGGCTGTTTGCGGATGCCGAGCTGGACGAGCTTGCGCAATCGATCCGCGAACGCGGCATCATTCAGCCGATCGTCGTGCGTCCGGCATCGGACGGCGGCAAGACCTTCGAGATCATCGCAGGCGAGCGGCGCTGGCGCGCATCGCAGCGTGCGGGTCTGCACGAGGTGCCGATCGTCGTTCTCGACGTCACCGACGCCGAAGCACTTGAGCTCGCCATCATCGAAAATATTCAGCGCGCCGATCTCAATCCGCTGGAAGAAGCCGCCGGCTATCAGGCGCTCGCTTCGCAGTACAGCCACAGCCAGGACGACATCGCGCATATCGTCGGCAAAAGCCGCAGCCATGTCGCCAACACGCTGCGCCTTTTGAAGCTGCCGGACGCGGTGAAAGCCTACATCAATCAGGGCAAGCTGACCGCAGGACACGCACGCGCACTGATCAATCACCCCGATCCGGAGGGTGTCGCGCGCGACATCGTGGAAAAGGGACTGAATGTCCGCGAAGCCGAGAAGCTTCGTCAGGACAATGCCAAGGCCGCAGGCAAGAAGGCCAGGAAGTCGAGCGCGAAGGCGATGAAGGACGCCAATATCGCCGCGCTCGAACGTCAGCTCTCCGATGCGCTCGGGCTGGTGGTCGAGGTCAATGATCGCGGCCGCGCCGGCGGCACCCTCGGCATTCGTTACCGCACGCTCGACCAGCTCGACGAGGTGGTCCGCCGCCTGCAGCGCAGCTAGAATCGTAGCGCTTGTCTTCGAATCGCGAAAACCCTCGAAGTTTCTGCGTTGACGCGGTTTCGTCACGCAAACCGGTGCCCGCTGCGCTCGAAAACGCGATGGGCCACCGGCCTTCGATGAACCTGTTTGACGGTCAGCCGGCGTAGAATTTAAGGCTGAAGTTCCCGGTCAACGCTTCCTTAAGTTGCGGATGCTATTGGCATTCTCGTGCGGTCATGGCGATCGGAGGCGCTGCACGTGTCCATTGCCCGTCCGTCCCTGATTTCCGAGCTCGAGCAGGCCATCCAGAGCGGCTCGAAAACCGAGCGCATCGACACGCTACGCCGGATCACCGACCTGTTCCTGTCGACCCAGGACCGTCTCAATTCGGAACAGATCGACCTGTTCGACGAGGTGATCGGCCATCTCGCGCGGCGCATGGAAATGCGCGCGCGGGCCGAGTTGTCCGAACGGCTGGCGCCGATCGAAAACGCGCCGATCCGCGTTATCCAGACGCTCGCCCGCGACGACGAAATTGCCGTGGCGGGTCCGGTGCTGATCAATTCGACGCGCTTGTCCAACTCGGACCTGATCGAGATCGCCCGCACCAAAGGCCAGGATCATCTTCTCGCCATTTCGGGCCGCAGCGCGCTCGCCGAGGGCGTGACCGACGTTCTGATCGCGCGCGGCGGTCAACAGGTGCATCGCAAGCTCGCCTCCAGCCCCGACGCGAGATTTTCCGAAGATGGCATATCGCGCTTGGTGGCGTGCGCGGAAACCGACGAGGTGCTGACCGAAACACTCGGCTTGCGGCTCGATCTGCCGGTGCATCTGCTGCGCCTTTTGCTCGCCAAGGCAAGCGAGATCGTGCGCGAGAAGCTGATGATGCTCGCCCCGCCCGCGCATCGCGACGAAATCTGCAAGATTCTGACGAGCATCGACGCGGAATTTTCCGAAGGCCTGCCTCCTACGCCCGATTTCGAGGTCGCACGGCGCGTCATTCACAAGATGCATGTCAATGGCGAGCTTGACGAACTGGCCCTGCTCCAGTTCGTCAAGGGCGGACGCTACGCCGAGTCCGTGATGGCGCTGGCGCAACTCTGCGGCTCGCCCCACGACATTATCGACCGAATCGTGCAAAGTGAGCGCTCCGAGGCATTGCTCGTGCCCTGTCGCGCCGCCGGGCTGAACTGGATGACCGTGCGCGCGCTGCTGCAGGATATTTCGCCCGGCCATGTATCGCCCGACGCGTTCGAGCAGCTGAAAGCAGACTATGCCAGGCTGACGCCGGCAACGGCGCAGCGCGTTTTACGGTTCTGGTGCGTGCGCCAGGCGGCGGGCAACGACAGCTTCGGGAGCTGACAACGGCCGGAGGGCCCTGGATGCTACCTGACAATTACAAGCAAAGGCAGGGGCTCCGCAGGAAGCTGCACATTCCCGTCGTTGTCATCACGGATTCCGGAGGGCAGCGCATCGCGCAGGCCGAAACCCTCGATGTCTCAAATAGCGGCGCCAAGCTGAGGATCGATCCTGCGGTCGAGCTTCCGGAGCAATTCCTCATCACCCTATCGGAGAGCGGCGAAGTTCATCGGCTCTGCCGTCTGGTCTGGCGGACCGACGCCGAAATCGGGGTGCGTTTCGTGGCGCGGGCGCCCGCTTCGCGCCTGAGGGGAGGGGGCGCAGGCCAATAGCCGGTATCAGCCTCTCCTGCGCGCCGCGGCCGCCAGCGTCATCAAGGCACGCTGCGCGATCGCCTCGGAAAGGTTGGCCTGGAGCCGGGTCTGCAGCAGCGCGTCGGAGAGCGCTTGCATCGCGTTCTCAAGCTTCGCCGAGGTCCAGATTTGCAGGGCGGCCTCGACCGCACGCTTACGCCTGAAATGGACCGGCGGCCGCGCGCTTTCGACAGCGGCGCCAACCGACAGCCCGCTATCGGCAATCGTTCGCATGCGATGCAGGCTGGAGACATGCCGCAGCGCCGCCGCGACGATGACGCCGGGATGGGTGCCCTCGCCCCGGGCTCTCGCGAAATGCGTCTCCACATCGGCGGGCTTGCCGGCGAACGCCGCGTCGAGCACATTGTCGAGCGCGACCGCTGAAGCATCAGCAACCACCGCCATCACGTCGTCGGCCGTGACCTGACTGCGGCCATGCACGTAAAGCGCGAGCTTTCGCAATTCGTTGCGCGTGGCCTGGCGGTCGCCTCCCAGAAACGGAATGAGCGACGCGCGCGCGTCCGGCGCAATCGTCAGTCCCGCTTTCGCCAGCTCATCATCGACCACACGCGCGATGTCGCGCTCCTCATCCGCGTAGCACGCGATCGCGGCGGCGTTCTTTGCCTTCTCGCAGAGCGCCCGCAACGGCGAGGTCTTGCGCAAGTCCCCGGCCTCGATCACGACGCGGCAATCGGGCGAGGGCGCATTGATGACGGCTTCGACCGCAACTGCGATGTTGCGGCTGCCGGCCTTGACCCAAATGGCGCGCCGCCCGCCGAACATTGGGATGGTGTTGGCCTCTTCGACCAGCCGGTGCGGATTGCCCGACAGTTCGTCGCCGTCGATGCGGATCACGGAAAAAGCATCAGCCGGATTGTCGACAGAGACGCGAATCAGCGCCTCGGCGCGCTCATGCACCAGGCCCGCATCCGGACCGAAAATGAGAACGATCGGCCGCGCCGGATCGGGCCGGGCGATAAAGGTTTCGGCTTCAGAGGTTTTCAGGGCAACCATTGGAGCCGTCCCGGCAACGGCGTGCGAATCCGCCGGTTGGATTATCCGCCCGAGACGAAATACGAGGCCAGTCGCGACTTGATCTGCTCGGCAATGATGGTCGACGAGCGGTTCTGTGCGTCGCGCTCGCCGCGCGCGCGGGCGAAGCGCTGCTGCTGACCCGGAATGTCGAAGGACTGCCGGGCCGAGGCGCGGCCGGTCAACACCACCTTGCCGGTCGAAATTTCCGTCAGGCTGTAGGTCGCGTCGATGCCGTAGATCTGCATATCCGGGCGGGCCGTGGTGATGTCCACGATGACGTTTTGCTGGTTGCCCTTGAGGCTGATCTTCAGCTTGTAGGCGGGGGCCAATTGCCCGGACCCGCCGGTGAGCCCGAAGATCAGTGCGTTGCGCACTTCGACGCCGAGGCGCGCCTCCGGCGTGCCGTTCGGAGCGTCGATCTCCTCGACAGAGACGCTGGCGAGCGCATTGCGGATCGGAGGCGCGGCGCCGTAGGGGTCGGTTGCACCATTGCCATAGAGCGGCTGGAAGCAGCCGGCCGACAGTCCGGCGCAGGCGAACGCCATCGCGAGCGCCAGAATGCGCCCGAACCCCCCGGGTCTTCCTGCCCTATGCCCCCTAGGCAACGACATTCACAATCCTCTGCGGGACAACAATGACCTTTTTAGGGGCCTTGCCGTCCAGCGCCTTCTTTACCGCATCCAGCGTTAAGACGGCAGCCTCGATATCGGAATTTCCCGCATCCCGTGGCACGGTTACATCAGCCCGCTTCTTGCCGTTGATCTGGACCGGCAGGGTGATGGTATTTTCAACCAGCAGAGCCGCTTCCACCTCCGGCCAGGGCTGGACCGAGACCAGGCCGGGCTGGCCGAGCGCCGCCCAGCATTCCTCGGCCAGATGCGGCATCATCGGGGCAAACAGCTGCACCAGGATGCCGCCAGCTTCCCGCACCGCGAAGGCGAAATCCGGGGTGAGCTCGGCCGGGGAGCCGACGTCCCCGATTGCGGCGGACAGCGCGTTCGAAAATTCGTAGATATGGGCGACGCAGCGGTTGAACCGCAGCTTCTCGATGTCGTCGGACACCTTGGCGAGCGCGCCATGGGCGGCCTTGCGAACGCTCAGCGCCTTCTCGCCGAATTCGGCCGGCCGTTCCGCCGGCGCCTTCGCCGCAATCCCGGCCACCTCGCCGATCAGCCGCCACAGCCGCTGCACGAAGCGCCACGAGCCCTGGACGCCTTCCTCGGTCCAGATCACGTCGCGTTCGGGCGGCGAATCCGACAGCACGAACCAGCGCGCGGTGTCGGCGCCATAGGCGCCGATGATGTCGTCGGGGTCGACCGTATTCTTCTTCGACTTCGACATCTTCTCGATGCCGCCGATCTCGATCGGCTCGCCGGTGGTCTTGAGCACCGCCTTGCGGGCATCGCCTTCGGCTACGATGGAGACCTCCGAAGGCATGACGAATTCGCCGTCTGCCTTGCGATATGTCTCGTGCACCACCATCCCCTGCGTGAACAGGCCGCCGAACGGTTCGTCGAGGCCGGCATGGCCGGTCTTCTTCATCGCGCGGGTGAAGAAGCGGCTGTAGAGCAGATGCAGGATCGCGTGCTCGATGCCGCCGATATATTGATCGACCGGCAGCCAGCGATCGACATCCTTGCGGCTGGTCGGCGCATCCGCGACCCACGGATCGGTGAAGCGCGCGAAGTACCACGACGAATCGACGAAGGTGTCCATGGTGTCGGTTTCGCGCCGCGCCGGCTTGCCGCATGACGGGCACGGAACGTTCTTCCAGGTCGGGTGCCGGTCGAGCGGATTGCCCGGACGGTCGAAGGTAACGTCCTCCGGCAGCTGCACCGGCAGATCCGACTTCGGTACCGGCACGATGCCGCAATCTTCGCAATGGATCACCGGAATCGGGCAGCCCCAGTAGCGCTGGCGCGAGATGCCCCAGTCGCGCAGGCGGAAATTGACCTGGCGCTGTGCGACCGGCTTGCCATTGCGCGTCTCGTTTTCCAGACGCTTCGCCACGTCCTCTTTGGCCTGATCGATGGTCATGCCATCGAGGAAGCGCGAATTGATCAGCGTGCCGTCGCCGTCATAGGCGGTGTCGGTGATGACGAAGGTTTTCGGATCCTGACCCGGCGGACACACGACGGGCACGTTGCCGAGCCCGTATTTGTTGACGAAATCGAGGTCGCGCTGGTCGTGCGCCGGGCAACCGAAGATCGCGCCGGTGCCGTAATCCATCAGGATGAAGTTGGCGACATAGACCGGCAAGTGCCACGCCGGATCGAGCGGATGCACCGCCTTGATCCCGGTGTCGAAGCCCATCTTCTCGGCGGTGTCGATCTCGGCCTGCGATGTGCCGCGGCGCTTGCACTCGGCGATGAACTCCGCGAGCTTCGGATTGTTCGCCGCGGCCGCTTTCGCCAGCGGATGATCCGGCGCGATCGCCATGAACTTCGCGCCGAACAACGTGTCGGGACGGGTGGTGAAGACGTCGAGCTCGGTCTCACCCGATGGCGAGGTCTTCGGATCGAGCGCGAAGCGGATGAACAGCCCTTCGGACCGGCCGATCCAGTTGCGCTGCATGATGCGCACCTTCTCCGGCCAGCGGTCGAGGGTGTCGATGGCGTCGAGCAGGTCCTGCGCGTAATCGCTGATCTTGAAGAACCATTGCGTCAGCTCGCGCTGCTCGACCAGTGCGCCCGAACGCCAGCCGCGGCCGTCGATCACCTGCTCGTTGGCGAGCACGGTGTTGTCGACCGGATCCCAGTTCACCTTGCTCTGCTTGCGTTCGACGAGACCTGCTTCCAGGAAGTCGAGGAACATCGCCTGCTGATGCTTGTAATAAGCAGGGTCGCAGGTCGCGATCTCGCGCGCCCAGTCGAGCGACAGTCCCATCGACTGCAGCTGCGCCTTCATCGCGGCAATGTTCTGGTAGGTCCAGGCCTTGGGATGGACCTTGCGCTCCATCGCGGCATTTTCGGCAGGCATGCCGAAGGCGTCCCAGCCCATCGGGTGCAGCACGCTGAAGCCTTTCGCGCGCCTGTAGCGCGCCACTACGTCGCCCATCGTGTAATTGCGCACATGTCCCATATGGATGCGCCCCGACGGATAGGGGAACATCTCCAGCACGTAGTATTTCGGGCGCGGATCGTCGTTCTTGGTGGCGAAGATGCCCTGGCTGTCCCAGGTCTTCTGCCAGCGCGGCTCGGCGTCGCGGGCGTTGTAGCGGTCGGATTTCATCGCGATGTCGATCGTTCAGTAGAGGCTCGTGTTGCTGATATCAGGTTCTATTGTCCGACAAGCGGGCGCACTCGAACGCGGGTCGGCTCGATCACGGAGAAATGCCCCGCCCAATCGTCTCGCTCCGCGATCCGCGCCGCGAGCGCGGCGCCTGCTTCTGCCGCAGGTGGGATAGCGATGCGAAACAGGACGATACCCGCCGCGACCGGGAGGGCTGCGCGGGAGGCAAGCTGCCCGAAATCCCTATCGAAAGTAAGCAAAATCCGTCGCTCGCGCGCCGCCCAGTCCAGAATGTCTCGGTCGCTGGCCCCCGGCCGCTCCAATCCCACCCATACAACATCATGACCGGCATCGGACAAGCTCTCACCGCAGAACGCGGCACATTCTCGTCGGCGAGGAACCGCATCTCATGCGGCGCTTGTGTGGATTGTCTCAAGCTTCAAGACGTCGCGCGCATAGGCGAGGCATGCTCTCAAATCCTCGGGGGACACGCCCTGATACTCCCGCACGATATCGGCTTCGGCCCAGCCATCGGCCATCAGCCCAATCACGAATTCAACCGAGATCCGCGTCCCGCGGATATGAGGCTTGCCGCCCAATACAGCAGGATCGAGAGCAATGCGTCCGGGATACGCCATGTCAGGTTCCTCGGTTCGGCTGCCGGCGCAGGTTCTCTGCAAAAACCGGCCGGAAACGGCGGTTTCGTGGTCGGACGTGACATGAATCCCGCTACCCGGTCAACGGCATGAGATACCCCGTGCCTTGAGGCGACCGGTGGCGCGTCCGCCCCGCTTGCGGGGACCGCCGCCCGCGTTTAGGTGCAGCGGCTGGAGGGAGCCGAAACCGTGAGCGAAGCCGCGACCAAGCCTCACGATACCGCCGCAGCGCTGGCCAAGGTCCACGCCGACATTGCCCGCGCCTGCGCCGAGGCGAATCGGGACCCGGCTTCCGTAACCCTGATCGCGGTCTCAAAAACCTTCGGGGCCGAGGCGATCGAAACCGCGATCGCCGCCGGCCAGCGGGTGTTCGGCGAGAACCGGGTGCAGGAGACCAGGGCCAAGTGGCCGGAGATCCGCACCCGCCACGACGGGTTGTCCCTGCATCTAATCGGACCCCTGCAATCCAATAAGGCCAAGGAGGCGGTGGCTTTGTTCGACGCCATCCATTCGGTCGACCGGCCAAGCATCTGCGAGGCGCTGGCGAAGGAAATCGCCAAACAGGGGCGGGCGCCGCAGCTCTTCGTCGAGATCAATACCGGCGCCGAGCCGCAGAAGGCCGGCATCTTGCCGGAGGACGCCGACGCCTTTTTGCGCGAATGCCGGGATCGTTACCGCCTGACCATTGCAGGCTTGATGTGCATCCCGCCATTCGACGAGTCGCCGGCGCCGCATTTTGCGCTGACCGCCAAGATCGCCGCACGCAACGGGCTGAAGCTCCTGTCGATGGGGATGAGCGCCGACTTCGCCACCGCCATCCAGTTTGGCGCAACCCATATCCGTGTCGGCAGCGCGATCTTCGGCGCGCGGGGATAACCGGCGCGCCCTGCCATTACCGCCATTTCTTTTGCGAATCGGCAGCCGCAACCGCTGCGCTCAACGGCTGCTTCAGCAGGCCCGAGCGCGGAGGCTCGGCCGCGCGGGGCGGTTGCGGCGGCGTTGGCTGGATCGGAGGGCTGGCGAAACCGGAATCGTAGCCTTCGTCCTCATAGAGCTTCTGGCTCATCGTGGCATTCCGCCAGCGGTCGATCACCGAACTGATCAGTTCGAGGCCGGCTTCTTCGCTGGTGTAGGACATATGCCCGACGTCGCTGACCGGCCGGTATTTCTCCGGCAGATGGCTGAAGATCATCTGCATCGGCAACGCAACGCCCGATCCGAACACGAAGGCTTCGCCGGTCCCGAGCGACGGCACAAAGGCGAGCAGGCTCGCAGCCGCATCCGAAACCGCGGATTTGATCAGGGCCTGGTCCCGCTCGTTGGCGAGCCGCATCACGAACAGCGTGTTGCACTGGGAAATGATGTTCGGATCGATCTCGAACGGGCGCTGGGTGATCAGCCCAAGATAAACGCCGTGTTTGCGGCCCTCCTTGGCGATCCGCGATAGCGCGCGCCGGGTCGGACCGAAGCCCTTCTTGAATTCGGCGGCGGAGGCGTAACGATGCGCCTCCTCGCAAACGAACAGCAGCGGGGCGACGCCATCGCTCCACAGCCCGAAGTCGAACGCCATCCGGCACAGCACCGAAACCACGGCATCCACCACTTCAGCCGGGAAACCGGCAAGCTGCATCACCGTCACCGGCTTGCCCCTCGCCGGCAGCCGAAACAGGTTTGAGATGATCTCCGCCATCGTGTCGCCGCCGACATTGGCGTTTTCGAACATGAAGGCGTAGCGCGGATTGTTGCGGAAGGTCTGAATGCGCTGCATCAGCTTGAAATGCTGCGCGCGCGAGGCGCGGTTCTCCAGCTTGCCCATGCGTTCGTCGATGAGGCCGAGCAGATCTTCGAGCCGGTACGGTGCGGGCGTGTCGGGGGTGAAGCCGGAATTCTTCGGATCGCGCTTTCTGATCAGCGAGTGTTCCGACGTATTGCGGTATTGCAGATAGGCGCCCTTGGCGATCGGGATGACCTCGGCGAGAATTTCGACCTCGTCCGGCACGCCGGGCCGGCCGCCGAAGAAGGCGTCGACCGTTTCCTCGAAATTGAAGAGCCAGAACGGCAGGCGCATGTTCTTGGGATTGAGCACATGCGCCTTCTCGCCAAAGCTGTGGCCGAACTCGTTGTGCGGATCGACGAGGAAGATGCGCAGATCCGGCCGCGCCTCCAGCACCTGTTGCAGGATGATCGCCACCGCACTCGACTTGCCGACACCGGTCGTGCCGAGAATGGCGAAATGCTTGTTGAGCATTTCATCGACATCGACCAGCGCCTGGATGCTCGGGTCCTGCCGCAGAACGCCGACATGCGCCGTCGAGCGGGAATTTCCATAGACCAGCCGCAATTCTTCATTGGTCATCAGCAGCGCAGAATCGCCGATCGCCGGATAGTCGGTGATGCCGCGCGAGAAGGCCGGCCGTCCATTCTGCTCCCGCAGCTCTCCGAACATATCCACGTAGGCGGTGCTGACAGTGCGCGGTCCGCTTTGTTCGGCGACCTTGGTGACCATACCGATGGCGATGGCCTCGCCCGTGACGACGCCGAGGAACTTGCCGACGGTTGCCCGCACGGCATCCTGACCGATGGTCGCATTCAGCTCGACCGTGGCATTCGAGCCGGAGACAGCGATCACGCGCCCGATGATCTGGCGCTCGTCATGGTCCTGTGCGGCATCGCCTGCCGCACCATGGTCCGGAGCGGATTTGGCCGCCGATTCTGTGCTGGTCATTTGCAACGCCGATGAGAATTGTCCGTGCCTGCATCCTATCCGCGCGGCCTCATTGGCCGATTAACGGGATGGAACTCGTCGGAATCTCCGTTTTTTTTTTGCTAATCGCCAATCCCGCTTGCCGGCTTTGCCGTTAACGGATGTCTATCCATGATCGCGGCGAGAGCCGCGTCAGGAGGCGCATCAACGGGCCTTGTTGCAACGCAACACAGCCCGCCGTCGGAAGAAATCCCGGGCGCGCCAGGTGGATGAAGACAGCGCTGCCGCGGCCGGCGATGCGGGGACGGTCGTTATGGCCGATCTCGATGATCAGGTCGTAGAGCTGATCATCCCGCATCAAGCGATCGCCAGGCTCGCCTTCCCCACGCTGGACAGGACGATTATACCGCCGATCGTCCGGGTCTTCGCTCCAGGCGTCGTTTCGGCCGATGCGGCGCAAGGGAAGCCGGGTCACCGGCCGCACCAGCCGGTCGGCCCGCCACCACAGCCGTTTCAGACGGAACCGGCCCCGCGGGGTACCGCCGTCACCCTCACGCTTGTTGGCCAAAATGCCGGACCGGCCGATCGCGACCGGCCAAACCCAAGGTCCAGCCCTCAAAATGCCGCGGGTCTTGCTTCCAGATCGCCTGCGAACGTGAATTTGGACTAGAGTGCGGCTGGACATGGTTTATGAACAAATGGGCGGCTGCGGGCACCAGTAAGGCAAGTCTTGCTTGCCCACGCAATCTCCGATGCCTTATTCCGCCATGGATCGGAAATCTTTGGGCCCGTGGGGGGCCACTATATGTCGAATGCCAGAAAAATACTGATTGTCGACGACGACGCCGAGCTGCGCGACACCCTGGTCGAGCAGCTCGCCCTGCATGACGAATTCGAAGCCAGGTCCGAGGATTCCGCGTCGAAGGGAATCCAGGCGGCAAAAGACAGCCAGATCGACCTCATCATCATGGATGTCGGCCTGCCGGACATGGATGGTCGCGAAGCGGTGCGGGTGCTGCGCAAGAGCGGCTTCAAGGCGCCGATCATCATGCTGACCGGCCACGATACCGATTCCGACACCATTCTCGGACTTGAGTCCGGCGCCAACGACTACGTCACCAAGCCGTTCCGTTTTGCGGTCCTGCTCGCCCGCATCCGTGCGCAATTGCGCCAGCACGAGGCGAGCGAGGATGCGGTCTTCACCATCGGACCCTACAGCTTCCGGCCGAGCTCGAAACTGCTGACCGGCGAGAAAGGCAACAAGGTGCGGCTCACGGAAAAAGAGACCGCGATCCTGCGCTATCTCTATCGGGCCGGCCAGCGGCCGGTCTCGCGTGAAACCCTGCTGCAGGAAGTCTGGGGTTACAATTCCGGCGTCACCACCCACACTCTGGAAACGCATGTTTATCGTCTCCGCCAGAAGGTCGAGAAGGACGCGGCCAATCCCGCAATCCTCGTGACCGACGCGGGCGGCTACAAGCTTGTGCCCTAGATGGCTCAGGCCGGCCGCACGTGAGCATCGACGATGATATTGCGGTTCTCGAACAGGTGCCGATGCTCAAGGCGCTGGGGCGATCGGCATTGCGGCTGATCGCGCTCGGCGCCGAGACCCGCGACCTCAAGGACGGAGAGATGCTGTTTCGTCCGGGCGAGCGGATCGACGGCGCCTATGTCATCCAGGCCGGCCGCTTCGCCTTGAGCGCCGATCCCGCCCAGCCTGGCAAGCCGCTGGAAGCCGGACCCGGCACGATGCTCGGCGAGTTCGCGCTGATTTCCGATCACGTCAAGCCGCTCTCCGCCACCGCGCAGGGCGATTGCGTCGTGATCCGGATTTCGCGCAGCATGTTCCTGAAAATTCTGCAAGACGATGCCGGCGCCGCTATCCGGCTGCGCGATTTTGTTGCGCACCGGGCGCGGCAATCGATCGCCGATGTGCTCGCAGTGCGCTACGCGCTCGATCCGGGCGATCACAAACCGCACTGACAGACCGACGGCGCGATTTGCCGGGCGATCGGCCGAACTCCCGGTCAGGCCTCCACCATCGCCGTGACCGGCACATGATCGGAGGGCTGGGCCCAGCCGCGCGCCTCTTTGGCGATCCGGATGTCCGAGACCCGGTCCATCAGCTGCGGCGATACCCAGATATGGTCGAGCCTGCGGCCCTTGTCGGCGGCTTTCCAGTCCGGCGAGCGGTAGCTCCACCACGTGTAGAGTTTTTGCGGCTCCGGAACCAGTTCGCGCATCGCATCGATCCAGCCGCCGGCGGCCTGAGCCGCGTTGAGCTTGCCGGTCTCGATCGGCGTATGCGATACGACATCGAGCAGCTGCTTGTGGCTCCAGACATCGTGCTCGCGTGGCGCGACATTGAGATCGCCGAGCAGGATCGCACGGGCATGGCCGTTGACATGCACGTCCTTGCAGTCGCGCATCTCGTCCAGAAATGACAATTTGTGTTTGAATTTCGGATTGGCCTCCGGATCGGGCAAATCCCCGCCGGCAGGCACATAGAGATTATGGATCACGATCGGCTCTTTCAGGCCGGCGCGCTCGCCGAGCGTCACCGCGATATGCCGGGAATCGTTGACGCCGCAGAATCCGCGTTTGCTGATTTCATCGAACGGCAGCCGGGAGAGCACCGCAACCCCATGATAGCCCTTCTGTCCGTTGATCGCGACGTGCTCATAGCCGAGCCGCTTGAATCGCTTCAGCGGGAATTTGTCGTCCGGACATTTTGTCTCTTGCAGACAAAGAATATCCGGCCGCATCGCCTTGATGAATTTCGCGACGAGGTCGATGCGGAAACGCACCGAATTCACGTTCCAGGTGGTGACCTTCAACGGCATGCCGACTTAATAGGGCGCAGCCTGCGCGATTTCCAGCCCAGGCAAAGGCTTATCCTCTGCATCCCGCAGCGTGTGCGGATGGCGCCGTTGAAAGCGGCGGCGATTACTGGATCAGCCGTTCGTAATTGATCTTGAACAAGGCCGGATCCGGCTTCTTGGTCATGTCGAGGTCATAGACCGCGACAGTGGTGTCGAAGCCCTGCGGATCGGTCACCGTCCATTGCTTCAGGGTCAAATCCTTGGCGTCGAACATCAGCATCAGTCGGTGGCGGCCGCCGAGCGTCTGGCGCTCCTCGATCACCACGGTTGAAAAAACGTCATCCGAATAGACGCTGACAACATTGGTATCGCGTAAGAGGTCGACCTTGTCCGCCAGCAGGAAGCGCAGTGGCGTCTGGCCGAGCGGATAGAGATCCTGGGTTGCCAGCCTGCGGTCGCGCACCACGAGCGAGGTGCCGTCGGCGATCAGCTGGATTGGGCTAGGATCCTCATATTCGAAGCGCAGCCGGCCGGGCTTCTGCAGAAACAGGTCGCCTTGGGTCTTGCGGCCGTCCGGCCCGACCTGAACGAACTTGCCGACGACCTGACGCATCCCGGACAGATAATTGGAAATGCGGTCGACCAGAGCGCGCTGATTGGCGTCGAATGCCGTGGTTTCGCCCGGGCGCGCCGCGGGAGCATTGGGCCGGACCGGCCCAGCCGGCGGCGCGACGATACCAGGCGGGGTGATGCGTTGAGCCTGGGCCACAACGATCCCGTCGACGCCGGAGGAACCGGGCGCGGCGGCGCCGGATTGTGCAAAGGCGGAGCCGGAAAAGAGCCCGGCCAGACATGCGGCCATTGTCAGGGCAAATCGACCAGGCAGAATCCGCGTCATCCTACACTCCGTTGCGCCGGTATATTGACCCGGACGTATGGCGTTTTGGCGGCCCCGATCCGAGTTAATCGGCCGGCGGTCGATTCTCAATAGCGGCATCGCCACAGCCGTCCGTTGCTCCCTGCCGCCTGGATCGCATGCGGAGATGTCATGGCTTGGTTCCACGCCGGCCGATCCGGACGAAGGGCAGGGCTCCGCTTGCTCTGAACTTCGGGTCAGCCGAACCGGCTGGCCCCTTCCTCGATCAGGATTTCGCGTTTGCCGGCGTGATTGGCCTGGCCGACCACGCCTTCCTGCTCCATCCGCTCCATCAGCGACGCAGCGCGATTGTAACCGATTTGCAGCCGGCGCTGAATATAGCTGGTCGAGGCCTTGCGATCGCGCAGCACGACTTCGACCGCCTGCTGATACAGGTCCTTCTCCGCGCCCATGCCGGTATTGTCGAACACCGCACCGTCTTCGCCCTCGGAATCGTCGCGCGTGACTTCCTCGAGATATTGCGGCACGCCCTGCGATTTGAGGTGGCGAACCACCTTTTCGACCTCGTCGTCGGCGACGAAGGGTCCGTGGACGCGGCTGATGCGCCCGCCGCCGGCCATGTAGAGCATGTCGCCCTGGCCGAGCAGCTGCTCGGCGCCCTGCTCGCCCAGAATGGTGCGGCTGTCGATCTTGGAGGTGACCTGGAACGAGATGCGGGTCGGGAAATTCGCCTTGATGGTGCCGGTGATGACATCGACCGAGGGGCGCTGGGTCGCCAGCACAACATGGATGCCGGCGGCTCGCGCCATCTGCGCAAGGCGCTGGATCGCGCCTTCGATGTCCTTGCCGGCGACCATCATCAGGTCGGCCATTTCGTCGACCACCACCACGAGATAGGGCAGCTCCTCGAATTCGAGCTCTTCCTTCTCGTAGATCGCCTCGCCGGATTCCTTGTCGTAACCGGTATGGACGGTGCGGGTCAGCGTTTCGCCGCGGCTTCGCGCTTCCGCAACGCGCGTATTGTAGCCGTCGATATTGCGCACGCCGAGCTTGGACATCTTCTTGTAGCGCTCTTCCATCTCGCGCACCGCCCATTTCAGCGCGACGACGGCCTTCTTGGGATCCGTCACGACCGGCGTCAGCAGATGCGGGATGCCGTCATAGACCGACAATTCCAGCATCTTCGGATCGATCATGATCAGCCGGCATTGATCCGGCCGCAGCTTGTACAAAAGCGACAGCAGCATGGTGTTGATGGCGACCGACTTGCCGGAGCCGGTGGTGCCGGCGATCAACAGATGCGGCATGCGGGCGAGATCGACCACCACCGGTTCGCCGCCGATGGTCTTGCCGAGGCAGAGCGGCAGCTTGGCCGGCGTGTTGATATATTCCTGCGAGGCCAGCATCTCGCGGAAATAAACCTTCTCGCGAAACTCGTTCGGCAATTCGATGCCGATGGCGTTGCGCCCGGGCACCACGGCGACGCGTGCCGAAACCGCGCTCATGGACCGGGCAATGTCGTCGGCAAGGCCGATCACACGGGAAGACTTGATGCCGGGTGCGGGCTCGAGCTCGTAGAGCGTGACCACCGGACCGGGCCGCGCATTGATGATCTCGCCCTTGACGCCGAAATCCTCCAGTACGCTTTCGAGCGCCTCGGCATGCTCTTCGATCTCTTCCGTCGACAGTGTGGCGCGGTCGCTCGCCTTCGGTGCGGCAAGAAGGTTGAGCGGCGGCAAGACGAAACTGCCGGAGCGTTTTGCCGGTTTGGGCGAAGCCTTGACGCGCGACTTGCGCGGCGCGGGCTCCACCGCCTCGGCTTCTGTCTCGTCGTCTTGGTCTTCGTCTTCGTAATCGTAATCGGCTTCGTCGTCGCTGTCCGGTTCGGGTTGCGCATTCAGGCGCGGCTCGCTGCGCGGAGCAGGCGACGCAGATCGCGCCGCGGGGCGCATCGCCAGCTCGTCGTCGCCGGAGAGGTGACGGCGGATGAACAGCGACAGCCTTGCCTTGGCGCTGAGCACGAGATGCACCAGCCAGCCCAGCGAAACAGAGCCGCGCTCCTCGTCCTCCTCGAATTCCTCGGCCTCGCGATGAATGTCCTCTGCCAGATCGCCGTCCTTGCGATAGCCGAAGCCCAGCACCACGGCGGCGGCCGCGAGCGTTGCGGCGCCGAGGATGCAGGCCAGCACGGTGCGGCTCGTGCCCGATGCGCCGAACAGGAGCAGCGGAACTTTAAGAACAGCGTCGCCGGCGACGCCGCCCATGCCTGCGGGCAGCGGCCAGCCTGCCGTGCGCGGCAGGCAGGATGCAAACGCGGCGGCGAGGATCAGTGTGCCGATCCAGAACAGCACGCGCAGCCAGCGCCGTCCCGGCGCACGATGCGTCATCAGCCGCCAGCCCCAGGTCGCGACCGGCAGCACCAGCATGATCGAGGCAAGACCGAACAGCTGGATCGACAGATCGGCAAATGTCGCGCCCGAGCGGCCGAGCCAGTTGCGCACGGGCGCGTCCGTTGCGTGGCTCAGACTCGGATCCTGAACAGACCAGCTCGCGAGCGCCGCGGTCATCAGCAGCGCGATCAGCAGCAAACCCAGCCCGCAGGCTTCCCCGATGCGGCGGCGGATCGCCGCGCGCAGATCGTCGGAGAGAAATTCGAACCGGTCGAGACCGCGTTGACTGATCGCCGGCATCCGCGTCACCCGAGCACGCCGACAAGGCGGTGCAGCGCCTCGGCGGTGGTTGCGTTGTCATGGACCATGGCGACGCGGATAAAATGTCTACCGGGATTGCTGCCGTCGCTTTGCGTGACCGATGCATATTCGCCCGGCAGCACGCGCAGGCCCGCCTCGCGCCACAGCCGTGTCGTCGCTTCCACGCTACCGCCCTGCGCCGAAACGTCGAGCCACAGGAAGAAGCCGCCGGCGGGCCGCCTGTAGCCGTAGCGATCGCCGATAATCTGGTCGGCGAGGTCGAATTTCTGCGTGTAGAGCGTTCGATTTTCGATCACATGCATCTCGTCGTCGAGTGCGGCGGCGGCCACCGCCTGCGCCGGCATGGGCACCTGCGGCGCGGCATTGTTGCGGTATTCGAGGAAGCGGGCGAGGAAATCGCGGTCGCCGGCGACGAAGCCGACGCGCAGTCCCGGCAGGTTGGAGCGTTTGGACAGCGAATTGAAGGCGATGGCATTGGCATAGTCCGGTCCCGCGACGTCAAGGATGCCCGCGGGCTTTTCGCCGAAATAGATTTCCGAGTAGCACTCGTCGGAAAAGATCATGAAGCCGTGCTTGCGCGCCATTGCGACGAGCCGCGCGAGATAGTCCCGGCTTGCGACCGATCCTTGCGGGTTGGCGGGTGAGGCGATGTAGACGGCGACGGTGCGCGCGAGCAGCGCCTCGTCGAGCGCATCGAGATCGGGCAGAAAGCCGCTCGCTGCGGTGGCCGGCAGATACACCGTCTCGCATTGCGAGGCCGAGGCTCCGGCCGAATAGGCGCCGTAGCAGGGATTGGGGACGAGGATCGCGGGCTTTCCCGCGCGGGGGGCTGCGTAGCGCGTCGCGGCCAGTGCGGCGAGGAACAGTCCCTCGCGGGTGCCGTTCAGCACCAGCACCTCGCTGTCCGGATCGAGCGGGCGCGGCAGGTCGAACCGCCGCGAGAGCCAGCCGGTCACGGCGTTGCGGAACAACGCGGTGCCCTTGTTGGCCGGATATTTCCCCAGATCGGCGATGTGCTGAGCGAAGACCGGTCCGGCGAAGGCCGGCACCGGATGCTGCGGCTCGCCCACCGCGCAATTGATCGGCGGTTTGCCGGGCGCGGCCGGCGCAAGCAGATCGTTCAGCCGCGCGAAAGCCGAGCGGTTTTGTGCCCGCGGATCGGCCGTCCGCGCGGACGACGGTGGCTGTTCGCGTTCGGCGGCATTCATGAACATCACGCGCATTTCGGCCGGACTACTCGATGATCCGCGAGCCTAGGCCGGGCTGGTTAAGGTCCGATTAACCATCGGATTTTGCTGGCCGTTGCGGGGCATGCGCTGCCCAAAACGAAAGAGACCCCGGTCTTGCGACCGGGGCCTCCATTCGGCGGGAGGGGCGGTGCCGGGTATACGCCCCGCCGCACGACCGTTGCGACGTCACTCCTGGATGGATTCTCCATGCAGGGCGATGTCGAGACCTTCTTCTTCCTGGGCGGGCGTCACCCGCAATCCGATCACGATATTGATCACAAACAGGATGATCGCACTGACGATCGCGGTGTAGACGATCGTGACGATGACGCCATAGGCCTGCAGCATGAAGCTCGCATCCTTGCCGGCTTCGTTGATTGCGGCACTGGCGAACACGCCGGTGAGCAGGGCGCCGATGATGCCGCCGACGCCATGGACGCCGAACACGTCGAGCGAGTCGTCGTACCCCAGCGCCTTCTTGATATGGACCGCCGCGATGTAGCAGCCAACGCCCGCGACGATGCCGATGACCAGCGCGCCGCCGGGGGCGACGAAGCCGGCGGCCGGGGTGATCGCCACCAGACCCGCAATCGCACCGGATAGGATGCCGAGCAGGCTCGGCTTTTTGATCACGATCCACTCGCAGAACATCCAGGCGAGCGCCGCGGCCGCCGTTGCCACCTGGGTGTTGAGCATGGCGACACCGGTGAGGCCGCTGGCATTCAGCGCCGAACCGGCGTTGAAGCCGAACCAGCCCACCCACAGCAGCGAGGCGCCGATCAGGGTATAGGTGAGGTTATACGGCGCCAGATTGGCGGTGCCGTAGCCCTTGCGCTTGCCGATCATGATGCAGGCGACGAGGCCCGCGATACCGGCGTTGATATGCACCACGGTGCCGCCGGCGAAATCGAGCACGCCCGCAGTGGCAAGGAAGCCGCCGCCCCAGACCCAATGCGCGACCGGCACATAGACCAAGAGCAGCCACAGGCCCATGAACCACATCATCGCCGAGAATTTCATGCGCTCGGCAAAGGCGCCGGTGATCAGCGCCGGGGTGATGATGGCGAAGGTCATCTGAAACATGATGAAGACCCATTCCGGAATGGTTCCGTTCAGGGAATCGTTGGTGACGCCCGACAGCATGATCTTGGACAGGCCGCCGATATAGGCGTTCATGCCGCCTTCGTTTTCGGTGAGGGCCAGCGAATAGCCGCACACCATCCAAAGGACGCTCATCAGGCAGCAGATCGCAAAACTCTGCATCAGCGTCGCGAGGATGTTCTTCTTGCGGACCATCCCCGCATAGAAAAGCGCGATGCCCGGAATGGTCATCATCAGCACCAGCGCGGTCGAGGTCAGCATCCACGCGGTATCGCCGGTATCCAGCTTCGGAGTCGGCTTGGCGTCCTGAGCGAAGGCCGTCGCCGCCGCGGTCAATACCGCCGCCGCTACAGCGAAGCCCAGACCGGCCCGCTTTGAAAACTTGAACGACATAATAGAGCTCCTGTCCGAATCGGTTCGCATTAGAGGGCGGAGGCGTCGGTTTCGCCGGTGCGGATCCGCACGGCGCTCTCGAGGTTGACGACGAAGATTTTGCCGTCACCGATCTGGCCGGTCTTGGCGGCCCCTGTAATGGCTTCGACGACCTTGTCGACCTGGCTGGTGTCGACTGCGACCTCCACCTTGAGCTTCGGCAGGAAGCTCACGGCATATTCGGTGCCGCGATAAATTTCAGTGTGGCCCTTTTGACGCCCGTATCCCTTGACCTCAGTGACGGTCATGCCGTGCACCCCGATCGCGGTCAGGGCGTCGCGGACCTCGTCGAGCTTGAATGGCTTTATGACGGCCATGACGATTTTCATTTGGTTCGATCCCCGTTGGCCCGCAGCCTCCCTGGAGGCGTCGGGCTGTACCACCTGGGCACCGGCAGGCATGGTCTAGCCATGCAGGCCGGCTCCCGCGCAGACTTAGAATCAAACCCCGTGCCACTTGGTCGCAACGCCCATAACTAACTGGGGTTATTGCGCATTATGATCCGCTGGAACCGCTGTCAGGTACGCATATGGGTGGGTCGCTTAAAGCCACGCCAGAGTTGCCTATAAAATAACCAGGATCCGCCAGCGAGGTCGCCGCACGACCGGGACGGTCGACTGACGCCCAAAGCAGGTGGCTGCCTTTGGCGGGCCGGGTCACACCGGCTGTTGCGCCGCTGCGAATTTTTCGCCGCTCCCTGTCACAAATTGACCCTCTGCTTCGTCATCAGGACAGCAAACGGGAGCGAGCGATATGAAAGCTTCGACCAGTATCGACTATCGTCGGCAGACACCGGCGATCCTGCAGGCCCTCACCGAGGCGGAGCGCGTCATCTCACAACAGAATTTCGACCGCCGCCTCTATCACCTCGTCAAGCTGCGCGCCTCGCAATTGAACCGGTGTGCATATTGCATCGATCTGCATCTTCGCGAAGCGCGCCAAGACGGCGAAACCAACGAGCGGCTCGACCGCGTGATTGTCTTCGACCGGGTCGAGGATTTCACCGAACGCGAAAAAGCCGCGCTGGCCTGGACCGACGCGCTGACCTTGCTCGGTCGCGACAGCGAACTGACCGCTTTGCGCATGCGCTTGAACGAAAGCTTCACCGAGAGCGAGGTCGCGGTGCTCACGTCGATCGTGGCCATGATCAATCTGTGGAACCGGCTGCAGGTCGCGAGCCATTGAAATGATGGATCGCTGAAGCCGCAAGCCGTTGACGTTGCGAGCTGCTGAACATGCGTGATCGTAATGAAACTCCGTCCGTCCGCACCATCGCAAGGCTGCGCGGGCTCGCCTATCGCATTCTTGGTTCTCGCGCGGATGCAGACGATGCCGTGCAGGACACTCTGTTGCAATGGCACAAGGCAGACAGAACCGGCATCGAAAATCCGGACGCATGGCTGACGACGGTCTGCACCCGCCTTTGTATCGATCTCTTGCGCTCGGCGCATCGCACGCGAGTTGACTATGTCGGCCCCTGGCTGCCGGAACCGGTCTTGACACAGACCGATCCAATCTCCGAGTCCAGCGTCGAGCTGGCGTCGTCGCTGTCCACCGCCTTTCTGCTCATGCTGGAGCGGCTGACTCCCAAGGAACGCGCCGCCTATCTTCTGCACGACATTTTCGATTTGCCGTACCTGCAGGTCGCGCAAACGCTCGAGTTGAACGAGGCCGCATGTCGGCGTTTGGTATCGCGGGCGCGCAACAGCATCGCGGTCGACCGGGTCCGGTACCTGGTTCCGGCCGATCGGCAGCAGCGTCTGCTCGAGGCATTCCAGTCGGCCGTGGCCAGCGGTCAAACCGCATCATTCGCGGCGTTGCTCTCTGAGGACGTCGAACTCCGCGCCGATAGCGGCGGCCGGGTTGCGGCGGTGAGTGAAATCGTCGCCGGTTCCGATCATGTGACGCGGTTCGTCGGCGAAGGCCTGCATCGCTACTGGCGCGATTGCGAATGGCGGATTGCCGACATCAACGGCAATCGCGGCGCGATCATCGCCAAAGATGATGCCATCGTTGCCGTGGTCTCGCTTTCCTACAACCCGGCGGGGCAACTGACCGGCATCTACATCATGCGCAATCCGCAAACGCTGGAGCGATTCGGGAAGACGACAGTCATTTGAGTTCGATGACAGACCGCAAATCCTGGAGATAACGAGATGAATCCGTCACCACATGCGCAGGCCAAACCATTCAGCCTGATCAATCCCGACGGGCTGTATGATCCGGCGCCAAACGGCTATTCGCATCTTGCAGCAATCGGCCCCAATGCGAGGCTGCTGCTCGTGGCCGGACAGGGCGGAGAGAATGCGCGCGGCGAACTGGTCCCGGATTTCGTCGGGCAGATGCGGCAGGCCTTCCGCAATCTTGAGACCGCAATGGCCGC
This sequence comes from Pseudorhodoplanes sp., assembly GCF_046289595.1. Classification (GTDB taxonomy): domain Bacteria; phylum Pseudomonadota; class Alphaproteobacteria; order Rhizobiales; family Xanthobacteraceae; genus Pseudorhodoplanes. The sequence continues at coordinate 25,021 of NZ_JBKBVB010000049.1, forward strand.
CGCGGGCGCAAAGCTTGACGATATCGCCAAGTTAACGGTGCTGATTGTCGGCCATAACGAAGACAGGCTGAAAGCCTTCGGCGCCGAACTCGATCGGGTCTGGCCCAAGGCCGCCATGAAGCCTGCCTGCACCCTGATCCCGGTTCCGCGGCTTGCCCTCGACGGCATGTTGTTCGAGGTCGAGGCAACGGCCGTGGTCCGATGATGAGCCGGCAGCCGCGCGCGGCGCCCGATCAGTTTGCGGCGCCCGCGATGTCCGCCAATTCAGCGCGCCGTCGCCTCCGCGCCGGCCGCACCCAGTCCCAGCGCATCGGCCATCACCCGGAACACATCGGTGTTGTCGAGCTGTCCGCGCACCGCCTCGCTCCCCGGCCCGGATGCGGTGAGGATCACATCTTCTCCCGAATGCACGCTCGCGCCCGCAAGCCGCGGCAGATTGCCGAGCCGGAATACGGCGCCTGGCAGATTGCGATAGCGTTCGTTGGCCTCGAAGGTGTCGGGCTCCTGGCCGCGCTTTGTCGGCTGGTTCGGACCGTCGAGCCGTGGCCGGAACGTCTCGTAGTGATCCGGCAGGCTCGCCGAAAACATCGCGAGCCTCCGGCTGACATCGACACGGGCCGGATAGCCCTCCGCATCCGGCGCAGGATAATTCGGGAAGCCTGCGGCGCCGTAGATGCGGATCCGTTCGCGCATCGGCACGTTCGGCTCCCTCGCCATGTCGTCGTCTATCGTGCCGACGATGGCGATCGGGTGCGCGTGGTCGGCAAGAACGAGGATCAGGGTATCATCGCCGCGCACTTTCGCCCAGTCGCGCACCGATGCCACGACATTGTCGAACATAATGGTGTCGTAGACCGCCCGCTCCATGTCGAGCAGATGCGTGTATTTGTCGATCATTCCGGCTTCCACCATCAGGAAGAAGCCGTTCGGATTCTGCGACAGGATGTCGAGCGCCTTGGCGGTCATCTCGGTGAGATCGGGCTGGTCGGGGAAGCGCTTGACGCTGCCCGCCTTGAGGAACTTGCGGTCGAGCACGCCGTCCATATTGCCGAGATTGAACAGCCCGAGCAGCCGCCTCGTGTCGCTCGGGACAGCCTTCAGCTCTGCGCCGGTCGTCACATAGGCGTAGCCCGCCTCTTTGAATTTCGCGACGAAATCGGTTGCGTCGCGCCTTCGCGCGCCGGGTGTCCCCTGGGGCAGGAAATTCGCAAGCCCGCCGCCCATCAGAACATCGGGCTGCGCCGCGAAATATTGCGCGACGATCTGGTCATAGGACGTGCGCCGCCGGGTATGGGCGATCATCGCCGCCGGCGTCGCATCCTGAATTTCCGTGTTTGTCACGATGCCGACGGCCATGCCGTGACGGCGCTTGACCAGGCTTGCGATGGTCTCGACCCGCGGATCGTCGAACGGATCGGCGGTGCGGTCCGGATAGACGCCCATCGCGTTCACCGCGGTCTTATGACCGGTCACATAGGCGCTGGCGGAATTTGCCGAGTCGGTGATGATGGAATCGAGTCCGGCGGTTGCGACCAGCGCCATCTGCGGCATGTCGTCCATCGAAAGCTTGCCCGACGCTCTGCCCTCGATCATGCCCTTGGACAAAATCCGCGCCGCCGTGCGATGTGCGCCCGACAATCCGTCGCCGATCAGCAGCACCACATTCCTGGCGCGGCGCGCCGGCGTGTCGTAGACGGTCCACACGATCTCGCGCGACGCCGAGGGCGTCGTGACGCGGATGGCGTAGCGGCCCGGCTTCGCCAGCGACACATCGCGCAGGATCAGCGCAGATTGCTCCGTGCCGTCTTCCCGTTCGATCCAGTCGGCCGGTTTGCCAAAGACCGCGCCGTGATCGGTGCCGTTGACGGTAAGGGAGACGGTTTCCGGAGTGGCCACCGTGTCCAGTTCGACTTTCAGGTCGAACCGCGCACCGGCCAGGATTTCGGCGCGATCCACCGGATAAATGGTCTGGGCGGACCCCCCCGATCCTGCGATGAGGAGAAACGCTGCGGCAAGAACCGGAACGCGCATGGGCAAACTCCTTGCGTGTCCGGTCAGCATAGCCGCCGCTCTGTGACGGGCCTATTGCATCGGGATTGGCTGCGGAACGTCTGGCCGCGCCGGCGGTTACGTTCCGGAAGCAGCCGCGAGCCGATTGAAGGAGCTACAAATGACCGCCGACGCCGAACGCGTATGGGATCTCATGGACAAAATCTCCATCTGCATGCTCGCAAGCTGGAACGGACAGGAGCTGGCCTCGCGCCCGATGGCGGCCTTCGTGCGCCGCAAGAATAATGCGGTCTATTTCCTGACCGATGTCCGTCACCACAAGGACGACGATATCCGGAACTTTCCCAAAATCTGCCTGGCCTTTGCCGATCCGGGCAGCGAGCGTTTCGTGTCCCTGTCCGGGACAGCTGAGGTGTCGGCCGACCGCGCCGTGATCCGCGAGTTATGGTCGACGCCGGCAAAGGCCTGGTGGGACTCCCCGGAGGATCCGAACATCCGGATGCTCAAGGTAACGCCGGAGGAGGCGCAATATTGGGAGGGCCCTGGAAAGGTGCTGAGCACGGTGAAGATGGCGATCGCCGCGGCGACCGGTCAGCGTCCCGACATGGGCGCCAACGAGAAGGTGGCGATGCGGTAGGTGTTCGTGGACGTGATTCGCGGACGTTGCCGCCCTGCGACAATAAAGACGGCGGAACAAACTTGATTTGCGCAGGTATTTACGGCCGTTAAGCAAACGGCCACGTCCCTGCCATCGTTCTGTCGCACGGCTTGGCGCGACCGTCGGGGGAACGGTCGTGCCCAAGGATCTTCACCATACGCAGCGAGAATCATATGCGTCTTTCACGACTGCTCCTTTCCGGAGCCGCACTATCCATTGTGTTGACAGGGCAGCCGGCGGAAGCGCGCGATGATCTGACCCCGTTTGTCGTTGCGCAAGATCAGGGCGACCGCGATCAGCGGCGGCAGCAGCGCCAACAGGACCGTCAGCAAAACCGCGATCAGCGGCAGCAGCAACGCGCCCAGGAGCAGCAGCAGCGCCAGCAGCAGCAGCAGCAACGCCAGCAAGAGCGTCAGCAGAACCGCGATCAGCGACAGCAGCAACGCGCCCAGGAGCCTCAGCGACAGCAGCAGCAGCAACGCCAGCAGGAACGCCAGCAGAATCGGGCTCAGGAGCAGCAGCAGCGCCAACAGCAACAGCAGCAGCGACAGCAGGAGCAGCAGCAGCGCCGTCAGCAGGAGCAGCAGCAGCGCCAGCAACGCCAACAGGACCAGCGGCAGCAGCAGGAGCAGCGCCGCCAGGAACAGCAGCAACGCCGCCAGGAGCAGCAGCAGCGGCAGCAGGAACAGCGGCAGGAGCGCCGCGACGACCGGCAGCAGCGGCAAGACCAGCGGCAAGAGCAGCGGCAGGAGCAGCGCCAGCAGCAAAATCAGCGGCAGCAGGAGCAACAGCAACAGCGCCAGGAGCAGCGTGGCCAGCAGCAGGAGCAGCGCCAGCAGCGCCGCGAAGACCGCGCGCGACGCATCGATGAGGTGCGCGGCGAGCGTCAGGTCCGCCAGGAGGGCAATCGCCGGGTGATCCAGGAAGGCAGCCGCGCCATCGTCCAGGACGGCAACCGCAAGTTCATCCGGCACGACGAAACCGAGCGGTTCCGCCGCGTCGGCCGCGACGTCAACGTGCAGCGCCTGGGCAACGAGACGCGGACCACGATCGTCAATCCGCGCGGCCAGCGCATCGTCACCGTGACCGACGCCAATGGCCGGCTGTTGCGCCGTTCGCGCTATGTCAACGGCCGCGAGGTCATCATCATCGACAACCGTCCGCGCGGCGGACGCCGGGCGGATGCGTTCTTCGTGGCGCTGCCGGTGCTGGCCATCGGCGCGCTGGCGATCCCGCCTGAGCGCTACATTGTCGAGGCGGAAGAGGCGCCGCCGGAATACATCTATGACGCGCTGATGGCGCCGCCGGTCGAGGTGCTGCCGCGGGCCTATACCCTCGACGAAATCCGCTACAGCCCGGGATTGCGCGATCGCATGCCGCGGGTCGATATCAACACCATCACCTTCGATCTCGGGTCATGGGAAATCACGCCGGATCAGTATGACCGGCTGGCGCCGATCGCCGAAGGCATTCGCCGCGCCATCGAGCGAAATCCGAACGAGGTGTTCCTGATCGAAGGCCACACCGACGCCACCGGTAACGACGACGACAACCTGTCGCTGTCGGATCGCCGCGCCGAAGCGGTGTCGGTGATCCTCACCGACGAATTCCAGATTCCGCCCGAGAATCTGACGACACAGGGCTACGGCTCCCAGCAGCTCAAGGTGCAGACCATGGCCGCCGAGCGGGCGAACCGTCGCGTCACCGTGCGCCGCATCACGCCGCTGCTGCAGCAGGGTCAGTTGCAACCGCAATAGCGGCCCGGTGCGGATGCAAAAGGACGCCGAGGGCGTCCGCTCCAACACAACGACAATGGCCGGGCGCGCGCCCGGCCATTGTGTTTTGATGAGCCTTACAAGAGCGGCGTCGACCACAATGGACGGTTCCCCGGAGATTCGGCGCCGCCGGCGCACACCATGGTTTCCGCCACGCTTTGCGGCGAAGGCGCGGAACCGGGAACACAGTTGAAGGTTGCTCCCCCGTCGGAAAAACGGGAGAGAACCATGCACGGAATTATCTATCTGGTCGGACTGATCGTTGTGATTATGGCGATCCTGTCGTTCTTCGGCCTGCGCTGAGGAGACGAAGGATGGACACACAACCAGCAACGGTCCGCGCGACGGCGGGGTTGCCGAGCGTCGAATGGGGCCCGGTATGGGCCGGCGCCATCGCCGCAGCGGCGCTCGCTTTTGTCCTGCACAGCTTCGCCGCCGCAATGGGTCTTGCCGTCGGCTCCACCGCACCGACCTGGCGGGATGCGTCGATGACGCTGTTCGTGCTGTCCGGCATCTATCTCGTGCTGGTGGCGTTGGCGGCTTACGGGATCGGCGGCTATATCGCAGGATCGATGCTTGGCCGAACCGACTCCTTCGATGCCGACGAAAGCGAGACGCGCGACGGCACGCACGGCCTTCTGGTCTGGGCGCTGGCGACGCTGATGGCTGCGCTGTTGCTGATCGGCGGGGCGATCGGCGCGAGCCGGCTTGCCGCACCGGCTTCCGGCAATGCGGGGCCGGCTGTCTCGGTCCCGGGCGAGACGATCATCGCGTTCGATCTCGACCGCCTGTTCCGCTCCGACGGCAGGCCGATAGAAGGCGATGTGGCCGCGACGCGGGCAGAAGCCGCGCGCATCCTGCTCACCGCCGGCGGGCATTCCGGCGTCCAGGCAGAGGATCGCGCCTACCTGACGCGGCTGGTGGCCGCGCATACTGGCCTTTCCGCGGGTGACGCCCAGAAGCGTGTGGAAACCGTGATCGCCTCTGCGCGCGAGACCATTTCGCGGGCACGCAATGCCGCCGTCTTGCTGGCGTTCCTCGCCGGAGCGGCATCGCTCCTCGGTGCAGTTGCGGCGTGGTACGGCGCCTGCGCCGGCGCAAGGCATCGGGCGACGCAATGGGGCACGTCGATCTGGCGGACGCTGCCCCGGCGGGCATAATCCCCGCATCAAAGACGACCCGACCGGGGGACGGGGAGCGGCGGAAAGCGGCTCTCCTTCTCCGTCGATCAATCAGAGTCCCCGCTTCTTCTTGCGTTGTCCGAGCGTGCGCAGCCGCAACGCATTCAGCCGGATGAAGCCTTCGGCGTCGCGGTGATCGTAGGCGACCGCGCCTTCCTCGAAGGTGACGAGCTCCTGATCGTAGAGCGAATACGGGCTCTCGCGACCGGTCACCCAGACATTGCCGCGATAGAGCTTCAGCCGGACACGGCCGGTGACATGCTCCTGCGACTTGTCGATCGCCGCCTGCAGCATTTCGCGTTCGGGCGTGAACCAGAATCCGTTATAAATCAGTTCGGCATATTTCGGCATCAGCTCGTCCTTGAGATGCGCCGCGCCGCGGTCGAGCGTGATGCTTTCGATGGCGCGATGCGCCGCGAGCAGGATGGTGCCGCCCGGCGTCTCGTACATGCCGCGCGACTTCATGCCGACGAAGCGGTTCTCGACCAGATCGAGCCGGCCGATGCCGTGCAGCTTGCCGAGATCGTTGAGATTCTTCAGCAGCGTCGCGGGCGACATTTTCTTGCCATCGACCGCTGTCGCATCGCCCTTCTCGAAGTCGACGGTGATTTCGGCCGGCTTGTCCGGCGCGGTCAGCGGATCGTCGGTGCGCGAGAACACGTAATCCGGCACTTCGACATTCGGGTCTTCCAGAACCTTGCCTTCGGAGGACGAGTGCAGGAGGTTGGCGTCGACCGAGAACGGCGCCTCGCCGCGCTTGTCCTTGGCGATCGGGATCTGATGCTTCTCGGCGAAGTCGATCAGCCTGGTGCGCGAAGTGAGATCCCATTCGCGCCACGGCGCAATCACGGTAATATCGGGCTTGAGCGCATAATAGGTCAGCTCGAAACGAACCTGGTCGTTGCCCTTGCCGGTCGCGCCATGGGCCACGGCATCGGCGCCGACTTTCTCGGCGATTTCGATCTGCTTCTTGGCGA
>NZ_JBKBVB010000050.1:0-10172 GCF_046289595.1 Pseudorhodoplanes sp.
TACCGTCAGACTAAGGTCTCTACCAAGGCTTTTGCCATCCTCCGTGGAAGCCTTATATTTGGGGTTGAGGTTCCCGGATGAATGCTGCACCGCAACCAATCCAGCTCGACCGCGAGGCGGCGCGCGCCCCGCTCGTGGATCCGTTCGCGCGCGCCATCTCCTATCTTCGGGTCTCGGTGACGGACCGCTGCGATTTCCGCTGCGTCTATTGCATGTCGGAGGATATGGCATTTCTGCCGAAAGCCGACCTGCTGACGCTTGAGGAACTCGACCGGGTCTGCTCTGCTTTTGTGTCGCGCGGGGTGCGCAAGCTGCGCCTGACCGGCGGCGAACCCCTGGTGCGGCGCGGGATCATGACGCTGATCGGCTCGCTGTCGCGGCATCTGCGGTCCGGCGCACTCGACGAATTGACCCTAACCACCAACGGCTCGCAACTTGCGAAATATGCGGCCGAGCTGAAGGACCATGGCATCGAGCGTATCAATGTCTCACTCGATACGCTGGATACAGACAAGTTCCGCGCCATCACCCGCTGGGGCGACCTTGCCCGCGTGATGGCGGGCATCGACGCAGCGCAGCAGGCGGGCCTGAAGATCAAGATCAACGCGGTGGCGCTGAAGGGCGTCAACGAGGAGGAAATTGCAGGCCTCATCGACTGGTCGCATGGCCGCGGCATGGACCTGACGCTGATCGAGGTGATGCCGCTCGGCGATGTCGGCGAAGCCAGGCTCGATCAATATCTGCCGCTGTCGATGGTGCGCGGACGCCTGGCCGAACGCTTCACGCTTGAAGACATCGACTACCGCACCGGCGGGCCGGCGCGCTATGTGCGGGTGGCCGAAACCGGCGGACGGCTGGGCTTCATCACGCCGATGACCCACAATTTCTGCGAATCCTGCAACCGCGTGCGCCTGACCTGCACCGGCACGCTGTTCATGTGCCTCGGGCAGGAAGACGCAGCGGATTTGCGCGCACCCCTGCGCGCCTCCGAATCCGACGACCTTTTGCATGCCGCGATCGAAGCTGCGATCGCCCGCAAGCCGAAGGGCCACGACTTCGTCATCGACCGCCGCAACAAGCGTCCCGCCCTGCCCCGCCATATGAGCGTCACCGGCGGCTGACGCCGGTTTTTCGGAATCGGAAAACGTGTCTCAGTCCGCTGCCAACCGTCGCGGCATGATTGCGCTGACGTTCGGCATGGCCGCCTATACCGTCAACGACGTGTTCGTGAAGCTCGTGGCGCGCGACCTGCCGTTCGGCGAGGTTCTGTTTCTGCGCGGCGTAGTCTCGAGCCTCATCCTGCTCGCGGTGATCGCCATGACCGGCGGCCTGCGCTTCATCGCCGCCTCGGCGACGCCAATGGTCTTGTTGCGCGCCCTGTTCGACGCGCTCGGCACCGGGTTCTTCATCGCGGCGCTGATCAACATGAAAATCGCCGACCTGTCGGCTGTGGTCATGACAACGCCGCTGATCCTCACCGCGCTTGCCGCGGTCATGCTCGGCGATCCCGTCGGCTGGCGGCGCTGGAGCGCGATCGGCGTCGGACTGATCGGAACTTTGTTCATCGTGAAGCCGGGTGCCGGCACGCTGGACTGGTGGGCGCTGGTGGGACTTGCCGCGGCCTTTTTCGGCGCGGCGCGCGATCTGACCACCCGGCGCATCGACCCGCATATCCTCTCGCTCGTGGTCGGTTTTTACGGCACGATCGCGGTCATGGCATCGGGCGCTGCAATCGGGGTGACGGAAACCTGGATCGCTCCGGACGGCGCGCAATGGACCATGATCACGGTCGCATCGGCCTTTCTCGGGCTGGGCACCTATCTCATGGTCTTCGCATTCCGCGGGGTTGAAATTCCTGCGGTTGCACCGTTCCGATATACCCTTTTGATCTGGATGGGAGTTGCGGGCTATGTCGCGTTCGGCGAAGTTCCTGACGGTTGGGCGCTGTTCGGCGCCGCCCTGATCGTGTTCAGCGGACTTTACGCGCTGCATCGCGAAGCCGTTGCCCGCCGCCAGGTCGCGGCTCTTGGACCGCCTCCGGCATAGGCAAACTTTCGATTGACGGCCGCCGCGCGGTTCGGATTAGCTGTTCACAGGTCGGCCGCCGGCCGCCCAAGCGCGCGTGAAGCGCCGGGATCGAGGGGATTCCGTCAGTGCAAGCTTTGCTCGCTGTGAGCCGCATCATCGATGCGATCAATTCGCGGCTCGGCAAATGGGTCTCCTGGCTGATCCTCGCCGTCGTCATCATTTCTGCGGCCAATGCCGTGAGCCGCAAAGTGCTCGGCCTGTCATCCAACGCCTGGCTCGAACTGCAATGGGTGATGTTCAGCCTGATCTTCATGCTGTGCTCGCCCTGGACCCTGATGTCGAACGAGCACATCCGCATCGACATCGTGAACAACCTGTTCCCGAAGACCGTCCGCAACATCATCGATCTGTTCGGCCATGTCGTGTTCCTGCTGCCGCTGACCGTGGTGATGATCGTGACCGGCTGGCCCTTCTTCCTGACGTCCTACCGTCTGAACGAGCAATCCTTCAATTCCGGCGGCCTGCCGCAATGGCCCGCCAAGTCACTGGTGGTGATCGGCTTCACTCTGCTGTTCTTCCAGGGCATCTCCGAGATCATCAAACGCATCGCCGTGATGCGCGGCGTCATTCCCGATCCATTTGAGGAAACCCTGCACCCGGCGGAAGCAGAGGCCGAACGCTTGCTTGCCGAAATCAAACCCGACAAACAATAGCCAGCCGCCGGACCCGCCATGACCCAGCTCCTGATCCACTACATGGCGCCGATCATGTTCGGCTCCCTCGTGGTGTTTCTGCTGCTCGGCTATCCGGTCGCCTTCGCGCTCGCCGCCAATGGATTGTTTTTCGGTCTGATCGGTATCGAGCTCGGGCTGTTCCGGCCCGACTTCCTGCAGGCGCTGCCGGAGCGCGTCTATGGCGTGATGAACAACGACACGCTGCTTGCGATCCCGTTCTTCACCTTCATGGGACTGATTCTTGAACGATCCGGCATGGCCGAGGACCTGCTCGACACTATCGGGCAGTTGTTCGGCACCATGAAGGGCGGCCTCGCCTATGCCGTGGTCTTCGTCGGAGCGCTGCTTGCCGCGACCACCGGTGTGGTCGCAGCGTCGGTGATCTCCATGGGCCTGATCGCGCTTCCCATCATGCTGCGCTACGGCTATGACCGCCGGGTCGCAACCGGCGTGATCGCGGCATCCGGCACGCTGGCGCAGATCATCCCGCCCTCGCTCGTCCTGATCGTGATGGCGGACCAGCTCGGCCGTTCGGTCGGCGACATGTACGAGGGCGCATTCATACCCGGGCTCGTGCTGTCCGGCCTTTATGCCGGTTACATTTTTCTTGTCGCGAATGTCAGGCCCGGCGCGGCTCCCGGTCTGCCCGCCGAAGCGCTGACCTACAAGGAACCGGACGGCAGCCGCGGTCTGCCTTCGCTCGCAATCGTGGTGCTGTTTTCCGCCACCGCAGCCTATCTCTACATGCGCACGACCAAGGTATCCGCCGGGGCCGACTTCGTGGTTCTGACCATGACCGTGGCCGTGGCGATCGCCTTTTCCATTGCGGTGATCAACCGCGTAGCCCGCCTCAATCTCCTGTCGATCATGGCCCAACAGGTGATCTTCGTCATGGTCCCGCCGCTGGCGCTGATCTTCCTCGTGCTCGGCACCATCTTCATCGGCGTCGCAACCCCCACCGAGGGCGGGGCAATGGGTGCGGTCGGCGCGATGCTGCTTGCGATCGCCAAGGGGCGGCTCACCCTCGACCTGACCCGGCAGGCCGCGCAATCCACCGCCAAACTCTCCGCCTTCGTAATCTTCATTCTGATCGGCGCGCGGGTGTTCTCACTGACCTTCTACGGCGTCGACGGCCATCGCTGGGTCGAGGAATTGCTGGTCGGGCTGCCCGGCGGGCAGATGGGATTCCTGATCTTCGTCAATGTTTTCGTTTTCGTTCTGGCGTTCTTCCTCGATTTCTTCGAAATCGCGTTTATCGTCATTCCGCTCCTGGCGCCCGCCGCCGTGCGGCTCGACATCGACCTGATCTGGTTCGGCGTGATGCTTGCGGTCAACATGCAGACTGCCTTCATGCATCCACCATTCGGTTTCGCCCTGTTCTATCTGCGTTCGGTCGCGCCGCGCAGCGCCTATATCGATCGCGTCACCGGCAAGCAGATGCCGCCGGTGACCACGGGCGAAATCTATTGGGGTGCGGTGCCGTTCGTGTTCATCCAGTGCTTGATGGTCGCCCTGGTGATCGCCTTCCCGGGCATGGTGATGCACTACAAGGCGCATCAGGTTAAACCTGATCCGGCCCGGATCGAGGAGCAACTGCGCAGCCTGCCCGGCCTCGAGGCGCCGCCGCCGCTGCAGTTCGATACGCCGCCGGTGATCAAATAGCGGCAATGGCTGTCATGGCCGGAACTTCGGCCATGACAGTGAGAAAGGCGCCACGCTCGCCCTCAGGTGCGTGCGCGCAAGCGGATCATACCGCTGTCGTAACCGTATTCCGCGACCTGCCACCACAGATACTGATCGTTGCGGAAAGCCACCACGCTGTCCAGAATCGTCTTGAAGTCGGGGTTCTTGGCGGCAGTTTCGGCATAGAGCTCGTTCGCGGCGGTATAGCAGGCCTCGATCACCGATTGCGGGAAAGCACGCAATTGTGCCCCGCCGGCGACCAGGCGGCGGAGCGCTCCGGGATTACCGGCATCGTAGCGCGCCATCATGATGGTATTGGCGACATGCGACGCCGATTCAACGATCGACTGGTAGCTCTTCGGCAGCTCGTTCCACTTTGCGATATTGATAAAGTTGTGCAGCATTGGGCCGCCTTCCCACCAGCCGGGATAATAGTAATAGGGCGCGACCTTCTGGAAGCCGAGCTTCTCGTCGTCATAGGGGCCGACCCATTCCGCGGCATCGATGGTGCCCTTCTCCAGCGCCGGATAGATGTCGCCGCCGGCGATCTGCTGCGCCACCACGCCGACCTTCGCCAGCACGCGGCCGGCGAATCCGCCAATCCGCATTTTCAGGCCCTTCAGGTCGTCAACACTTTTGATCTCCTTGCGAAACCAGCCGCCCATCTGCGCGCCGGTATTGCCAGCCGGAAACGCAATGATGCCGTGCTTCTTATAGAAGTCGTTCATCATGTCGAGACCGCCGCCGTTGAACATCCAGGCATCGATCATGCGCTGGTTGAAACCGAACGGGATTGCCGTCCCGAATGCAAATGTCGGATCCTTTCCAACATAGTAGTAGGAAGCGGTGTGGCACATTTCGACGGTGCCGTTGGTCACGGCATCGGCAGCCTGCAAACCGGGGACGATCTCGCCCGCGGCAAAGACCTGAATGCGAAAGCGATTGTCGGTGGCATCGGCGACGGCCTTGGCGAAAACTTCCGATGCGCCGTAGATGGTGTCGAGCGACTTCGGGAAGCTCGACGTCAAGCGCCATCGAATTTCCGGGTTCGATTGCGCGATGGCCGGAGCTGCGATCGCGCCCGTGGCCAATCCTGCGGTGGCAGCTTTCAGGAAAAATCGGCGTTTCATGATGGCATCCCTCTCTTCAGGGCGACGCCTTCTGCGGGCTGGTCCGCGCGGATGCGGCCTCTTTCGCCAGGGCAGATCATGTCCGAGGCGGAACCCGATATCCAGAACGAAAAGAGCCGGCCCGATGGCCGGCTCCGAGTGATGCGTAACCTGTGTGCGGTCAGGACCGCGTCCGCGCCCTGATCATGTAGCTGTCATAGGCATATTCGGCGACCTGCCACCACAGATACTGATCGTTCCGGAACGCGACGATGTTGTCGTAAATCTTCTTGAACTCCGGATTTTTCGACGAGATGTCGGCATAAACGTCGTTCGCAGCCTTGTAGCAGGCGTCCAGCACGGGCTGCGGATAGGGCCGCAACTGCGCCCCTGACGCGACCAGCCGCTTGATCGCGCCGGGATTCTCCGCGTCGTATTTGGCGGTCATGGCGATGTTGGCGGTGTCCGAAGCGGATCGCAAAATTTGCTGATAGGTCTTCGGCAGCTTGTTCCACTCATCGATATTGATGAAATTGTGAACCACGGTGCCGCCTTCCCACCATCCGGGATAATAGTAGAACGGCGCAACCTTCTGGAATCCGAGCTTCTCATCGTCATAAGGGCCGACCCATTCGGCGGCATCGATCGTGCCTTTCTCCAGAGCCGGATAAATATCGCCGCCGGCGAGCTGCTGCGGCACGACACCGAGCCTGGACAGCACCTGACCGGCGAGGCCGGCAATGCGCATTTTCAGGCCGTTGAGATCGGACACGTCCTTGATCTCTTTGCGGAACCAGCCGCCCATCTGGCAGGTGGTGTTGCCTGCGGGAAGCGCGACGAATTTGAACTTCTTGTAGAAGTCATTCATCATTTCCGTTCCGCCATGGCGGTACAGCCAGGCATTCTGCATGCGGGTGTTGAGGCCGAACGGAAACGCGCAGGACAGCGCAAAGGTCGGATCCTTGCCGACATAATAGTAGGATGCCGTCTGGCACATCTCGACCGTGCCATTGGTCACGGCGTCGGCCGCGGCAAGACCGGGGACAATTTCGCCGGCAGCGAAGGGCTGAATCTGAAACTTGTTGTCGGTTGCCTCGGCGACGGCCTTGCAGAAGACCTCGGCGCCGCCCCACAACGTGTCGAGCGATTTCGGAAAGCTCGAGGTCAGGCGCCACTTGATGTCCGGGGCCGATTGCGCGATCGCTGGCTTGGCAATCGCGGCCGCGGCCGCCCCGGCTCCGATCGTCGCAATGAATTGACGGCGTCTCATGCGTGTTTCTCCCTGAAGGGTTCTTTGATTCCGAGTTCGGCCCGGCGGCCGGCCAGTCCAGCCGGGCAGACGATGATGGCATAGCCGGGCCCGGACAAGGTCTCCCGCTTCACAAATCGATGAGGCAGCGTCAATGCGAAAATCGGACAATCCGAAAATCGGACGGGTCACGCCCGGCAATGCGCGCCAGCGCTTTTGCCGTTAGAACCCCCAGCCCTGGTGCGACCCTGCGATGTCCGGCTGGCTCGCTCAGGGCAGACTGGACACCGCAAGCTTGGCCGCCGAGGCCGCGCTCTGCAGATCGGACAGGCTGACTTTGGGCGTCTCGGGCCGCCTGATGCCGGGATAAGCCTGTTCGGTCAGATGAAGGGCGTTTGCGACCGCAGTCGCTTTCTTCGGATCGAGCTTGCGCAGATACGGCAATGCGGTCTTGGCCTGATCGCGGGCGGCCATGGCAAAGCCGAGGCCGTCCAGATAGGCCTCCAGCTCGTTGTCTTTCTGGACGACAGCGTACTGCGCGGCGGCGCGGTCGATCATCTCGGCCGCGACCTGTGCCCGCACCGCCTCGACCGGCGCCTTGGACGCAGGCCCTTTCCGTTCGGCAGCCGCGAGCGCCGCAAACACCGCATCGGCCCTGCGCCTGACCTCCGCGCCCGGCTTCTTTTCCACCGCGGCGTTGACCGCGGCTTCGAGCTTGCGGCCGAGATCGGTGACACCGCGCGCCTTGAACACGCCTTCCATCTCGACATAGACCTCGGACAGTCCATGCGCGAACATCTGCGCGCCCGCCTCCTGTTCGTTGCCCTCATAGGCCACGAGTCCGGCATGAAAATGCGCGGCGATCACCTGCAGCGCGACCCCGTAAGCCACCGGGTCCGTTGCGGCGGCTTCGGCATCGATGCCGGCTTCGCCGCCCTCGCCGCCTTCGCCGCCTTCGCCGCCCTGCCCGACCGTCATCGCCTGCCCCATGATGCGCTGGCGCGTCGCGGTGCTCATGCCGGTATATCCCCGCGTATCTGCAGGGCCTGCATGCTGGTCCTTCGCAGCGGCTTCGGGCAGCGACGGAGAACCGGCGCCGCCAGCCACAATGAATGCGCCGATACCGATCCAGATCTTGCGGCGTTTCTTCATGATGCTGTCCTGTCTAAAGTGGCGCGCTGAATTCCTGCTTAGCTCTCCCGCAGGTCAAGTCCAAGAACGATGTCTTTGAATTGTTCCAACCTGGTCTCGAGATTTTGCCCCGAGCCCGTCAGTCATGGCAGTGCGTGTCGATGCAGATCGTAATTGCAGACATTCTGAACCCGGACGATATCGCCGCAATTCACGAAGCGCTTGGAAAAGTCCGTTTCGTCGACGGCCGCGAGACCGCAGGCTTCGCTGCGCGCGCAGTCAAAGACAACCGGCAGGCGGATGCGCGGGACCGCCGCCTCGATGCGATCCGCGACATGGTCGCGGCGCGCATCATGGCAAGCGAATTATTCCGTATGGCGGCGCGCCCGAAAGCGTTGAGCCAGCTTCTGTTCTCGCGCACCGAGACCGGCATGCAATACGGCGTTCATGTCGACGATGCGCTGATGCGCGGCATGCGCACCGACGTGGCCTTCACACTGTTTCTCGATCCGCCGGAGAGTTACGATGGCGGGGAGCTCGTGATCGAAAATGCGGCAGGTGACGACGCCGTCAAGCTGTCGGCTGGATCGATGTTCGTTTATCCGGCGACGACCTTGCACCGGGTCGCACCCGTAACGCGCGGCCAGCGCCACGTCGTCGCCGGCTGGGCACGCAGCTATGTTCGCGACGCCGCGCAGCGCGAAATGTTGTTCGATCTCGACACTGCGCGTCGCACGATTTTCGCGCGCGACGGCAAGAGCGCCGAGTTCGACCTGATCTCGAAATCGGTTGCCAACCTTATCCGGATGTGGGCGGACGACTAGCCGGCGCTCGATCCGGCCCGGACCGGAGCTGCTTACTGTTTCTTCTGGTCCGGCGGACGGACATTGACGTTGATCTTGATCGGCTTCCAGTCGCCCTCGGACATGACGTAGGCCAGATCGTAAAAAACATGGCTCGGCATGATGTCGAAATGGCCGACCAGCGACAGCACGCCGCGCTCGTCCACCGCCGCATTCTTGGCCGGAATCGGCACCTTGACCGCGATTGTTTCGATGTCAATCTTCTGTTCCACGAACGGCTTGAACACTTCCTTCAGCCGCTCGGGCGGGAACTGATCGCGAAATTGCTTCGACAGTCTGGCATGGAGCACGTCGTAATTTTGCGTCAGATTCGCGTCGTTGAAGGTCAGCAGCGTGGTCTTGATCAGAACCTCCTGCCGATCGGCCTCCGGCGCCTCGGGCGCCTTCTGCGCGTGGGCCGGTATCGTCCACGGCAGGCCGATGGCCGCCGCAATCAGAATGCCGCCGAATTTCGAGCCCAAGCTGTGTCCCTCTCGCATCCGCACCTCCCGACCCGTGTCATGTCCTGATATGATGTCCTGACCGCCCCGCGAATTTGGCCTTTCGTGCGCGTGCACTCAAGTCTCGATGACGATCCGCGGCGCCGCACGTCCCGCGCTCGCTCCTGCCAGCGCATCGCGCAGTTTCCCCGCGATCTCACGATAGACTTTCGCATGCGGTCCGTCCGGATGGGTCGCAACCACCGGCAAACCGGCGTCGGACGTCTCCCGGATCGTCATGTCGAGCGGTACCGCGCCGAGGAACGGGACATTGAGCCGCTCGGCCTCGTGCTTCGCCCCGCCATGGCCGAAAATGTCCGAACGGGTGCCGCATTTCGGGCAAACGAAATAACTCATATTCTCGACCACGCCGAGAATTGGCACATTCACCCGCTTGAACATGGCGACACCGCGCCGGGCATCGATCAAGGCGAGATCCTGCGGCGTCGAGACGATGACGGCGCCGGCAAGCGGTACCTGCTGCGCCATGGTGAGCTGCGCGTCGCCGGTGCCGGGCGGCATGTCGACCACCATGACATCGAGATTGCCCCATTCCACCTCGCGCAGCATCTGGGTGAGCGCCGACATCACCATCGGCCCACGCCAGATCATCGGGGTTTCTTCTTCGATGAGAAAGCCGATCGACATAACGGCGAGATCGTAGCGGCTGATCGGCTTGAGCCGCGTGCCGCCGATGGTCTGCGGCTTCTCGCGGATGGCGAGCAGCTTGGGCATGGACGGTCCGTAAATATCGGCATCGAGTACGCCGACCTTGAGCCCGAGATCGCGCAAAGCCAGCGCCAGATTGATCGAGGTCGTGGACTTGCCGACGCCGCCCTTGCCGGACGCGACCGCGATGATGGACGTCACGCCGGGAACGCCGGCGGGACCAGCGC
>NZ_JBKBVB010000050.1:10182-31605 GCF_046289595.1 Pseudorhodoplanes sp.
CTCTCCTCGGGCGGCGCCTCCCTCATCGTCCTCTCCCTCGCTACCCCCCCCCCCACTCCCCCCCTTCTGCCTCCCGGCGGCCTGCGGCGGGGCGGCGCCCCTGCCCGCGGCACGCTCGGCAGTCAGGGCAACCATGGCGGAGGTGACACCGGGGAGCGCTTTGACCGCGTCCTCGACCGCCTTGCGCACCGGCTCCCAGGCCTTGACCTCGGCGGCATCGACGCTGAGCGAGAAGAACACCTTGCCGTCCGACACGACGATATCGGACAGCGCACCGGTGTCGGTCAGCGCCTTGCCGCCCGGCCCGGCGATTTGCGCGAGCCGCTCGCGGATCTGCTCTTTGGTCGGTGCCACCTGGTCCGCTCTCCCTCCCGATTGCGAGCGCATAGATAGGGCGGGTTGACGGGGCCGCACAAGGCGTCACATTGGCCGCCGGTCGGAAACGGGCTGCGGACGCGGCCGTGACGGGAGGACGGCAATGGCGAAGGTGGCGTTTCTGGGGCTCGGCGTGATGGGCTATCCGATGGCGGGGCATCTGAAGCAGAAGGGCGGCCACGACGTCACCGTCTACAACCGCACCGCCGCCAAGGCCGAGAAATGGGTTGCGCAGTTCGGGGGAAAGAGTGCGCCGACCCCGAACCAGGCCGCCGACGGTCAGGACTTCGTCATGTGCTGTGTGGGCAATGACGACGATCTGCGCGAGGTGACGCTCGGCGCCTCGGGCGCATTCGGCGCGATGAAGAAGGGCGCCGTGTTCGTCGATCACACCACCGCATCGGCCGAAATCGCACGCGAACTCTACGCAGCGGGGAAAAACAGCGGCTTCGATGTCATCGACGCGCCGGTGTCGGGCGGTCAGGCCGGCGCCGAGAACGGCGTCCTCACCGTGATGTGCGGCGGCGATGCCGCAGCGTTCGACCGCGCCAAGCCGGTGATCGATTCCTATGCGCGCGCCTGCAACCTGATGGGCGCACCGGGCGCCGGCCAGCTCGCCAAGATGGTCAACCAGATCTGCATCGCGGGCTTGGTTCAGGGCCTGTCCGAAGGGCTGCATTTCGCCAAGAAAGCCGGCCTCGACATCGAGAAGCTGATCGCCACCATTTCGAAGGGCGCAGCGCAGTCCTGGCAGATGGAAAACCGCTACAAGACCATGGCCGAGGGCAAGTTCGATTTCGGCTTCGCCGTGGACTGGATGCGCAAGGATCTTGGCATCTGCCTCACCGAAGCGCGCAGGAACGGTGCGCATCTGCCTGTTACCGCGCTGGTCGACCAGTTCTATTCGGAGGTGCAGGCGATGGGCGGCAAGCGCTGGGATACGTCGAGCCTAATCGCGCGGCTGGAACGCAACTAGCAATAAAAAGAAGGCCGGCATCGCGCCGGCCTCCTCATGAACGTAAGCGGGTCCGTCGGATCAGCGCCGGAAGCCGCCACCACCGCGATTGCCTCCGAAGCCGCCGCCATTGGCCACACGCGGCTGGAAGTTCTGGCGCTGGATTTGCGGGACACGCTGCTGGAACTGCGGGGCGCGCTGGAACTGCGGAGCACGCTGCTGAATCTGCGGCAACCGTTGCTGGACTTGCGGGATCCGCTGCTGGATCTG
Source organism: Pseudorhodoplanes sp. (assembly GCF_046289595.1). Lineage (GTDB taxonomy): Bacteria > Pseudomonadota > Alphaproteobacteria > Rhizobiales > Xanthobacteraceae > Pseudorhodoplanes. Next base: position 11,783 of record NZ_JBKBVB010000050.1, read on the forward strand.
CGGGGCCCGCTGGTTGATCACTGGACGACCGGCATTCGGGTTGATGCCGCTACTCTGATTGATCACCGGACGGCCACCGTTCTGGTTGATGACCGGGCGGCCACCATTCGGGTTAATGCCGCCATTCTGGTTGATCACAGGACGGCCAGCATTCGGGTTGATCCCGGCATTTTGCGGCACACCATTGCCCGGGCGGTTGCCATTGTTGATCCCGCCATTCTGGTTGATCACAGGACGGCCGGCATTCGGGTTGATCCCGGCATTCTGGTTGGTCACCGGACGTCCGCCATTCGGGTTGATCCCGCCATTCTGATTGAGGATCGGGCGGCCATTGTTGCCGTTGCCATTATTACCGTTGCCGTTGTTGAACACCGGACGGCCGTTGCCGCCATTGTTCGGGAAGCCGATCACGGGACGGCGGCCATCGAGATTGCCGTTGCCGCGGCCCGGCAGGTTGATGACCGGACGGCCATTGTTGCCGGTATTCACTTTGATGCCGAAGCGGCCATCGCCGAACCGGCCTTCGCCGCGCTTCGGGAAGGCGATGTTCACCGGCCGCGGACGCTCCTGGAGACGGCGCGCGGCAAGCGCAAGGCCACTGTCGCGGAAGCGCCGCGCGAATTCGGCATAGTCCTCGGGGCGGTTGCGATGGGTGACGACCTGCCACGCAACCATTTGCTTGCGGCGATTGAGCAGCCGGCGCACGTGATCGGCCAGCGGATCGTTCGCGTAGACGCGCACGAATTCCTCGTAATAGTCCTCGCGGTCTTCGGCGATCACCACCTCATAGGCCTGCCGCACGGGACGCGAGGCAAGTTCGGTCACGGCGACCTTGGCGGGCACCACGGCCGGCGCCGCCGGTGCGTCGGCGCTGGCGAAGAAGACGAATTCGGAATTGAGCCGTGCGCTGTCCCATGGGGTCTGCTTGCGGTCGGTGGATTCGTTGACGAGCAGGCGCACCTTTTTGAACACCTGCTCGACAGGCAGGTTCGGGGTGCGCGCGGTTCGCATGAAGGCGGCCGCATAGGGGCTGTGACGGCCAAAACCGTCAAACGCAACCGTGCCGGGCGCAGTCGAGTAGGCGATCAGCGCGCCTTCGGGCGCATCGACCAGCGCAAAGCCGCCCTTGTCATCGGTGGCAGCGCCGCCGAACGGGTTGTTCCGGCACGCATCGATCACGACGATCCGGGCTTTGCTCTGGGTCGCCTCAAGCGCGGCCACGACATCGGCAAGCCTGACACCTTGGTCGGCGAGGTCGTCCTCCGCCTCAAAGCGCGCATCGATCGGGATCAGATAATTCTCGCCATCGACCTGCATGCCGTGACCGGCGTAATAAACCATGGCGATGGTGTTGTTGCCCTTCTCAAGAACGCGCTGGGCGAATTCCTCGACCGTCTGGACCATGACGTCGCGGGTCAGGTCGAAGGCCATCACAACCTCGAAGCCCGCCTGATTCAGCATTCTGGAGATGGCCTGGGCGTCGTTGACCGGATTGTTGAGGGGCTGGTTGGCCTGATAGGCCGAATTGCCGATGACCAGTGCGATCCGGTTTTCCTCCTGAACCGCCTGGGCGAGCCGGAAACCGTCATTTTGCAGCGCCGCCGTGCGAACCTGAGCGGTTGCGGTGCCGGCCAGCGCCGCCGTCGCGGCAGCAGCGATCAGGAACGATGCGAACCCCTTGCGAACCATGGCGCCCTCCATGAGCAAAACGTAATGTCCTGGAGGCTTCGTCGGCGGCCTGTCGGGCGCGGTTCACTGGCCGGCTGTCGGCAGAGACTGGGCGGGCCGATGCGCCGTTCAAACAATCGTGTGCGCAAATTTTCGGGCGGTCTGGCGTAACGGCCGCGCCTCAGGCCCGCGCGCTCGGACGCGCCGCAAGTTCCACATGCCAGCGGCCGACATGGGTAAACTCGGCCGGCCGGTCGAGCTTTGCCGCGCGCATGAAATCGAGCGCCACAAGCCCCGTGATGTCGGCGACGGAAAAGCTGTCGCCCGCGGCGAAGCGCCGTTTGCCAAGTTCCCGGTCCAGAATACCCAGAAATTCCAGCACACGCGGCTTGTTGACCTCGCCCCAGGCCGGGATCTGCGGCACCTCGTGCTCTTTCATGCCCGGATGCAGATGGCGGAAAACATGCTGGATGGCGCCGAGCAGATGCAGCTCGATCCGGCGCTGCCACATTTCAATCAGGGCGATCTCGAGAGGGGTGCGCCCGAACAGCGCCGGCTCCGGCTGCAGTGCCTCGAAATAGCGACAGATGGCGATCGACTCGGTGAGAACGGTGCCGTCGTCGAGTTGGAGCGCCGGGACGCGTTGCAGCGGATTGACGGCCGTGTAGCCCGGAGACTTGTGCTCCATGGTGCCGAGATCGACCGGCGCGATCGGCACCGAAATGCCCTTCTCGCTGAGAAAGATCCTGACCCGCCGCGGATTTGGCGCCCGCCCCCCGTCGTAAAGCCGCACGTTTAACCTCCCGTTAGGATAATTTTCGCAACTTGTTAAGGTTGCCCTTAAGGTTTTTTGAGCAAGTTTCCCCAGTGCAGCGTTTCGCAACTATCTCGCCACAGGCCGTTGCCGGCATCCGCGGCGAGCGAAACCATACCGCACTGGTTCGAACGGGGGCCAGCGTCCTTCGAATCCAAAACTCGGACACGTTGCGCCGCCACTCATCGCGGCAGACTGTTTTGCGGTGCTGGGCGCTTTGGGGACGACGGCCGGACGACGCATGACGACCAGCAACGCCAGCGACGCACGCAAGCAAGCCGCAGCCAAGCGACGGCGCGCGGCATCCCAGCGCGTGCGCGACGCCCGCGACCGGCTGACGTCGACCAGCGGAACCAGCCCGGTCTTCGACTACGAATTGATGCGGATGTTCGCACAGAACCGCCTGTCCGCGTCCCTGGTGGTGTTGCTGCTGGTGGCAACCGTCGGCTTTCTCTCGAGCCTGTGGAGCGGGGCCGCCACAGCCGGCATCTGGACGGCCGGCGTGCTGCTGATCCAGGCGGTGATGGTGGCGAAATGCCGGCAATTCCTCGCGATGCCGGTCGCCGAAATCAACATCAGGGCCTGGCGCATCCGTTTCATCGCGCTCGACTTGTTCTTCGGGCTCGCCTGGATGTTCAACCTCGTGCACCCGGCTGGCGGGGTCGAAAATACCGGCACCTTCATGCTGTTTGTGATGCTGCTGGTGGTGTCGGTATCGAGCATGCTCGCTTTCTCGCTGCCGATTGCCGTGTTTGCCGCGACCGTGCCGGTGACCGGCGCTGTGGCCTTCAATTTTGCAATCAAGGGCAATCTGCACGACTATATCCTTGCGGTGATGGCGGTTGCGGCGCAGGGTTATTTTCTGCTCCTCGCGCACCGGCTCTATTCGTCGGCGCTGCAGACGCTGCAGGCCCGCGCCGAAAAGGACATGCTGATCGGCGAACTGGAAGAAGCCAAGACGATTTCCGACGAGGCGCGCCATCGTGCCGAAGCTGCGAATATCTCGAAATCGCGTTTTCTGGCCCAGATGAGCCACGAATTGCGCACGCCGCTGAATGCGATTCTCGGCTTCTCCGAAGTGATGAAGAACGAGATTTTCGGGCCGCACACGGTCGCAGCCTATAAGGACTATTCAAACGACATTCACGAATCGGGTCAGCATCTGCTCGGTCTCATCAATGAAATTCTCGATCTGTCGCGGATCGAGGCCGGCCGCTACGAACTCAACGAGGAGGCCATCGCACTTGTGAGCGCGGTGCAGGACTGTCATCACCTGATCAGGCTGCGCGCCAAGAATCGCAAGATCACCATTCACGAAGTGTTCGAGCCCGATTTGCCGCGGGTTTGGGCCGACGAACGCGCCATCCGCCAGATCGCGCTGAACCTATTGTCCAACGCCGTGAAGTTCACGCCGCAGGGCGGCGACATCTGGCTGAAAGTCGGCTGGACCGCGTCGGGCGGGCAGTATTTCAGTGTCAAGGATACCGGTCCCGGCATCCCGGAAGATGAGATTCCGGTGGTGCTCGCATCTTTCGGCCAGGGGTCGAACGCGATCAAATCCGCCGAACAGGGAGCTGGGCTCGGCCTGCCGATCGCCAAGAGCCTGGTCGATCTGCATGGCGGCACCTTCACCCTGAAGTCGAAACTGCGCGTGGGCACCGAAGTGATCGTGACGCTGCCGCCGGAACGCGTGATGGCGGCGCTGGCGCCGCTCGCCGAGCCATCGCCCGCGCTGCAACCGCGAGAACCGTCGCTGCCGTTCGAGCGGCGCGAGGGCGGTCCTCAGGCCACAGGAAAGAACGGCGCATAACTGACGCATTGTCTTTCCCGCAGCCGCGCCTATGTTGCGGGCGAAGCGAACCCTGCGGCAATGCCAGCCATCGAAACACCCTGCCTCAAAATCTGCGTGCTCGAAGCCGGCGCAAGACTGTGCCGCGGCTGCGGCCGCACCCTCGACGAGATTGCCGGATGGGGCGCGATGTCCGAGCGCGAACGCCGCCACATCATGGCATTGTTGCCGGACCGAATCGCGGCCCATCGGATGGGTGCAGCGATGCCGGACGCTCCGGCCCCGAAGGAATGAATGCGTTGCGCAGCCCGATCCTCTGGCTCCTGCTGATTGGTCTGGCGCTCGCGGCCGCGGTTCTGATCGCCCGTCACGATGCGGGGACCGTCGGGCCGATGAGCACCGACGACTTCGCCTCGTTCGCCTACAAGATCGCGCTTCTGGTCTTTCTCGGCAGCAGCGCCCTCGTGGTGTTCCGCGAAAGCATCGGCAAGGCGTTGCAGATCGTGCTGGTCTGGATCGTGATCGGGCTCGCGATCGCGCTCGGCTATACCTATCGCTTCGAAATGCGCGGCGTCTACGACCGACTGATGGCGGAAATGGTGCCGGGCCGCGCCGCGACACGCGGCCGCATCGTCGAAATCGCGCGCGGCGGCGGCGGATCGTTCGACCTGTCCACGCGGGTGAATGGCGGTGTCGTGCCGATGATCCTCGACACCGGCGCGACCGCCGTCGTGCTGACTCAGGACGCCGCCAAGGCCGCGGGCCTGCCGCTCGAAGTGCTGTCCTACAATGTCATGGTCGATACCGCGAATGGCAGGACGCGCGCCGCCGCCGTCACGCTGGACAGCATCGCGGTCGGCGGGCTGGTCGAGCGGTCGGTGCCGGCGCTGATCGCCCAGCCCGGACAGTTGCGAACGAGCCTGCTTGGCATGAGTTTCCTGAACCGGCTGGAAAGCTGGGAGGTGCGCGGCGACCGGCTGATCCTGCGCGGCTATCCCTAAGCCTTCGCCCAGGCCTTATCGCCTCGGCGACTTCGGCAGCGCGTGACGCCACGCCATCTCCAGCGCCTGCCGTAGCTCCGGCCCGCTCAACTCAGACAGGATGGCAGTCGTCCAGCCCTGGCGGCCCCAGCCCCCCGCGACAGGCTGAAACGCTGCAGGCGCGATCATGCATTTGAATTTCTGCTCGTCGGGCGTGAACTTGAAATTGGCGGTCTTTCCGTCCGCCGCAAGCGTCACATAAATGCGCCGGACCCTGAATGCGGCGCGGTCGAAATGCGGCGCCTCGGTCGTGCCCTCAAGCGAAAGCGCAACACGCCGAAGGTCGCTTGCTTTGGCCATCGGAATGCTCCGGTGGGCGATCATCTATGGCAGCAGACTGACGATAAACCGGATCGCGACCAGCCACAGAAAAATGCCGAAGGCCAGTTCCAGCTTGCGGCGCGACAATGCATGCGCAATGCGCGCACCATAGGGTGCGGCGAACGCGGCAACCGGCGCCATCAGGGCGACGCCGATCAGCGAAACATAGCCCACCGACAAAGGCGGCATCAGCGCCTGATAAGGCAGGCCCGCAAGGATGAAACCAAGCGTGCCGACCAGCGAAATGATGACGCCGACGCCTGCGGACAGGCCGACCGCGTTATGGATCGGCTGGCCGTACAGACTGAGGATCAGCGTCGACACCGCCCCGCCCCCAACCCCCATCATCGCCGAATAGAAGCCGATGAACAGCCCGTAGAGCCACATCAGCAGCTTGCCGGGCAGCGCCTCGCCGAGCCGCCAGCTATCCTTCGCAAACAGGAATTTTGCCCCGAGCAGAAATGCCATCACCGCGAAGAAGCTCTTGAACACCGCGCCCGGCGCCACCGCCGCAATGACGCCGCCCGCGATCACCCCGAGCGCAATCGGCACGATCCAGGTTTTGAGGATCCCCGCAGGCAAGGTGCCGCGCGCGCGATGCGCCCGGTAGGAGCGGATCGAGGTCGGGATGATGATGGCAAGCGACGTGCCGACGCAGAGCTGCACCCGGATATCTTCGGAGACGCCGAGGATGCGGAAGATTTCGTACAGCACCGGGACGATGATGGCGCCGCCGCCGACGCCGAACAGGCCGGCGAGCAGGCCGGTCAGCACGCCGCCGGTTACGATCGCAAGCGCAAGCAAGGCCAGTTCGCCGGCGGGAATGCCGCCCATCGTCACGCTCCGGGAGCAAAGCCGGTGCGTTGCGGACCGGCGTCAGGCCGCAGCGGTGTGCGGCATCGGAGCGCTCGTGTCCATCACAAGCGCCAGCGCATCGCGCAGGACTGCTATGCCGGCATCGGGCTTCACCGCATTGACGGCGATGTGGCGGCGGAAAGCGCGCGCACCGGGCACGCCATGGAACAGCCCGAGCACATGGCGGGTCATGGCATGGAGCCGCGTGCCCGCGGCAAGCTCGCGTTCGACATATGGAAAGTAGTCTTCCAGCGCCTGTTTGGCGCTCGTGAAGGCCGCGTCCTCTCCGAACAGCACCGGATCGGCCGCCAGCAACCGCCAGGGCTCCTGATAGGCTGCGCGTCCCATCATCACGCCGTCGACATGGTGCAGGTGCGCCTGCGCCGCCTCGATCGAAGCTACGCCGCCATTGATCGAAATGTGCAGATCGGGATGCGCGGCCTTCAGGCGATAGACGCGGTCATAATCCAGCGGGGGAATGTCGCGATTCTCGCGTGGCGACAGCCCTTTCAGCCAGGCCTTGCGCGCATGCACGATCAGCGCGTCGACGCCGGCCGATTTTACGGCGGCCGTCAGCGCATCGAGCGCGATCTCCGGGTCCTGCTCGTCGATGCCGATGCGGCATTTCACCGTGACCGGCACGCGGACCGCGGCTTTGATGGCCGCCACGCAATCGCTGACGAGCTGCGGCTCCGCCATCAGGCAGGCGCCGAAGCGGCCGTCCTGCACCCGGTCCGACGGACATCCGACATTGAGATTGACCTCGTCATAGCCGACGTCTTCGGCGATCCGCGCGGCCTGCGCCAGATCGCGCGGATCGGACCCGCCGAGCTGCAGCGCCACCGGATGCTCGGCCGAATCAAACCGCAAGAGGCGCTGCCGGTCGCCATGCAGCACCGCCCCGGTCGTGATCATCTCGGTGTAGAGCAGCGCCCGGCGCGTCAGCAGCCGGTGGAACGACCGGCAATGGCGGTCGGTCCAGTCCATCATCGGGGCGATCGAGAAGCGCCGCGCGGCCAGATTTGCGGTCATGCTCATTGCGGTCAGATGGCGCAGATCGGGCCTGAGCGCAAGCCGGGCGGAACGGCCTCAATCGAGCCAGCCCGCACAAAAAAGCCGGGCCGCACGCGGCGGCCCGGCGTTCCCGCAATCCGGCGGCCGCGATTACTTCGCGGCGAGGCCGGCGTCCTGGAATATCTTGGTATAGCGTGCGGTGTCGGACTTGATGGTCTCGTCGAATTGCTTGGGCGTCGACGTCACCACGGTCACACCGCCCTGCTTGGCCATCCGCTCCTGCACCGCCTTGTCCTGCAGAATCTCGACGACATCCTTGTTGATCTTGTCGATCACCGGAGCCGGCGTTCCGGCGGGCGCGAGCAGGCCAAACCAGGATTCATAGGAGAAGTCCGGCAGGCCGGCCTCCTTCAGGGTCGGCACATCGGGCATGTCCGCCAGCCGCTTGTCGGTGGCAACCGCCAGCGCCCGCACCTTCCCCGAACGCACCAGTTCGACCGCGGTATTGGCCGGCGTGAAGTACATATGCGCATCGCCGCGCACCACACTCATATTGGCTTCCGGCGCGCCTTTGAACGGCACATGCACGACATCGATCTTCGCCGCATCCTTGAACAACGCCCCGGCAATGAATGTCGTTGAGCCGAGGCCGGGGGAGGCGAAATTCATCGTGCCCGGCTTCGCCTTGGCAAGGTCGATGAATTCCTTCAGCGACTTGGCCGGCAATTCCGGATTGACGATCAGCACCAGCGGCACCGAAGCGACCGGGGTGATGCCGGCAAAATCCTTGACCGGATCGAATGGCAGCGCCTTGTTGAGCGCGCCCGCAACGGTATGGCCGTTCGAGGTCAGCATTAGCGTGTAGCCGTCCGCGGCGCTCTTGGCGACCGACGCGGTGCCGGCGATCCCCGGCCGGTTCTCGACGATGACCTGCTGTTTCCATTTCTCACCGAGCTTCTCGGCGACGGCGCGGGCCAGGAGATCGGTGGCGCTGCCGGCCGAGAACGGCACGACGATTCTTACCAGTTGAGTCGGATAGCCCTGCTGCGCCTGCGCCGGTGCGCTCAGCACCGCAAGACCCGCAGCCGCCGCAATGAGCACGGCTTTCACCTTCCTCATAAAATCCTCCCGTATTTCCATTTCCGGCTGTTCGCCGTCGCACGCCTTCTATCAGGTCACAGAAAATCCGGATATGCAGGTCACGGGTTTGCTACACACTGACGCAACCCGTCTTTTCACCTCGTCGAAGGAATTGCCAATCTCATGCGAACCGAGCAGGCCCGCCCCGTCCGTCTCAAGGATTATCTGCCGCCAGAATGGCAGGTCGACGCGGTCCGTCTCGACATCTCGCTGCATCCGACCGCGACCCGCGTGCGCGCGGAACTGCATGTGCGGCCCAATCGGGACACGGCCCCGTCCCCGCTTGTGCTCGACGGCGACGGGCTCCTGCTCGAAGCCATCTCGGTCGATGGAGCGCCGCTTGCCGCGGACGGCTATGCCGCAACGCCGGACCGTCTGACCATTGCGCAGCCGCCGCAGCGGCCGTTCACCCTGACGCTTGAAACCGTCGTCGACCCCTCGGCCAATACGCAGCTGATGGGGCTTTACCGCTCCAGCAACACCTATTGCACCCAGTGCGAGGCCGAAGGCTTTCGCCGCATCACCTATTTCCCTGACCGCCCGGACGTGATGGCGGTCTACACCACGCGCATCGAGGCGGATAAGGCGCAAGCGCCGGTGCTGCTCGCCAACGGCAACCTGATCGAAAGCGGCGATCTGCCGGGCGGCCGGCATTTTGCGGTCTGGCATGACCCGTTCCCGAAGCCCTCCTATCTGTTCGCCATGGTCGGCGGCACGCTGGCCTGCGTGGAAGACACGTTCGTCACCATGTCCGGACGCAAGGTGACGCTGCGCATCTATGTCGAGCCCGGCAAGGAGGACCGCTGCGGCTACGCCATGGACGCCCTGAAGCGCTCGATGCGCTGGGACGAGGAAGCGTTCGGCCGCGAATACGACCTCGATATTTTCATGATCGTGGCCGTCTCCGACTTCAATATGGGGGCGATGGAGAACAAGGGTCTCAATGTCTTCAACGACCGCTATGTTCTTGCCTCGCCGGAGACTGCGGTCGACGGCGATTTCGCGGCGATCGAGGCGATCATCGCCCACGAATATTTCCACAACTGGACCGGCAACCGCATCACCTGCCGCGACTGGTTCCAGCTCTGCCTGAAGGAGGGATTGACGGTCTATCGCGATCAGGAATTCTCCGCCGACATGCGCTCGCGCGCAGTCGAGCGGATCGGCGACGTGCGCAATCTGCGCGCGCACCAATTCGTGGAGGATGCGGGCCCCCTCGCCCATCCGGTCCGGCCGGAAACCTATCACGAGATCAACAACTTCTACACCACCACCGTCTATGAAAAGGGCGCGGAGGTGGTCCGCATGCTGCGCGTCCTGCTCGGCGCGCAGGCTTTCCGCAAGGGCATGGACCTCTATTTCGAGCGACATGACGGCGAGGCGGCGACCGTCGAGCAGTTCGTGCAATGCTTTGCCGATGCTTCGGGCCGCGATCTGTCGCAATTCATGCGCTGGTATTCGCAAGCCGGCACGCCGGATGTGGTGGCGAACGGCCAGCATGACGCGGCGGCGCAGACCTATACGCTGACGCTCACCCAGTCGCTTGCACCGACGCCCGGCCAGTCGGTGAAGGCGCCGATGGTGATCCCGCTGAAGCTCGGACTGGTTGGTGCGGATGGCGCCGATATTCCGCTGCGATCGGGCGGCAAACCGGCGCCCGATGTCGTCGTTCTCACCGAACCGGTGCAGACCGTCGTGTATGAGAACGTCACCCAGCGCCCGGCTTTGTCGATCAACCGTGCGTTTTCGGCGCCGGTGAAGCTGACGGCCAATCTGTCGGCCGAGGATCTGCAGCGGCTTGCGGCGCATGACAGCGACTCATTCAACCGCTGGCAGGCAATACAGACGCTGGCGACGCGGCTTCTGGTCGGGAATGTGGCGCTCATCCGCGACGGCAAGGCTGCGGCCGCAGACGACGGCTTGACCACCGCGCTCGCTGTCATCCTCTCCGACGCGCGGCTGGAACCTGCTTTCGTCGCCCTCGCCCTCGCAATGCCGACCGAGGCCGACATTGCGCGTGAAATCGGACGCGACGTCGATCCCGATGCGAATTTTGCCGCGCGCACGCATCTGCGCAAGATGATCGGCACGGCGCTCCACGACACGCTGGCTGCCACCTACGAGCGGCTCACCAGCAAGGAACCCTACAGCCCCGATGCGGCGAGCGCCGGGTGCCGGGCGTTGCGCAATGCCGCGCTCGATCTGTTGGCGGCGACAGGCGAGGCATCGGCCATCGCGCGTGCCATGACGCAATACCGTAACGCCGACAACATGACCGACCGGATGGCGGCGCTGGCGACGCTGTCGCTGCACGACCGTCCCGAACGCAACGAAGCGCTCGAAGACTTCCACGCGCGCTATGCGGGCGATCCGCTGATCATCGACAAGTGGCTCGGCCTGCAGGCGATGATTCCGGAGCCCGGCACGCTCGAACGCGTGCGGACGCTCATGTCGCACAGGGCTTTCGCGATGAGCAATCCAAACCGCGTGCGGGCGCTGATCGGCTCCTTCGCGCACGCGAATGCGACGCAGTTTAACCGGCCCGACGGGGCAGGGTACGATTTCGTCGCCGACGCCGTGCTGGCGCTCGATGCGAAGAATCCGCAGGTTGCCGCCCGACTTGCCACCGCGTTCCGCTCGTGGCGCGCGCTCGAAAGCGGCCGCCGCGCCAAGGCAGAGGCTGCGTTGCAGCGAATCGCAGCCGCGTCGACGCTGTCGGCCGACGTGAGCGACATCGCGAACCGCGCCCTGGCGCCGTCCTGAACGCCATTCAGCAAAAGCAGCGGCCCGGCCGGCAGGGCCGCACATACCGCCGGTCGTGGCCGCATATCGGTTCGAACACAGCGCTTTGTAGGCAGCGCCGCCGCACGCGTTGTTAGTAATTTTTTTACGCTCTTGACTCGCCTGACTCTCGACAAATCGCAACGCATCGATTCTTATGATTCCCGATTCGGGACGCGATGCGGCACATCTCTCCCGGTCAAGGGTTGTGTAGGGCGGCAACAATCCGAAACGGGGGCAGATACATGGCGCGCGCGCAAGCAGCGCACGCGGCGGCGCGTTCCGATTCCATCAAGGGATTGGCGCAGTCGATCGCGAAACCGGCATACCGACGACTTCTGACTGCGGAACCCGCTCTGCGGCGCGCAGTCCCCGCCCTCATCATCGCCTTTCTGTTCACGATTGCAATCGGCGCCTTCGTGCAGGTGCTGGACCATCGGCGCAATGCGCTCGCCGATGCGTCCAAGGATATCGACACCATCGCCGAAGTGCTGTCCCAGCGGCTGGAGCGGACCCTGGCCGGCGACCGCGCGACGGTCTGGCGTCGGGCCCAGACCGAACTCGACCTTGCGCGCACGCAGAGGACCACGGCGAACGGCCGTCATGTCCTCATTACCAATCCCGAGGGCACGATCATTGCGGCGGCCCCCGGAATCGCCGGCCTCACCGGACGCAATATCGGCGAAATCCTGGGCGATACGCCCCTGATGCTGCTCGGCGAAAGCGCCGGCGTCGTCGCACTAACCCTGCCCGACGGCAAACGCGCGCTCGCGACGGTCCGCGCGCTGAACGAGCCGCTCGGGCAGATTGCGGTCTATCAGCGCAAGGCCAACGCGCTCGCCTCGTGGCGCTCCGACACTGCCCTCACCGTGACTCTCTCCGCCACGACCGGATTCGTGCTGCTCATTCTCGGCTTCGCCTTCCACTGGCAGGCGACGCGCGCCCGCGAGGCGGACATCATCTACGAAACCGTGCGGAGCCGGATCGACACCGCGCTCAATCGCGGACGCTGCGGTCTCTGGGACTGGGATCTGGCGCGGGGCCGGATCTTCTGGTCGCACTCGATGTTCGCCATTCTCGGTCTCGACACGCGCGACGACCTGATGACCTTCGGCGAAATCAACAAATACGTGCATCCCGAGGATATCGATCTCTACGATCTGGCGACACAGGTCGCCGACGGCAGACTGAACGCAATCGACCACGATTTTCGCATGATGCATGCCAATGGCCGCTGGATCTGGCTTCGGGTGCGATGCGAAATCGTGCGCCAGCCGGGCGAACCCGGCCTGCATCTGATCGGCATCGCGGTTGACATCACCGAGCAGAAGGCTCTGGTGGAACGCACCACTGCAGCGGATATGCGGCTGCGCGACGCCATCGAGACGATCCCCGAGGCCTTCGTGCTCTGGGATGCGGACAATCGCCTCGTGCTCTGCAATTCCAATTTCCAGAACCTGCACAAGCTGTGCGACGAACTCGTTATTCCCGGGACCGCCTACGAAGACGTTCTGGCGGCCGGCCGCAAAAATCTTCAGCTCGGCAATGTCTCGCTGGTCGGTCCAGACCTGCCCGGAGCGCGTTCATTCGAGGCTCAGCTCGATGACGAACACTGGCTGTTCAGTGAGCGGCGCACCAAGGACGGTGGCTATGTGTCGGTCGGCACCAACATCACGAGCCTGAAGCAGCAGGAACGGCGGCTGAAGAACAGCGAGACGCGGCTCCTTGCGACCGTCGAGGATTTACGACAATCGAAACAGCAGCTCGAGGATCTTGCCGAGAAATATGCCGCGGAGAAAACCCGCGCCGAGGACGCCAACCAGGCCAAGTCGAAATTCCTCGCCAATATGAGCCACGAACTGCGCACGCCGCTCAACGCCATTATCGGCTTCTCCGAGATCATGGAGAAAGGCATGTTCGGGAATCTCGGCGTCGACAAATATCACGAATATTGCCGCGACATTCACAGGAGCGGGCAATACCTGCTCGACGTCATAAACGATGTGCTGGACATGTCGAAGATCGAGGCCGGGCGCATGAAGCTCGAGCTGGAACCGGTCAACCTCGACGAAATCCTTTCGGATTCTTTGCGCGTGGTTTCCACCCCGGCTGAGGAAAAGGGGCTCACTCTAACGTCCCGGCTTGCCCCGGACATCACTCTCCATGCCGACCGCCGCGCGCTGAAACAGATCGCGCTGAACCTCCTGGCCAATGCCGTCAAGTTCACCCCCGCGGGTGGCCATGTCACGGTTCGCGGGCGCCGCGCGGGCTGCTGCGTCTCGGTTGCGATCAGCGATTCGGGGATCGGAATCGCAAAGGAGGCCTTGGAGAAACTGGGCCGCCCGTTCGAGCAGGTCGAAAGCCAGCTCACAAAAACACACCAGGGCTCGGGCCTGGGGCTCGCGATCGCCAAATCGCTGGTGGCACTGCATGGCGGCCGGATGCTGATCCGTTCGACGCCGGGCCGCGGCACCACGGTGATCGTACGTCTGCCGGTCGCGGCAAATCGCATGACGGAGCCGCAGCCCGCGCAACCAAGCCTTCCGTTATAAGTTCACGCCGCCCGTCTTGCCCGGGGGTAGCACCGTCGTCGCCCTGGGCGGCACCCTCCGCCGGCCGCTGCCGCTCCATCGCAGCGCATATTGGTAGATTCGTGATCGCGGTGGCTGGAGGCGACCTGTCTGGTAATTCGCCCGCTCGCTTCCGATGACCGGATGACAATGAAGCCAGTATCAGCTTCGTCGACGAGCCCGCCATGCGCAGCGAGTGCCGAAAGCTACTGCCCATGGCCGGCTCGGGCGATATGCGCGGCGAAAAAATGCGCTCGGAGCAGGTACGTCTGCCGGTCCGAATCAGGTCGACGTCACTCGCCCGGCCCGAGCATCAGCTCAAAGCGCGTGCGCACGCGGGCCTGCGTCTCGGTGACATAAGCATCGAGCGTCGGAAAATCAGGAACGTCGGCTGCCCGCGCCAACAGGCGCAGCAGACCGGGATCGGTCTTCTTCGGATCGAACGGTCCGGTCAGGCACAGCCTCAGGATCTGGCTGAGATTCTGATAGAGCTGCACCGCAGGCCGCAGCACCTCGGAATCCTCGGGCGACAACAGGCCCGAGCGCGCCGCACGTTCCAGAACGCGGGCTGTCGAAGGGTCGAGGATGTCGGGATGTTCGGCGCCGCGAACGAGTTGCAGATATTGCGCGATGAACTCGATGTCGATCAGACCGCCCGCTGCGTATTTCAGATCCCAGCGATCAGCCTCGCCGCGCTCCTTGGCAATCGCAAGCCGCATCTCGTAGGCGTCGCCCGCGATGGTCTTCGGATCCCGCTCCTGCGCGATGATGGACCGGACCAGGTGCCCCACCCGTTCCCCGAACGGCGCCGACGCCGAGACGACCCGGGCCCGCGTCAAGGCCATATGCTCCCAGGTCCAGGCTTCCGTGGTCTGATAGTCCCGGAAGGAAACGAATTTGGTTGCGACCGGCCCCGAACGCCCGGACGGGCGCAGCCGCATGTCGACATGGTACAGCGCGCCGTAATTGGTTTGCGCGGTCAGCGCCGAGACCAGCCGCTTGGTCAGACGGGCAAAATATTGCGCACCGTAAAGCGGGCGCTCGCCGTCGGATTCAGGGTGCTCCTCGTCGAAATCATAGACCAGGATGAGATCGAGGTCTGAGCTTGCTGTCATTTCACGGCCGCCGAGCTTGCCGAGCGCAAGCAGAGCAGTCTGCTGGCCGCTGATGCGGCCATGGGTCTGCGCGAACAGGTCTTCGACCTGACGGTGCAGCGCGCGGATGATGACGTCGGCAAGCCGTGCAAAGGCTTCACCGGCCTGTTCGGCGGAAACGGTTCCGGACAGGATGCGCACGCCGATCAGGAACATATGCTCCTGCCCGAACAGGCGGAGACGGTCGAGCATATCCTCATAGGACACCGATTGTTCGAGCGACCGCGCAAGCTCGGTCTCAAGCGTCTGCGCATCCGGCAGCGCACCGAAGAAGGCCGGGTCGATCAGCGCGTCCATCACCTGCGGCTGATGCGCCAGAATGTCGGCAAGCCGCGGCGCGCTGGCAAGCATGAGTGCAACCAGGGCCAGGAGATCGTGATGTTGCAGCAGAAGCGAAATCAGCCGGCCGCCGCCCACGGCATGCAGACCCGACAGAAACCGGTCGAACGAAAGCACCGCCTGCTCGCGGTTCTCGCTGCGCGCCAATTGCTCGATCAGATGCGGGACCAGAAGGCCCAATTGGGAGCGCGCGAATTCGCTGCGCAAGGCGGGATATTTGCCGCTCAGCCAGTCGCGCACCAGCGCCGAGACTTCCAGCGGATTGCGAAAGCCCATCCCGGCCAGCCGGTCGAGGGTATCGCGATGATCGCTGTCGGCGGGAAATCGCAATGCGGTTTCCGGCGGTTGCGCGACCGGCTCGAACAGCTGCGAATAATGCTGCTGGACGTTGCGCAAGTGCAGAAGCAGGACATCGGCAAAGGCCGCAATGGTCTCGAAACCGAGGAAACGGACGAATTTCAGAAGCTCGGTCTCATCGGACGGCAGGGTGTGGGTCTGCTCGTCGGCCACCATCTGCAGCCGGTGCTCGACGCGGCGCAGAAACAGATAGGCATCGTCGAGTTCGCGCTGCGCCTGCGCGCCGACCCATTGCCCGTCGGACAGGGAGGCCAGCGTCGTCAGTGTGCGGCGGTCGCGCAGCTCGGGATGACGGCCACCTGCAATCAGCTGCTGGGTCTGGACGAAAAATTCGATCTCGCGGATGCCGCCACGGCCCAGCTTGATATTGTGTCCTGCCACCGCGATCTCGCCATGGCCGCGATAGGCATGGATTTGACGCTTCATCGCATGGATGTCGGCGAGCGCGGCGAAATCCATGTATTTGCGCCACACGAACGGCGACAAGGCCTTCAGAAGCGCCTCGCCCGCAACGATATCGCCGGCGCAGGGACGCGCCTTGATCATCGCCGAACGCTCCCAGTTCTGGCCGCGATGCTCGTAGTAATCGAGCGCCGCCGGGACCGAAATCGCAACCTGGGTCGAGGCCGGGTCGGGGCGCAGCCGCAGATCCACGCGGAACACATAGCCGTCGGGGGTCCGCTCCTGCAGCAGCTTCACCAGACCGCGGGTGACCCGGATGAACAGCGCGGCCGGCTCGGTCTCCTGCGGAATGGCGGCGGCTTCCGGCTCATAGAAGACGATGAGATCGATATCGCTCGAATAGTTGAGCTCGAAAGCCCCCATCTTGCCCATCGCGAGCACGATATAGCCGGAGCCGTTCTCCGGCTGCGCAGGATCGACGGGAGCGAGCCGGCCGCGGCGCAGGGCATCGTTGAGCAGGAACCGCACCGCGCCCTGCACCATGCAATCGGCAAGCTCGGTGAGCGCCTGCGTCACCTGCGGCACCGGCCAGACCGCGCCGATATCGCACAGCGCGATCAGCAGCGCCGCCTCGCCCTTGACGAGGCGGAGAATGCGCATCGCTTCGGATTCGTCCGTCGAGGCCGACAAGGCAGGCAGGACACTGGCCAGCAGTTCGCGAAGGTGGCGTTCGGGCTCGCAGTCCAAGACACGCCGGAGCCGGCCCGGCCCGGATCGGACCAGATCGGCCAGATGCGGCGAAAATTCAAAGATCGCAGCGACCAGATCGCGGGCCTTGGGGGCGGCGGCGAAAATCCGCCGCAACGCCTCCGGCTCCGGGCTATCGCTCGTGTCCGCGAGCCAGTCATGGAGCCGCGCGATGCTGCGGTCGGGCTTTGCCAGATACGGCGTCTCGACGACGCGCATGGCAAGGGTCGCGGCCTGACCGGCTGCGGTGGCGCTGGTGGATTGTGAGGCTGAGCCCGGACTCATCGGAACCGGCATAGACCATCCGCTCCGAAAAAGGGAGCCGGGTCTAGGGTGCCGCAGTGTTTTCCGGCTCTGCCGGGACCGTTGCCGGCTGCAAAGCGCGAGGCAGAACCAGAACGGCCCTCAAACCCGGCGCGTTGTCTTCGAGCCGCAATTCGCCGCCATGCAGCCGTGCCACGGCTGAAGCAAGGCTCAGTCCAAGACCCGAACCGGGAACCGAGCGGCTTTTTTCCAGCCGGACAAAGCGTTCGACGGCACGGCCGCGATCCGCCTCCGCAATACCGGGTCCGCGATCGCCGACGCTCAAGAGGATTGCATCGCCATCGGTCCGCGCGGTGACGACGACGCTCGACGGCGTGCCGTTGGCCTTTGCGACCGGCCCCGCATACTTGATCGCGTTGTCGACCAGATTGGCCAGTGCCTGGCTGATCAATTCGCGATTGCCGTGCATGGGAACTTCTTCCGGCGCATCGACCGAAAGGCTGAGCCCCTGTTCCTCGGCCAGCGGCTCGTAAAGCTCACCGACGCTGCGCGCGGCCTCGGCGGCGTCGAAATCGATCATATTCTCGCGCGCCTGCCCGGATTCGGCGCGCGCGATCATCAGCAGGGCATTGAAGGTCTTGATCAGCGAATCCGATTCCTCGATCGTCGCCTCCAGGGCGGCGCGATAATGCTCTTCACCGCCGGCGGTGCGCAGCGCCTCCTCCGCCCGGTTGCGCAGGCGGGTCAGCGGCGTCTTCAGGTCATGGGCGATATTGTCGGAGACTTCCTTCAGCCCGCGCATCAGCGCCTCGATCCGGTCGAGCATTTCGTTGAGATTATGCGCGAGCCGGTCGAGTTCGTCGCCCGACCCGCCCATGGGCAGCCGCCCGGAGAGATCGCCGCCCATGATGGTGCGCGTCGTCTCCGTCATCGCGTCGACCCGCCGCAGAACCCTGCGTGCAACGAAAAACCCGCCAATCAGGCCGAGCACAATGACCACGGCCGCCGACCATTTTCCCGCGTCCAGTACCACCTGGTAAAGTCGGTCGCGCTCCTCGAGATCGCGTCCGACCAGAAGTTTGAAACCGCCGGGCAAATGATAGACCCGCGCCAGCGCGCGATGCAGATCGGAGCTGTCGCTCTCCTCGATCCGCCGGTACAGCGTTTCGGTCCAGCCCTGCTTTTCGAGCGCACCGGTCGGCAGCGAACCGACATTGCCGGCAAGACCGTCCGCGCCCGGCGTGGTGACGAGATAGAGGCTCGATCCAGGCCGGCGCGAGCGCGCTTCCACGATCAGCGTGAGCCTGCGGATGCCGCCGGCATTGAAGTGGTCGACGAGTCCTGTGATCTCGGCATCGACGACTTCGGTCACCTGTTCGGTAAAGAGCCGCTTGGTATTGAGCGCAAAATAGCCAAGCAAGAACACGGCAAACAGGGCGAATACCGTCAGGTAGACCAGCGTGAGCTTGAACGCGGTCGTCCGAAACAGCTTGCCCAAAGCCGCCATCATCAGCCCTGCAGCCCTGCGCCGGCCCTGCTGCGCCTTGGAAGCACGCCGGGCCCCTCCTGAGACGGATCGTTAAGTGCGCGATCCGTCGCGGATCATGTAACCGGCACCGCGGATCGTGTGAAGCAGCGGCTGGGAAAATCCCTTATCGATCTTTGATCGCAGGCGCGAAATATGCACGTCGATCACGTTGGTCTGCGGATCGAAATGATAATCCCAGACATTTTCCAGCAGCATGGTCCGGGTGACCACCTGGCCGGAATGCTTCATCAGATACTCGAGTAACCGGAATTCGCGAGGCTGGAGAATCACTTCATCCTTGCCGCGCATGACCCGGTGCGAAAGCCTGTCGAGTTCGAGATCGCCGACACGATAGACGGTTTCCTCGTTGCGGCCGCCGCGGCGGCGGGAAAGCACCTCGACACGGGCCAGCAACTCGGAAAACGAATACGGCTTGGGCAGATAGTCATCGCCCCCGGCGCGCAAGCCCTTGACCCGGTCGTCGACCTGGCCGAGAGCCGACAGGATCAGCACGGGCGTTGCGACCTTCTTGGCGCGCAACTCGCCGATCACCGACAATCCATCGCGCTTGGGAAGCATGCGATCGACGATCAGGACATCGTAGTCTCCATCGAGCGCCATCGCGAGGCCCTCCTCGCCGTCCGCTGCATGGTCGGCGACATGGCCGCTTTCGCGGAAAGCGCGGACCAGATACTCCGCGGCGTCGCGGTCGTCCTCGATGATCAGCAATCGCATGGGGTCGACTTGATCTGCGGTGTCTTGGACTGTGACGTCCCGGACGTTGGCGTCCTGAACGAGATCGCCTGTTATCGGAGAATTTGCAAGCATGGCGGCGGTTCTCTGCAAAAACATGAGGGGGTGGCGACTGTCGACGCAACTCCGCCACCCCCCGGTTGACCCCGGGCCGGCAGGGGCGACGGTAGCCGGTTTCCGAGGTAGGTCTGTCGAACAGAGCGGTCAGGCTCTCTCCGGGTTTGCGGGGGCGGACCTCACGGTCCGCCTCGCCTTGTTTGCGGGGGCGGACCTCACGGTCCGCCCCC
>NZ_JBKBVB010000192.1:0-4685 GCF_046289595.1 Pseudorhodoplanes sp.
AGCCTGTTGCTGGGCGGCCTCTCCGAGGCGCAGAAACGCAGCCAGGGTAATGTGGTGGTGATGGGCTATTGCTTTGGCGGCACCGCAACGCTCGAACTCGCACGCTCAGGCAAGGCGAACAAGGTCAAGGGCTATGCCAGCTTCCATGGCGGGCTCGCGACGCCGGCGGGCCAAAGCTATGCCAAAGATACGCCGCCGATCTTCGTGGCGCATGGCGGTGCCGACACCATCATCAAGATGCCCGAGGTCGCAGCCTTCGTCGAGGAGCTGGAAAAGACCGGCGTCAGATACGACCTCGAGATTTATTCCGGCGCCCCGCATGCTTTCACGGTGTTCGGCGCGCCGGTTTACCGCGAGCACGCCGACCGGAAATCCTGGGCAACCTTCCAGGATTTTTTGAAGGCGAATCTCGGCGGCTCATAAATTCCCCGCCCAGCCTCCGGCCAGTTGCCCCTTGAACGACTGAGTTCTCCCCGCGAGCTGGCAGAGATAAACCGAGCAAGCGGCCCTTGCTCCTAATCCTCAAGTCCCCTCGTACCCACTTCGTCCGGTGCGAAGTCGTAGGTGCGGTTGCAAAACTCGCAGGTCACCGCGATCTTGCCGTCTTCGACCATGTGGTCGCGATCATCCTGCGAGAAGCTTTTCAGCATCGCCTCGACATTATCGCGCGAACAGGAGCATTGCGCCGCGACATTGGTGCTGTCGAATACGCGCACCCCGCGCTCGTGGAACAGCCGGTAGACCAGCCGCTCGGTGGAGAGATCGGGATCGATCAGTTCGATATCCTCCACGGTTTCAACCAGCGCCTTGCCCTCGATCCAGGCCTCGTCTTCCGGCACGGATTCGAATGCGACGCCCTCCGGGACATCCCCCGGATCCAGATCCGGCATGCGTTGTCGCTCTTCCGACTTGGGCAGGAATTGCAGCATGATGCCGCCGGCGCGCCAATGCGTCATGCCGCTGTCGCCGCGCCGCATCTCCTCGGCAACCGCGAGCCGCACGCGCGTCGGGATCTGTTCCGAGCGCAGGAAATATTCATGTGCCGCCGCTTCCAGCCCGCCGCCATCCAGCGCAACGAGGCCCTGATACCGGTTCATGTCGGCGCCCTGGTCGATGGTCATGGCGAGATGGCCGCGGCCAAGCAGGTCGCCGCCCGAGACCTTGCCGCTCGTCATCGCTTCGGCAACGCGCTGCTTGTCGAAACGCGCACAGGCGCGAATACGCCCCCCGGTCACGTAATCGACCACCAGCATGCGTACCGGGCCGTCGCTCTGGGTCTGCAGGATGAAGCGTCCGTCGAATTTCAGCGAGGAGCCGAACAATGCCGCAAGCGCGATCGCTTCGCCCAGCAGCTTGGAAACCGGCAGCGGATAGTCGTGCCGGGTGAGGATTTCGTCGATCGCGGGGCCGAGCCGGACCACACGCCCGCGCAGATCCAGCGCCGCCACCTCGAAGGGCAGGATGCTGTCGTCGGGGGAATGCTGGGAGGGAGTGCGGGTCGGGATTTCGATGTCCATCGGGGCATAAATGGGTTGAAGCTTCGGCGAAAAACCATTGTCGTCATGGCCGGGCAAAGCCGTTCGAAGAACGGCGTCGGTTCGCTCGCCGATGACCCGGCCATCCACGCCTTGACTACGACAAGAAAGACGTGGATGCCCGGCGCAAGGCCGGGCATGACGGGATCATCGCAACAGCTCGCCTATCGCGGCGTGGCGTTCAGGCACCAAGTAAGAATGCCTTTCTGCGCATGCAAGCGGTTCTCGGCCTCATCGAACACCACCGATTGCGGCCCGTCCATGACCTCGTCGGTCACTTCCTCGCCGCGATGCGCCGGCAGGCAATGCATGAATATGGCATCCGGGCGGGCCTTGGCCATCAGCTTGGCATTGACCTGATAGGGCTTCAGCAGATTGTGCCGGTAGGTTTCGCTGTCCTCGTCGCCCATCGACACCCAGGTGTCGGTGACGACGCAATGAGCGCCGCGCACGGCCTCTTCCGGGTCGGTGACGATATGAATCGGTGCACCGGATTGCGCGATCCAGTCGAGCAGCCAGGGCTGCGGTTTCAGTTCCGGCGGCGTCGCCACATTGAGGCGGAAATCGAGGCGCTCGGCGGCGTGCATCCAGGATGTCAGCACGTTGTTGGCGTCGCCGGTCCAAGCCACGGTTTTCCTCTTGATCGGGCCGAGATGCTCCTCGAAGGTCATGACGTCGGCCATCACCTGGCACGGATGCGACTGCTTGGTCAGCGCATTGATGACCGGCACGGTGGCGTGCTGCGCAAGCTCGGTGACCAGATCGTGCTCCAGGGTGCGGATCACCACCGCATCGACGAAACGCGACATCACCCGCGCGGTATCGGGGATCGACTCGCCGCGGCCGAGCTGCATTTCCTGGCCGGTCAGCGCAATGACGTCGCCGCCGAGCTGCCGCATCGCCACTTCGAAAGAGATGCGGGTGCGGGTCGAAGGCCGGTCGAAAATCATGGCCATGGTCTGGCCGGACAGCGGACGCGTGCCGCGGCCGCGTGCTTTCTTCATGGCACGCGCAGCGGTAATGATCGCGCGCAGGTCCGCCGGTCGCAGGTCGATCAGGTCGATGAAATGCCGGACGCTGCGCTTTGGCATCACACGGCCGTTTCTGTCACGGGCTTGGCGGCCTGCGCGAGTTTCGCACAGGCGCGATCGATCATGGCGACGGCCTCGGCAACCTGGGAGTCGTCGATGATCAGGGGCGGCAGGAGACGCACGACATTGTCGCCTGCAGCGATCGTCAGCAGCTTTTCGTTGCGCAAGGCGGCGACCATATCGGTATTCGGCACGACGCAGACGAGCCCGAGCAGCAGCCCCTCGCCGCGCACTTCGGCGATGACCGACGGATAGCGGTCCTTCAGCTCGGCTAGGCGCTGCTTGAGCAGGAGCGACATCCGCCGGGTATTTTCAAGGAAGCCGGGTGAAAGAACGACATCGAGCACGGCATTGCCGACGCGCGTCGCCAGCGGATTGCCGCCGAAGGTCGAACCATGGGTGCCGGCGGTCATACCCTTGCCGGCTTCCGCGGTCGCAACGAACGCCCCGATCGGAAAGCCGCCGCCGAGCGCCTTGGCCAGCGCCATGATGTCGGGCGCGATGCCCGAATGCATATAGCCGAACAGATCGCCGGTGCGGCCAATGCCGGTCTGCACCTCGTCGAACACCAGCATCAGACCGTTGTCGTCGCACAGCTGGCGCAGCTGGCGCAGAAATTCCGGCGGCACCACGCGAACGCCGCCCTCGCCCTGGACCGGCTCAATGAGGATCGCGGCGGTGGTGGGGCCGACCGCCTTTTTGGTGGCCTCAAGATCGGCGAAGGGGACCTGGATGAAACCGCCGGCGACCGGACCGAAGCCTTCGAGATATTTCTTCTGGCCGCCGGCGGCGAGCGTCGCCAGCGTCCGGCCATGGAAGGCACCTTCATAGGTGATGATGTCGACGCGCTCGGGATGGCCCGACACGGCATGATATTTGCGCGCAGTCTTGATCGCGCCTTCCATCGCCTCTGCACCGGAATTGCAGAAGAACACGAGATCCGCGAACGAGGCTGCGCAGAGCCGGTCGGCCAGCCGCTCGGCTTCGGGAATGCGGAACAGGTTGGAGACGTGCCAGACTTTGTGCGCCTGATCGGTCAGCGCCTCGACCAGCGCCGGATGCGCATGACCGAGCACGTTCACCGCGACGCCGGAACCGAAATCCAGATAGCGCTCGCCCGTGGTTGCGATCAGCCACGCACCCTCGCCCCGCTCGAAGGCGAGATCGGCACGGGCGTAAGTCGGCATCAGATGCGAGGCCACGGCAAAACGATCCGTCATTGTGCCGGACCGCCTGAACCCCGCCAGGCGATGTCCGTGCTCAAATGAAATATGCCGCCCCGGCGGGCGGCACTTCGAAACGCATTCTAGGTGCGGCCCTTTGGGTGTCAACCGACCGGACCGAATGCCGTCAGCGGAACGGCGCGCAATAAGGCGTGGAAAAGCAGGCGTTGGGGTCGATCAGGGTGGGGACGTGTGGCCCAGGGACTCTTGCGGCCGAGTCCAGCGATTGTGTAGTGTCACCCCTGTCAGATACGACATCTCGTGCGGCGGACAGTCTAAGTCAGTAAATCTGCGTAGGTGGCGTCACGCTGGCAGCCTTGAGGCTGTCCGGTGACGGGATCGGATTCTGCGGACGGCAGCGCCTGCGTGGCCAACAGGAGAAACCCATGACGTGGACGGACGAACGGGTCGAACAATTGAAAAAGCTCTGGTCCGACGGCCTTTCGGCCTCCCAGATCGCAGCGGAACTCGGCGGCATCACCCGCAATGCGGTGATCGGCAAGGTACACCGGCTTGGTCTCTCCGGCCGGACCAAGGCGCCATCCTCCGCAGCGCCAAGGCAGCGCAAGCCACGGACATCGCATATGCTGCGCGTGGCGCGTCCGGCGATACGCGGCAACACTGCTCTGGCCCAGGCCTTTGCCTACGATTACGAGGTCGATACCGATCCGTCGCCGGTCGAAAACGTCATCCCGATCGGACAGCGCCGCACGCTGCTGGAGCTGAACGAACAGACCTGCAAATGGCCGATCGGCGACCCGGCCAGCGGCGAATTCTACTTCTGCGGCGGCAATGCCGTCACCGGACTGCCCTACTGCGCCTATCACGCGCGTATT
>NZ_JBKBVB010000051.1:0-31447 GCF_046289595.1 Pseudorhodoplanes sp.
ATAAACACACAAACGGTGAGTAAATTGGAATGCCGCTGATGTCGCGAAAAGGCATCCTGGCCATCGCAGCGGTCATCGACGTCGCGCTCAACTCGGATACCCGCCCGGTCTCTGCCAAAGCTCTAGCGTCCCGGCATGGCCTTCCGCCCCGGCATCTGGAGCCGGTCCTGCAGGCGCTGGTGCATGAGGGTATACTCCGCGGAGTGCGTGGTCCGCGGGGCGGCTACGAACTTGGTCGCACGACCGAAAAAATTACCGCGAACGAAATCCTGCGCGCGGCCGGGACTGTGGACGATTCGCCTGGCTCCCATATTCCCGGCTCGCGGCTGGTGGGCGATGTGGTGCTGCCGGCGCTCGCGCACGCCGAGCGGGCTTTCGCGGCCGCGCTTTCAACCATCTATCTCGACGAATTGGTGAAGCGGGCCGAAAATCACGTCGAACGCGGCCACCCCCCTGCCGTTCACGGTCTGGACTCTTAACGCGCGACTCTCCTTGAGGGTAAAGTCGACCGATTCGGACCGCGCGGCGCGGTCCGCTCGTTTGCGTCCACGTCAGTAAGGCTTTGCTCCGGACTACCGGTCTGGCGACGTGTCGTCATTTGGGGGAATGGGTAGGCGCGAATGATTCGGTCGACCGGCGGCGTTTGCAGCGCCGATCCGCTGTTGCGCGGATGTTTCGGCGCGCTCGTTGCGCTGTGGCCGGCGACGGCGATCGCTGCATCTTCCGTGCGGGATGCGATGCCGATCGACGATTTTCTGAGCGTATTCGCCGGCCTCGATCGCCATGAAATCGCAGTTCTGGCGCTCGTCCTCGGCGTCATGCTGTTTGCGGTCGTCACCGCGATCATGCTGCTGCGAGCCCGGCAACGCGCTGCAGCCGCAGACGCCGAAGCGCGGCGCGAGATTGCGGCACTGACAGCCGAAGTCGATCGGGTCAATGCGTTGCTGCTCTCGGAGCCGCAAATCGTCGTGGCCTGGGCGGCCGGCTCTGACCAGCCCGATATTTCCGGCGATGTCACGATCGTCACGCAGGCGACCATGCCGCAGCGCGTTCTGGCATTCGCTTCCTGGCTGCCCGCCGATCAGGTTCAACGCCTCGAAGCGGCCGTCGACAGACTGCGAGACGATGGCGAAGCGTTCGCGATGCCCCTGACAACGCTCGGCGGCAAAATCATCGAGGCCGAAGGCCGCGCCATCGGCGGGCGTGCCGTGATGCGGCTGCGCGACGTCAGCGGCTTCAAGGGCGAGTTCATGACCCTCTCCGCGAGGCACCAGCGGCTTGTCGGCGACATGATCGCGCTGCGCACGCTGATCGATGCCCTGCCCTTCCCGGTCTGGGCGCGTGATCAGGAGGGCCGCCTCGATTTCGTCAACGCCGCCTATGCCAGCGCGGTCGAAGCGCGCGACGCCACGGAGGCGGTCGAGCGCAATCTCGAATTGCTCGACAAATCCGCCCGTGACGACGCAGCGCGCATGCGCGAGGATGGCACGCCTTATCGTGGACGCGTTCCCGCGGTCATCGCCGGGGCACGGCGCATGTTCGACGTCGTTGAGGTGCCGACCCCCTCCGGCAGCGCTGCCGTCGGCATCGACGCGACGGAGATCGAGACGCTGCGCGACGACATAGCCCGCATGGTCGATGGCCATCGCCGCACGCTTGATCAACTGGCGACCGGCGTGGCCATTTTCGGCGCGGGCCAGACGCTGCGCTTCTACAACGAGGCCTATCGCGCGCTGTGGGATCTGGATTCGGCCTTTCTCGATCAAACTCCCACCGATTCGGCAATTCTCGACCGGCTGCGTGCGGCGCGCAAACTGCCGGAACAGCAGGATTTTCGTATTTGGAAAAACCAGCTTCACGAGGCCTATCGTACCCTGGAGTCACGCGAAGACCTCTGGCATCTGCCCGACGGACGGACGCTGCGCGTTGTCACCACGCCCAACACTGAAGGGGGCGTCACCTATCTGTTCGACGACGTCAGCGAGCGGCTCGACCTCGAACGAAGATTCGATGCGCTGATCCGCGTTCAGGGCGAGACGCTCGACAATCTCGCCGAAGCGGTCGCGGTCTTTGCGAGCGACGGACGGCTGCGGCTCTATAACCCGGCTTTCCAGCAGATGTGGAAATTGCCGGAAGAGGCCCTCGCCGAACGCCCGCATATCGAGGCGGTGATCGCCTGGTGCGCGCCGCTTCAGCCGGAAGACCAGACCATGCGCGCATTGCGTACCGCGGTCACCGCAATCGGTCAGCGCGATGCGGTCAAGGGACGCCTCGAACGGCGCGACGGCAGCATCGTCGATCTCGCCACCCTGCCGCTGCCGGACGGAGCGACGCTCGTGACCTTCCAGGACATCACCGACACCGTGAATGTCGAGCGCGCGCTGCGCGAGCGAAACGAGGCGCTGGAAACCGCTGACCGCGTCAAGATCGACTTCCTCCAGCACGTCTCCTACGAGTTGCGCTCACCGCTCACCAACATCATCGGCTTCGCGCATTTCCTCGGCGATCCTGCAACCGGGCCTTTGACCGCACGCCAGGAGGAGTATCTTGGCTATATTACAGTATCGACCAATGCCCTGCTCACCCTGATCAACGACATTCTGGACCTTGCGACCATCGACGCCGGCGCGATGACACTCAATCTCGGACCGGTCGATATCCGCAAGACCATGGACGCTGCGGCGGCCGGAATCCGCGATCGGCTTGTTAATGACAATATTAAGCTGAACATCGAAACCGAGCCCGAGGCGATCGGAACTTTTTCCGGTGACGAACGGCGGGTGCGGCAGATACTCTACAACCTTCTATCCAATGCGGTCGGCTTCTCGCCGAAGGGCGGCGTCGTTCGCCTGCACGCCGAACGCAACGAGAAAACAATCGTCTTCACTGTCACCGATCAAGGCCCGGGCATCCCTGCCGAGATGACCGACCGGGTCTTTGACAGGTTCGAGAGCCATCCGCTGGGATCGCAACATCGCGGCGCCGGGCTCGGGCTTGCGATCGTCCGCTCCTTCGTGCAACTGCATGGGGGCAGCGTGGATATCATGTCCGCGGTGGGGCAAGGAACCACAGTCGCCTGCACCTTCCCAATTCATCCGCCGGCGCAACAGAAAATCGCGGCGGCCTGACCAACGGCACGCGATGTCGGCTACGCAATCGGGCTTCACTGTCGCACTTCCGGACGAGCAGGCCACGCAGCGCTTTGCCGTGGAGATCGCCAACGCCCTGGAGCCGGGGGACCTGGTCACGCTGTCGGGCGATCTCGGCGCCGGCAAGACTGCCTTTGCCCGCGCGCTGATACGGTATCTTGCCGGCGACGCCGATCTGGCCGTACCGAGCCCGACCTTCACCCTGATGCAGATCTACGAATTGCCGCGCTTCACGCTGGCGCATGCCGATCTTTACCGGCTGTCAGACCCGAGCGAACTCGCCGAACTCGGTCTCGACGACATCGCATCAAGCGGGGTGGTTCTGATGGAATGGCCTGACCGCGCCGGCGCATGGCTGCCGGCGGACCGCATCGACATCGCTTTCGCGCTTGCTCCAGCGCGCGGCGACACCTGGCGCGACGTCTGCGTCACCGGCCATGGCAAGCTTGCGGGGCGGGTGGCGCGTATTGCAGCGCTGCGCGCGTTTCTTCAAGAGAACGGATACGCATATGCCGAACGATGGCGCATGCAGGGCGACGCCTCGACCCGCGTTTACGAGCGCATGCTGGTCGACGGCAAACCCGCAATCCTGATGAATGCGCCGCGGCGGCCGGACGGTCCGGCGGTCCGCGACGGCAAGCCCTATAGCGCCATCGCGCATCTCGCAGAAGATGTAAGGCCCTTTGTTGCGATGGCGGATGGCCTGCGCGCGCTTGGCTTCTCGGCGCCGGAAATTTATGCCGCCGACCTCGTCAACGGATTTCTCCTGGTGGAGGATTTCGGCACCGAGGCTTTTGTGTCCGGATCGCCACCCGCCCCGATCGAAGCGCGCTATATGGAGGCTGCCGATCTTCTGGCGGCGCTGCATGCCAAACAGGTGTCGGCCTTGCTGCCCTTGCCGGACCGCACCACCTATGCGCTGCCCGCCTATGACACGGAGGCCTTCCTGATCGAGGCCGAGTTGCTGCTCGACTGGTATGTGCCCCATCATGGCCTCGGTATCGACGAGGCGGGCCGCGCCGAATTCCGGCGGCTTTGGCTTGCTGCACTGAAACCCGCGCTCGACGGACAGCAGACCTGGGTGCTGCGCGACTTCCACTCGCCGAACCTGATCTGGCTGCCGGCCCGCGACGGCTACCGGCGCGTCGGCCTGCTGGATTTCCAGGATGCCGTAACCGGACCGGCCGGCTACGACGTTGCGTCGCTCTTGCAGGACGCCCGGGTCGACGTCCCGGAAGTCTTGGAGCGCGCGCTGTTCGCCCGCTATGTGCGCAGGCGCGGCGAGACCGATGCGACCTTCGACCCGGCGGAGTTCGCCGCCATCTATGCGGTCATGGCGGCTCAGCGCGCCACCAAGGTGCTGGGCATTTTCGCGCGCCTCGACCGGCGGGACGGCAAGCCGCAATATCTGCGTCACATGCCGCGCGTATGGCGCTATTTGCAGCGTTCGCTGAAGCATCCGGCGCTGTCCGCGCTTTCGTCATGGTACAAGGATAACGTGCCCGCCTTTGACGGGCTGTGAAATGCCGATCCGACATCGTCATTGCCGCGCCGAAGGCCGCCATGACAAGAAGGGGCGGTTGGGGGACTGATTCGGATGGCGCACGGCGTTCCGCAGACGGCGATGGTGCTCGCAGCCGGTTACGGCGAGCGCATGCGCCCGCTGACCAATACCAAACCCAAGCCTCTCGTGGAGGTGTCGGGCCGCCCCCTGCTCGATCACGTGCTGGACCGGCTGGCGCAGGCCGGGGTCGCGACCGCCGTGGTCAATGTCCATTATCTCGCTGACCAGATCGAAGCGCATGTGGCGAAACGGACCGCCCCGCGCATCGTGATTTCGGACGAACGCGACAAGCTGCTCGATACCGGCGGCGGCGTGGTCAAGGCGCTGCCGCTGCTCGGCAACGCACCGTTTCTCCTCGTCAATTCCGACAGCATCTGGCTCGACGGCACGCGCAGCAACCTGCAGCGCCTCGCCGCCGCCTTCGATCCGGCGCGCATGGATGCGCTGCTGCTGCTGGCGCCGTCCGCGACCAGCATCGGCTATGCGGGCCGCGGCGATTTCGCGATGGCGCCCGACGGGCGGCTGCGTCCCCGCGCCGAACGCGAAGTGACTCCCTTTGTCTATGCGGGTGCTGCGATTTTCTCGCCCGCGCTGTTCAGGAATGCGCCGCAAGGTCCGTTTTCGCTCAACCGCCTGTTCAATGAGGCGGCGGAAGCGGAGCGGTTGTTCGGGCTGCGGCTCGACGGCATCTGGATGCATGTCGGAACGCCCGATGCCATTGCGCTGGCGGAGCGCGCGATTTTGCAGAGCGCGGCGTAGCGGCAAAGCGTCGTCATGCCCGGGCTTGACCCGGCCATCCCGGTTTCTCCAAAGTGGCGGCAAGACGTGGATGCCCGCGACACGTGCGGGCATGACGGCCGAGAAAGAATGCTCACCTCCACATCCCGCCTGTTCACGATCCCGCCCTCCGTGCCGTTCCTGCCCGCGCTGATCGAGGCGCTGCTGGCGGGACGCCTGGTCCATGGATTTCCGGCTTCGAGCGATCCGATGGAACTGGCGCAGGCGACGCTCTATCTGCCGACGCGCCGCGCCTGCCGGCTGGCGCAGGACGTATTTCTTCAGGCGCTCGGCGGCGAAGCCGCAATTCTGCCGCGCCTCGTGCCACTGGGCGATATCGACGAAGACGAGATCGTGTTCGCTGAATTCGCCGGCGGGCCGTTGGCGGCCGAACGGCTGTCGTTGTCGCCGGCGATCGATTCGTTCGACCGCAAGGCGGCGCTGACGCGCTTGATCCTGCACTGGGCCGAGTTCGAAAAGCGCAAAGGCGAGCCGCTCGTGGTCGCGCATTCGCCGGAGGCGGCATTTGCCATGGCCGGCGAACTCGCGCGGCTGCAGGACGACATGATCACGCGCAATGTCGCGTGGTCGAAGCTCGATGGCCTCGTGCCCGAGGACTTGGATCCGTATTTCCGCGACACCCTGAAATTCCTGTCAATCGTTCGCGATACCTGGCCGCATCATCTCAAAGAAAACGGCTTGATGGATGCCGCCGCGCGGCGCGACGCGCTGATCGATGCGGAGACCGCGCGCCTGCAACGCGGCGTCACCGGCCCGGTCATTGCCGCAGGTTCTACCGCCTCGATGCCGTCGACCGCAAAGCTGCTGGCCGCCATCGCATCCTTGCAAAACGGCGCGGTGGTGCTGCCGGGGCTCGACACCGATCTCGACGAGGAGTCCTGGGACAGCATCGGCGGAGGCGAGGGCAGAAATCCCGCACCCGGCCACCCGCAATTTTCCATGCACGCCTTTCTCCAGGGCCTCGGTGTCAAGCGCCGCGACGTGACAACGCTCGTACCCGCCGCCGCGCATGGCCGCGAGCGTCTCGCCTCCGAAGCAATGCGGCCGGCCGAGGCGACCGACCGCTGGCGCGACACCCTCACGGACGACGGCTTTGAGGCGATAAAAGCGGCCGGATTTGATGGCATCGCCCTAATCGAAGCGCCGATCAGCGAGATCGAGGCGCTGGCGGTGGCGTTGGCGCTGCGTGAGACGGTAAGCGACGGGACGCCCGAAAGCGCGCATCGCACCGCAGCGCTGATCACGCCGGACCGCGCGCTCGCGCGGCGCGTGCTTGCGGCTTTGGAACGCTGGAACGTGCCGGTCGACGATTCCGGCGGCGATCCCCTCGCCGATACGGCTGCCGGCATTTTCGCGCGGCTTGCGGCCGAAGTGGCGCTCGGCGGCTGCGAACCCGTGCCGCTGCTGGCGCTGTTGAAACATCCACTCTGCCGGCTCGGGGGGCATCCCGGCTCGCTGCGCCCCGCAGTCGCTGCATTAGAGAGGGCGCTCCTGCGCGGACCGCGGCCGCGCGCGGGAGCCCACGGTCTCGACCACGCTCTGCAAAGCCTGCGCGCGGAACGCGAGACCTTGCATCGCCGCGATCCGCGGCGCTGGCTCTCCGACCGCGATCTCGACCGTGCCGCGGCGCTGATCGCCAGTCTGACGCCGGCTCTTGCTCCGCTCGCGGAGCTGCGCCAGACCGCCGCACTGAACGACATTGCAACACGGCACCGGGCCGTGGTCGCGGTGCTCTCGCGCGATCATCAATCCGAAGCCGCAGCTTTTGCCGGCCGCGACGGCGCGGCGCTCGAGGCCCTCTTTGCCACGATGGCGGCATCCGGCGAAGCGGCTCGCATCGCGGTTGCGCTGCATGACTATGCCGGCCTGTTTCGCGCGGCCGCATCCGAGCGCATGGTGCGCAGGCCCGGCGATCCTGGCGCGCGGGTGCGCATCTATGGTCCGCTTGAAGCGCGTCTGCAGCAGGCGGACCGGGTGGTGCTGGCGGGTCTGGTCGAGGGCGTGTGGCCGCCGGAGCCGCGCAACGATCCCTGGCTCAACCGTCCGATGCGCCAGCAACTCGGCCTCGACCTTCCGGAACGCCGGATCGGATTGTCGGCGCATGATTTCGTACAGGCGCTCGGCGCGCGCGACGTCATTCTCTCCTTCGCGGCAAAGCGCGAGGGCTCGCCGACCGTGATGTCGCGCTTCGTGCAAAGGCTCGCGGCCGTCGCCGGCGCTGACATGTGGTCGCAGGTGAAAGCGCGCGGCGCGGACTATCTCGACTGGGCGCGCGCGCTGGACCGCCCGGCCGCAGTCAAGGCGGCACCACGACCGGAGCCGCGCCCGCCGGTCGCGGCACGACCGAAGCAGCTGCCGGTCACCGACATCGAGCATTGGCTGCGCGACCCTTACACCATCTATGCCAAGCATATCCTCAAGCTGCAGCCCCTCGACCCGGTCGACACCCCGCCCGGTGCGCGCGACCGCGGCACCGTGATCCATCAGGCGATCGAGGCCTTCACCAAGAAGCACGCAAGCGGGTTGCCGACCGATCCGCACGCCGAATTGCTCACGCTCGGCCGCGAGGCCTTCGCCGAACTCGACGATTTTCCGGAAGCCAAAGCCTTCTGGTGGCCGCGCTTCGAGCGCATCGCCCGCTGGTTCGTGGAATGGGAGCACGAGCGCCGGACCAACGTGCAGACGGTCTATGCCGAAAGGAACGGCAAGCTCGAGGTCACGCCGGACTTCACGCTCACCGCGCGCGCCGACCGGATCGAGATGCTGAAGGACGGCAGCTTCGCGGTGCTGGACTACAAGACCGGGCGGCCGCCGTCGCCGAAGGAGGTTCGCGTCGGTTTTGCGCCGCAGCTCACGCTGCAGGCTGCGATCCTGCGTCACGGCAAATTCGAGGATGTGCCGGCCGGCGGCCCGGTATCCGAGCTTCTGTATCTGCGCCTCAGCGGTGGCGACCCCGGCGGCGAGACGGCCCCGCGCGATTTCGAAGATCTGCCCCTCGACACCGCCGCCGACCGCGCCTTCGAGAAGCTGCAGAAGCTGGTGGTGACATTCGCAGCGGAAGAGACGCCGTACATCTCGTTCTGGCGGCCGATGTGGGTCGGGCGCACCTATGGCGATTACGATCACCTCGCTCGCGTGCGCGAATGGTCGGCGACCGGCGGCGAATCCGATCCGGACATACCGGCATGAGCACGCGCAGCGCCACCAAAAAGCGGCCGCCCGATCACGTGGTCAAGCCGCAGCACACGGCATCCGACCCCGCGGTGTCGGCCTGGGCTTCGGCCAATGCCGGCTCCGGCAAGACCCATGTGCTGACCCAGCGCGTCATCAAGCTGCTGCTGCGCGGCGAGGATCCGGCAAAGATTCTCTGCATCACCTTCACCAAGGCAGCTGCCGCCAATATGGCGACGCGCGTCTTCAACACGCTGTCGGCGTGGACCGCGCTCGACGACGAAGGCCTCGACGATGAAATCCGCAGCATCGGGCTGATCCCGGACGATTCGCTGCGCACGCGCGCGCGGCGGCTGTTTGCGCTGGCGCTGGAAACGCCGGGCGGCCTGAAGGTGCAGACCATCCACGCCTTCTGCACCAGCCTGCTGCATCAGTTTCCGTTCGAGGCCGATGTCGGCGCCGCCTTCGAGGTGCTCGACGATACCACGCAGACGCAGATGCTCGAGAGGATCACGCTCGAGGTTCTGCTCGAAGGCGCGGACCGTCCGGACTCGGCCATCGGCCAGGCGCTCGCAGACGCCATCAAGGCTGCGGCCGACCAGACCTTTCGCGAACTGGTTACGGAGGCTGTGGCGAAGCGCGATGCGATCGAAAGTTGGATCGCGCGCACCGGGTCGGTCGATGCGGCGATTGCGGAACTTTCCGTTGCGCTGGGGATAAGCGACGCCGAGAGCGCGCAAGCATTGGAAGACGAAATTCTGTCAGGCGGCATTGATCCGGCACGCTGGCCAGCGATCGCTGCGGCCCTTGCAACGGGCAAGACGGCCGACAAGGAGCAGGGCAGACGATTTTTGGCCGCCGCTCAATCGACCGGGCCGAGTCGCATCGAATGTTACGTCTCGATATTCTGTAAAGCCTCGAATGCCGGCCTGCTCGGCCGCAGTTGCCGCAAGGATATCGTTACCGGCGACATAAAAAATTCCGACCCGGCCCTTGCCGAATTGCTGAACCGAGAGAAAGAACGCATTGGCGCCCTGCTCGAGCGCCTGCGCGCGGCGCAATGCCGGGACCGCACCCGCGCGTTGATCACAGTGGCGCATGAGGTGATCGCGCGCTACCGCCGCGAGAAAGCAAGACGCGGCCTGCTCGACTATGACGATCTGATCGACCGCACGCTCGCCCTGTTCGCGCGTTCGTCGGCGGCCTGGGTACTCTACAAGCTCGACCTCGGGATCAATCATCTCCTGATCGACGAAGCCCAGGATACCAGCCCCAAACAGTGGGAGATCGTCCGCACGCTGGTGTCGGAATTCACCGCCGGCGCAGGCGCGCGCGCGGCGAAGCGCACCATCTTCGCGGTCGGCGACGACAAGCAGTCGATCTTTTCCTTCCAGGGCGCCGCGCCGGAGAAATTCGGCGAGATGCAGAAGGCGTTCAAGAAAGATTTCGAGGCGGCGCAGCTCGAATGGCGCGACGTCAAGCTGCACACCTCGTTCCGCTCCGGCGAAATCATATTGCAGGCGGTCGACATCGTCTTTTCCCGCCAGCAAGCCTATGACGGCTTGTCATCCGACAAGACAAGCACCGTGCATGCGGCGCTGCCTGACAAGCTGCCCGGCCATGTCGATGTCTGGCCGCTGGTTCTGCCGGATACCAAGAACGACATCGAAGGCTGGGATGCGCCGTTCGATCAGACCTCAGAGCAAAGCCAGCAGGTCAAGCTCGCCAAGAAGATCGCCGCGCATGTCAAGCTCTGGCAGGCAGCAGGCACGCGCCCCGGCGACGTGCTGATCCTCGTTCGCCAGCGCGGCCCGCTCTTCGAGGCGATCATCCGCGCGCTCAAGGCGGAAAATGTCGCGGTCGCAGGCGCCGACCGCATGATCCTGCTCGATCATATCGCAGTGATGGACCTGATCGCGCTCGCCGACGCGCTGCTCTTGCCGCAGGACGATCTGGCGCTGGCGTCGGCGCTGAAGAGCCCGCTCTTTGGCCTGAGCGAAGACGACCTGTTCGCCATTGCGCATGATCGCGGTCCGCACTCGCTGCGCCAGGCGCTGTTCGGCAAGGCGGCCGACTATGCCGAGGCGACCGCGCGGCTGACGGCGCTCACCGACGCCGCGCTGCGCGACAGCCCCTTCACTTTTTACGCGCGTCTCCTCGGCGCCCACGGCGGGCGAAAGCGCATGCTCGAACGGCTCGGCCCCGAGGCCAGCGACGCACTCGACGAGTTTCTCAATCTTGCCCTCGACTATGAGCGCCGCGAAACCCCGACGCTGCAAGGCTTCGTCGCCTGGCTGCGCGCAGCGAAGGCCGAAGTGAAGCGCGACATGGAGATCGCGCGCAATGAAGTGCGGGTGATGACGGTTCACGGCGCCAAGGGGCTCGAGGCACATACCGTGATCCTCGCCGACACCACGACGCGGCCGGAAGGCTACAAGCCGCCGCGGCTGCTTGACGTGCCGCTTGGCAGCAATGGCGGGCTGGTCTGGGCAAAATCGAAAGATACCGACCCGCCGCTTGTGGCCGCCGCGAAAGAGGCTGCCAAGGAGGCCGGCATCGCGGAGTACAAGCGGCTCCTCTATGTCGCGATGACGCGTGCCGAACAGCGGCTCGTGATCTGCGGTACCGCCCCGACCGTCAAGAAGGACGGCGAGCCAAGCATCCCGGACGGCTGCTGGTATCGTCTCGTCACGGATGCCTTATGCGGCGAAGCTGCGCCGACCGTCGAAATCCCCTCCGAGGACCAGGACGGCACCATGATCCGGCGGCTGTGCAAGGATGTCCATGTGCCGGCGGGGCCGCGCCAGGACGAGCCGGCCCGCAGCGAAGCGCCGATGCCGGACTGGATCGCGATACCCGCCGCCGCAGAGACGCAGCGCCCGCTCACGATCAGACCGTCGGAGGCGGACGACGCCGAATGGCGGCCCGGCGGCGGCGAAAGCGAGCGCAAACAGGCGCTGGAACGCGGGCTGCTGCTGCATCGGCTGATCCAGTCGCTGCCCGATATCCCGCCCGAGCATCGCGCGGCGGCAGCGCAGGATTATCTGCGCCGCAATAGAAGATATCTCACGGAGCATGATTGCGCGGCTGTCGCTGCCGAAGCCTTGGCGTTGCTCGGGGATGCGCGCTTCGCCGCGCTGTTTGCGCCGGGCAGCCGCGCCGAGGTGCCGCTGACCGGCACACTCCCGCGCGAGGGGGGCGCGCCGTACGCGGTCACCGGCCAGATCGACCGCCTTGCGATCACCGACCGCGAAGTCCTGATCGCGGACTACAAGACCAACCGGTCGCCCCCGCAAGGTCTCGACGCGGTGCCGCGCAGCTACCGCCGCCAGCTCGCGCTGTACCGGGCGCTCCTGCAGCGGATCTATCCCGGCCGCACCGTCCGCGCGATCCTGATCTGGACCGAGACCGCGACCCCAACGGAGCTGCCGCCGGAGGCGCTGGATGCGGAACTTGCAACCCTCACCCCAGGGTGATGCAGGCTTGACCCCGGCAGGGGGGGTTCCTAGGTTCGGCGAACCAACTGAACATCCCCAGATTCGAAAGGTGAGACATGGCCGTTGGAAAGGTATCGGACGCGACTTTCGAAACGGAAGTCCTGAAAGCCAGCGGCCCCGTCGTGGTCGATTTCTGGGCGGAATGGTGCGGCCCGTGCCGCATGATCGCGCCTGCGCTGGACGAGATCCAGAACGCCATGGGCGACAAGGTGAAGATCGTGAAGCTCAATGTCGACGAGAATCCGGGCGTGGCGTCGAAATACGGCATCATGTCGATCCCGACGCTGATGATCTTCAAGAATGGCGAACTCGCCTCCCGCCAGGTCGGCGCCGCACCCAAGGCGAAGCTTGAACAGTGGATCAATGCCGCCGTGTGAGGCGCATATCCCGGATTGTTTGAACGGCCGGCCGGAAGGCCGGCCGTTTCCGCATTGAGAGCTGGTCATTCCGGCGGCGTGCCGTTGCGCCGGAGCACGTCGCCCGCGAGATAGAGCGAGCCGCCGATCAGGATGCGCGGCGGCGCATCCTGCGACACCGCGGCGATTGCCGTAAGCGCTTCCTCGACATTTGACGCGGCCTGCGCCGGGATGCCGACCCTTTCAGCGGCTTCCGCAATCTGCGAAGGCGCAACGCTGCGCTCCGCTTCCGGCACTGGCACCGCATAAAGGCGCTGCGCGAGCCCGCCGAAGCACCGCAGATAGCCTTCGAAATCCTTGGTGCCGAGCATACCGACAATCATGACAAGCGGTTTGGGCGCTCGCTCCTCGAGATCGGCGAGCGCCGCCGACACCGCACGGCCGCCGTCGGGATTGTGCCCGCCGTCAAGCCAGAGCTCGCTGCCGGGCGGCGCGAGCCGCACGAGTTGGCCTTGCGTCAGCCGCTGCATGCGGGCCGGCCAGTCCGCTTTGACCAGACCCGCTTCGTAGGTGCCGGGCGCGATCTTAAGTCCCGAGGCGCGCAACGCGGCGACCGCGACCGCCGCATTCACGAACTGATGCCGTCCGGCAAGCCTTGGTGCCGGCAGATCGAGCAGGCCGCCGTCATCCTGGTAAACCAGGCGGCGATGCTCCTCGCTGAAATTCCAGTCCTCACCTGCGATCAAAAGCGGCGCGCGCAACCGTTCCGCCGCGCGCGCGATCGCTGCCCGCGCCTCCGTGCTTTGCGGCGCGATCACCGCACGTACGCCGCGCTTCAGGATACCGGCCTTCTCGGCGGCGATGCTCTCGAGCGTGTCGCCGAGATACTCGGCATGATCGAGCGAAACCGGTGTGATGACGCTGAGCAACGGCGCGTCGACCACATTGGTGGCGTCAAGCCGTCCGCCGAGACCGACTTCGAGCAGCAGCACATCGGCCGGATGGCGCGAAAACAGCAACAGTCCGGCAGCCGTGGTGATTTCGAACACGGTGATCGGTTCGCCGCCATTGGCGCGCTCGCATTCCTCTATCGTGGCCCGCAATTCGGCATCGCCGACCAGCTTGCCGCCACCCTCGGCTGCAATCCGGAAGCGCTCGTTGAAGCGCACGAGGTGCGGCGAGGTATAGACATGCACATGGTGCCCGGCCTGCTCCAGGATGGCGCGCATGAACGCAATGGTGGAGCCCTTGCCGTTGGTTCCGGCAACGTGGATCACCGGCGGCAGATTGCGTTCCGGATGACCGAGCCGCTCCAGCAACCGCCACATCCGATCGAGCGACAGATCGATCAGCTTCGGATGCAGCGCAAGCAAGCGCGTGAGGATGTCGTCGAGACCGGACATGACGATCTGAATATCATGGACCGTTCGTCCCCGCGAAAGCGAACTCCCGGAAAAACGCCGGATACCTGCTTTTCAGGCGGTGAACGGAAAAAGCGGTCAAGCCTGCGCGGCCGCGGCTGCCGGGAGGCTGGCGCGGCCCGCATTGGGAGAGGCCTTTGTGAGCAGCTTGCAAATGCGGGCCAGCGTTGCACGCATCTCGTGCCGGTGCACCACCA
This sequence comes from Pseudorhodoplanes sp., assembly GCF_046289595.1. Classification (GTDB taxonomy): domain Bacteria; phylum Pseudomonadota; class Alphaproteobacteria; order Rhizobiales; family Xanthobacteraceae; genus Pseudorhodoplanes. The sequence goes on from NZ_JBKBVB010000051.1 coordinate 14,154, forward strand.
TGTCCACCATGCCGTGGTCCTTGAGATACTCGGCACGCTGGAAACCCGGCGGCAGCTTCTCGCGGATGGTCTGTTCGATGACGCGAGGACCGGCGAACCCGATCAGTGCACCGGGCTCGGCGATATGCACGTCGCCCAGCATTGCGTAGGAGGCGGTGACGCCGCCGGTGGTCGGATTGGTCAGAACCACGATGTAGGGCTTCCTGGCTTCACGCAGCATCTCGACCGCGACCGTGGTGCGCGGCATCTGCATCAGCGACAGGATGCCTTCCTGCATCCGCGCCCCGCCTGAGGCCGCAAAAAGTATGAACGGCGTGCCGCGCTCGACCGCGGTTTCGATGCCCTTGATGATCGCCTCGCCCGCGGCCATCCCGAGCGAGCCGCCCATGAAATCGAAATCCTGCACGCCGATCACCACCGGAATGCCTTCGAGCCGGCCGAAGCCGAGCTTGATCGCATCGTTCATCCCGGTCTTGGTGCGCGCATCCTTGAGGCGGTCGGCATAGCGGCGCTGGTCGCGGAATTTCAGGGGGTCTGCCGGCACCTCGGGAATACCAATATCGAGCCAGGTTTCGCCGTCGAACATCGACTTCAGGCGCGCGCTCGCACCCATGCGCATGTGGTAATTGGAGCCGGGGATGACAAACTGGTTCGCCTCCACGTCTTTGAAGAAAACCAGTTGCCCCGTTTCCGGACACTTGATCCAGAGATTTTCAGGCGTCTCGCGCTTCAGGAACGAGCGGATTTTCGGGCGGACGACGTTGGAAATCCAGTTCATTCAGCGAACTCTTTCTGCACGGTCATCGCCGGGCTTGACCCGGCCATCCACGTCCTTAGATACGTAACGACATGGATGCCCGGCACAAGACCGGGGGTGACAAAATCAAAGGCCTATTCCGCTGCGACCCGCCGCACCGAGCGCACGCCGTCCGCCAGCTCCGAAGCCAGTTGCGTCACCGACCTGACCGTATCGGCGGTCGCCCGGCCCTCCGTATCGAGGCTTGCGCGCAACTGGTCGATCAGCGCAGAACCCACCACCACGGCGTCTGCCCCTTGGGCGATCTCGCGCGCGTTCTGCGCGGTCTTCACCCCGAAGCCGACGGCGACCGGCAGCTTCGTGTGACGCTTGATGCGGGCGACCGCATCCGAAACCCGCGCGGCATTGGGCGTTGCCGATCCGGTGATGCCGGTGATCGACACGTAATAGACAAAACCCGAGGTGTTCGCGAGCACCGCCGGCAGCCGTTTGTCGTCCGTGGTGGGCGTCGCGAGGCGAATGAAATTCAGCCCGGCCTTGAGCGTGGGAATGCAGAGCTCGTCGTCTTCTTCGGGCGGCAGATCCACGACGATAAGTCCATCAACACCCGCCCCGCGCGCATCGGTGAGAAACCGCTCGACGCCATAGATGTAAATCGGATTGTAGTAGCCCATCAGCACAACGGGTGTCGCCGCGTCGTCCTTGCGGAATTCGCGCACGAGTTGCAGCGTCTTCGCCAAGGTCTGTCCGCCCTTGAGTGCGCGCAGGCCCGCAGCCTGAATAGACGGACCGTCCGCCATCGGATCGGTGAACGGCATGCCGATCTCGATCACGTCGGCGCCCGCTTTCGGCAGTGCCGACACGATCGCAAGCGAAGTGTCATAATCCGGATCGCCCGCCATCAGGAAGGTGACGAGACCGGCCCGGCCCTCGCGCGCAAGGTCGGCGAAGCGGCGGTCGATGCGCGTCGCCATCAGATTCCCGTCCCCAGATATTCCGCGACGCTTGCCAGATCCTTGTCGCCGCGCCCGGAAATATTGACCACCATCAGATGATCCTTCGGCTTCTGCGGGGCGATGTCGCTGACGCGTGCGAGCGCATGCGCGGGCTCCAGTGCGGGAATAATGCCCTCGAGCCTCGAACAAAGCTGCAGGGCCTCGACCGCTTCGTCGTCGGTCGCCGAAAGGAACGTTACCCGCCCCATATCGGCGAGCCAGGCGTGTTCGGGTCCGATGCCGGGATAGTCGAGACCGGCGGAAATCGAATGGGCTTCGTTGATCTGCCCGTCCTCGTTCATCAGCAGATAGGTGCGGTTGCCGTGCAAGACGCCGGGCCGCCCGCCGCTGACCGAGGCCGCATGCTGTCCGGATTCGATGCCGTGACCCGCAGCTTCCACGCCGTAGATTTCGACATCCTTGTCGTCGAGGAAGGGATGAAACAGGCCCATCGCGTTCGAGCCGCCGCCGATGCAGGCGACCAGCGAATCCGGCAGCCGGCCTTCCGCCTCCATCATCTGGGTGCGGGTCTCGTTGCCGATCACGCATTGGAAGTCGCGCACCATCATCGGATAGGGATGCGGACCTGCGACCGTGCCGATGCAGTAAAAGGTATCGCTGACATTCGTCACCCAGTCGCGCAACGCCTCGTTCATAGCATCTTTCAGGGTTTTCGATCCCGACTGGACCGGCACGACTTCGGCGCCGAGCATCTTCATGCGAAACACATTCGGCTTCTGCCGCTCCACGTCCACCGCGCCCATGTAAACGATGCAGGGCAGCCCGAAACGCGCACACAAGGTCGCGGTGGCGACGCCGTGCATGCCGGCACCGGTCTCGGCGATGATGCGGGTTTTGCCCATGCGGCGCGCCAGCATGATCTGGCCGAGCACATTGTTCACCTTGTGCGCGCCGGTGTGGTTAAGCTCCTCACGCTTGAAATAGATTTTCGCGCCGCCGAGGTGCTCCGTGAGCCGCTCGGCGAAATAGAGCGGCGACGGCCGGCCGACAAAATGGGAGAGGTAATAGTCCATCTCCTTCTGGAAGGCGGGATCGTTTTTCGCCTCGGCGTAAGCCCGCTCCAGATCGAGGATCAGCGGCATGAGCGTCTCGGCGACAAAGCGGCCGCCATGGATGCCGAAATGACCGCGCTCGTCCGGTCCGGTCCTGAAGGAATTCGGCTGCTGAATCGTCATTGGCTGCTCGCACCCTTTGTCCGCGCCGCATCCGCCATACGCACGGCGCGGATGAAGGCGGCAATTTTGGCAGGATCCTTGGCGCCCGGCCGGCTTTCGACCCCGGACGATACATCGACCCCGGGGGCCCTGGTGATCGCCAGTGCCTGCCCGACATTGCCCGGCTCAAGCCCTCCCGAAAGCATGAAGGGCAGGCCCGGATCAAGCTGATTCAGCAGGGTCCAGTCGAAGGGTTTCCCGAGCCCCCCGGGCCGGCTCGCATCCTTCGGGGGGCGGGCGTCGAACAGCAGCCAGTCGGCTTTGGCCGCATAGTCATCGACGGCGGCGAGGTCGGCTGCCGTCTCCACCGGGATCGCCTTTATCACCGGCAGGCCAAATCGCGCCCTAAGCGCGGCGAGCCGCGCAGGCGACTCGCGGCCGTGCAGTTGAAGCATGTCCGGACGAAGCGCCTTCACGATTGCGTCATGGGTGGCGTCGTCGGCATCGACGGTGAGCGCGACCTTTCGCGAGCGGCCCTGCACCTGCGCGCCGAGATCGGGCGCAAGATCGAGCGGCACATGGCGCGGCGACGGCGGAAAAAACACAAAGCCGACAAAGTCCGCGCCCTCGTCGAGTGCTGCGTCCAGCGCAAGCGGCGTGGTCAGGCCACAGATTTTGATCAGCGTATTCATCGGCGGGCGGTTCTAGCGCGGCCCGCCGGCTTTGTCGCCCTCAGGCCGAAAGCTGCTTCCAGACCAGCATGGCGGCGGCGAGATCCTCGATCGCGGTGCCGACCGACTTGAAAAGCGTGATCTGCGAGGCGGACGTGCGTCCCTTGACCTTGCCGCGGGTGAGATCGAACAGGTCGCCCTTGATCGCCTTCGGCTCGATGATCTTCTTCTTCAGCGGCACGACGATGTCGCCCGCCTCTTTTGCAGCACCCGCTCGCGTATCGACGAAAATGCGCGCACGCTTCACCGCCTGATCGTCGGCCTCGCGCATCTTCGAGGTGAAGCCGCCGACCAGATCGAGATGGGCGCCCTTCTTCAGCCAGGCGCCCAGGATCAGCGGTTGCGTAGACAATGTGGCGCAGGACACGATGTCGGCCTCGCGCACTGCCTCTTCCAATGTTTCCGCGATATCGACTTCGATGCCGGCGACGGCAATACCAAAGCCGAGCGACACCGCCCGCGCGCGGGTGCGATTCCACAGCGTCACCCGCCTGATCGGACGCACGCTGAGATGTGCGCGGATCAGATGCGGGGCCAGCGCGCCCGCGCCGACCATCACGAGATGCGCGGCGTCCTCGCGCGAAAGATAGCGCGACGCCAGCGCCGACGCGCAAGCTGTCCGCCACGCGGTCAGCGTACGCCCATCCATCATCGCCAGCGGCTCGCCAGTTTCGCCCGAAAGCAGGAGATATTGCCCGTAGACCGACGGACGCTGCTGCTTCGCATTGTCCGGAAACACGGTGACGATCTTGCAGCCGAGATAGCGCTCGCCGTCCTTTTTCCAGGCGGGCATGAGGAGGAGCGTCGCATCGGCGCCTTCGGTCGGGATCGTATGATGATGGCGCATCGGTACCGCGATCTCGGATCGGAAGGCCTCGTCGAGCGCATCGATCAGCGCCCTATAGGTCAGCGCATTCTGGATATCGTCCGCCGATACGATCCGCATGACGGGCTCGTGGGATCAGCCGTTTGAGGCCGGGCGATAGGCAAGCCGTGACGCCGCGCCGGCGGCCGGCAGATCGAGCCGGTCGTCGAGGCGCCGATTCAGCGTTTCGATCTCGCGGCGAAGCGCGGCCATTTCGGCATCATGCTGGCGCGCCGCGCGGCGATAGCCGGACTGCCGGAGCCAGGCGGCGGAGCCGCCGATGACGACGCCGAGAATGACCAGCAGGAAGATCAGAACAAACAACGGGACGCTGACCGACGCAGCAGGCACCGTCTCGTTGAACGGGTCGAAGGACACCGTCACAAGTTCCCGGTTGGCCACCGCAAACATCAGGATGAGGATGGCGAGCGGCACGAGGATCAGCCAGAACAAGACCTTGCGGATCATTTGATATCGTCCGAACGAACTGCAACTTTGCCGGGCGCTTGCCCGCCCGGCAGCGATCTCCGAACCACCGAGACGGGTCTGCTCGGCCAACTGCCGTGGTCACAGGCACCCGCCAGCAGAGTTTCCTGCCGGAAACCCGGGCCAGCATCCGCGACGGCCGACAACTCACGCCGGCTCTTCTCGGTTCAGCCGCTCGCGCATTTCCTTGCCGGTCTTGAAAAACGGAACCGACTTTTTCTCGACCGACACATGCTCGCCGGTGCGCGGATTGCGCCCCGTACGTGCCGGGCGATGCTTGACCGAGAAGGCGCCGAAGCCGCGCAACTCCACGCGGTCGCCCCGGGCGAGCGCGTCGGTGATCTCGTTCAGGATCGCGTTGACGATATTCTCCACGTCCCGCTGGTAAAGATGCGGATTCTGCGCCGCAATCTTCGCTACCAAATCCGACTTGATCATCCGCGCCGCCCGGTATGCGCGCCGGCAAGCTCGGCCCTATAACAGGCTAACCTCATCCGCCGCCTAATTGACCGGCGAAGGGTGCCAAAGCGCCAGCAGACCGTCAAGATTAAGCCGCTCCGCCGCCGCAAAGGCGCCGGACTGTTCCAGGCTTCGTGCAAAGCCGTCGAGCCCGGCCGCGTTGAGCAGGGATACGGCGGTCAGGTGCAGGAACGAGAATTCCGACAGCCGGGAGCGCAGGCTGTAATTGCGCACCGGGGTTTTCGGATCGATTCCCTTTTCCTTGGCGAGCCATGCGATCGCGGTCTGCTCGTTGCCGAGCTGGTCGATCAGCTTCAGGTCGAGCGCCTGGCGCCCGGTAAAGACCCGTCCGTCGGCGACTTTTGCCAAGGCCTCGCCTTCAAGACTGCGGCGCTTGCCGACCAAATCCTTGAACCAGTCATAGGAATCCATGACGATCGATGCGAGAGCCGCCCGCGCTTCCGGGGAGGTCGGCTCGAAGCCGTTCGGCGCAGCCTTGAGCGGCGACGACTTCACGTCCTCGACCTTGACGCCGACCGTCTTCAGGAGGTCGGTGAAATTCGGGTACTGGATCAATACACCGATCGATCCGACCAGCGAGGCGCTCTGTGCAATGATATGGTCGGACGCGAGCGCGGCAATGTAGCCGCCCGAGGCGCACAGCCCGTCGACCACAACCACCATCGGCTTCTTGGCTTTGAGCCGCAGCAAGGCATCGTAAAGCTGTTCGGAGCCTGCGGTGGTGCCGCCGGGGCTATCGATATGGACGATGACTGCCTTGGCGTTGGAATTGGCCAGCCGCTCGATTGCCTCGACCCGCGCCTGATTGCCACGGATCAACCCGGAAATGGTGACCCGTGCGATTGCGCCGGAACCCACGGTCGAGGAAAACGCGTCCCCGCGCGACATTGCGGCTACGGATGCGATAGCGGCGACGACCACGAGCACGGTCAACACCCGCCAGAACGTCAATTTGCGCCGCAACCTTCGGCGATCCACGATCTGGTCCGCGTCGAGCGGACGAGAATCGAGCGACATGGCTTCGCTCCCATTTGATTCGAATAAAACGATCCTGTCATTCCGGGGCGCATGCGAAGCATGCGAACCCGGAGTCCAGCCGCGCAAAAAGCTCCTGGCTGGATTCCGGGTCCGGCGCTTCGCGCCGTCCCGGAATGACGACGCTGACACTAGACCCGGTGAATCATTCACATTTCGCAAACCGCTGCGGCAAAAAGATGAACCCCCGGCGCGGGGGCCGGGGGTTCGCATTTTATGGTCAGCATCATATCCGGTGTTGCGCCGGACCTGACGGGGCAGGCGGAACTTACTCCGCCTTCTCCTTGTCGCCCGCACGCTTGAGCGCGGTGCCGAGAATGTCGCCGAGGGTCGCGCCGGAATCCGAGGAGCCGTATTGCGCGATGGCCTCCTTCTCTTCCTGCACTTCCAGCGCCTTAATCGACACCTGGACCTTGCGGGTCTTGCGGTCGAACTGGGTGACGCGGGCGTCGACCTTCTGACCGACCTGGAAGCGTTCCGAGCGCTGGTCGCCGCGGTCGCGGGCGAGGTCGGCGCGCCGGATGAAGGTCTCGAGATCGGTGCCGGCGATCTTCACATCGATGCCGCCCTCCTTGACGTCGATGACCTCGCAGGTCACGACGTCGCCCTTCTTCAGTTCGCCGGCCGCGCCCTCTTCCATCGGGTCGCCCGCGAGCTGCTTGACGCCGAGCGAGATCCGCTCCTTCTCGACATCGACGTCGAGCACCGTCGCCCTGACGATGTCGCCCTTCTTGTAGTCTTCGATCACCTGCTCGCCCGGACGCTTCCAGTCGAGATCCGACAGATGGACCATGCCATCGACGTCGCCATCGAGGCCGAGGAACAGGCCGAACTCGGTCTTGTTCTTGACCTCGCCCTCGACGATCGATCCGGGCGGATGCTTTTCGACGAAGACCTCCCAGGGATTGCGCATGGTCTGCTTCAGACCGAGCGAGATGCGGCGCTTGACCGGATCGACTTCCAGAATCTGCACTTCGACTTCCTGCGAGGTCGAGACGATCTTGCCCGGATGCACGTTCTTCTTGGTCCAGGACATCTCGGACACGTGGATCAGGCCCTCGATGCCGGGCTCCAGTTCCACGAACGCACCGTAATCGGTGATGTTGGTGACGCGGCCGGTGAACTTGCCGTTGATCGGATACTTGGCCTCGATGCCCTGCCACGGATCGTCGAGCAGCTGTTTCATGCCGAGCGAGATGCGGTGGGTATCGTGGTTGATCTTGATGATCTTCACCTTCACCGACTGGCCGATATTGAGCACCTCGGTCGGGTGGTTGACGCGACGCCACGCAATGTCGGTGACATGCAGGAGGCCGTCGATGCCGCCGAGATCGACGAAGGCGCCATAATCGGTGATGTTCTTCACCACGCCGTCGATGACCTGGCCCTCTTCGAGGTTCTGCACAAGCTCCTGACGCTGCTCGGCCCTGGTCTCTTCCAGCACGGTGCGGCGCGACACGACGATATTGCCGCGGCGGCGATCCATCTTCAGGATCTGGAATTGCTGCGGGTTGTTCATCAGCGGCGTGACGTCGCGGATCGGACGGATATCGACCTGCGAGCGCGGCAGGAAGGCGACGGCGCCGTCGAGATCGACCGTGAAGCCACCCTTGACCTGGTTGAAGATGACACCCTGAACCTTTTCCTGATTCTTGAATGCGGCTTCGAGCTTGCCCCAGCTCTCCTCGCGGCGCGCCTTGTCGCGCGAGAGGACCGCTTCACCGAGCGCATTCTCGACACGCTCCAGGTAAACCTCGACCTCGTCGCCGACCTTGATCTCGTTGCCGCGGCCGGGTCCGGTGAATTCGCGCAGCTGGACGCGGCCTTCGGTCTTCAGTCCGACGTCGATGATCGCGACGTCCTTTTCGATGCCGACGACCTTCCCCTTGATCACCGAGCCTTCATGCAGGTTTCCCTGGGTGAAGGACTCCTCAAGCATCGCGGCAAAATCCTCACGCGACGGATTGGCTGCAGTTTGGGCCATGAACTCTCCTGTTTGCGGGCGCCTGTTCGATAAAACGATGTTCCGGACGCACGGGCCAAAGGCCCCGCAAGACCTTTGGCACCGCCGCGAAGCAGCGGGTCGGCGCGATATGCCGTTCGACCGGAACGATGATGGCTTTGTCCAAAAGGACCTGTCCTGGGCCTCCGGAAGAGGCGGCGGAGCGGGCTGTTCCTCCAACGACGAAGGGCGGTTAGGCCGACCTTCGGCCCGCTCGAACGGCCTCGACAATGTCGATGGCGGCCCGGACGGCGCTGGGTATATCCAAATGCGTCGTATCCAGCAAGACCGCATCCTCGGCCTGACGCAGCGGCGCAACCGCGCGGCTGGAGTCGCGCGCGTCGCGGGCTTTGATGTCGGCAAGGACGCCCGCGTCGTCGACGCTTTCGCCTCGACCCCGCAATTCCAGAATGCGCCGGCGGGCGCGCTCCTCCGGAGTCGCGGTTACGAAAATCTTAACCTCTGCCTGCGGAGCGATCACGGTGCCGATATCGCGGCCGTCGATGACGACGCCGGGCTTCCACCGGGCGAAGTCATGTTGCAGTGCGATTAGCGCTTCGCGGACCTGGGGTATGGCGGCGACGATCGAGGCAGCCTGCGCCACCGCGTCGGACTTCAGGTCGTCCTCGGCAAAGCGTCCGGGATCGTATCCTTGCGCCGCAGCAACCGCTGCCGCGGGGTCGTTCAACTTGCCGGCGCTGAGCACCGCAAAGCCGACGCCGCGATACAAGAGGCCACTGTCCAGATGCTTGAAACCGTAATGAGCGGCGACACGCTTGGCGATTGTGCCCTTGCCGGAAGCCGCCGGCCCGTCGATGGCGATGATCATTATTGTGCGTCCGGTTGCAGTCCAAGCACGCGACGCAACGCGAGCGGCGCATCCGGATCAATCGATATCTTGCCTTGCAGCTTGTGGCCAATCAGGTGAGGCACGGAGCCGGAATTATCGAAAATGGCTGCCTGATCAGCTTGATCCAGAAACCAAGGCAGTTGCTCAAGCGACTTCACCCAACGCTCCTGATCTTCGCCTCCGGCACGTCGTGACCACCCTTGATGACACGCAATCGCACGCGTTGCACGTTCAGGTCGGGCTCCCTAAGCATCACGTAAAGCAGCCGAAACTCGAATTTCCTTTCCTTCGCCGCTGTAACCAGCCGGCGATATTTGGCCGTGGACAGCACGGTTTCGACGCCCACGGTTTGATGCGCTTTTATTGACGTCTCCAGCCATGCCTCAATGCGAGTTACAGCCTGCACATTGGCTTCGGTAAGCGACAGGCGTTCGACTTCCTGAATGCGTTTCGTCAGCAGATCAGGATTGATGATCCACACTGATTGATCGAACGCTTCAATGTCGGTGTTGCCGTAAAGACTGCTCTTACCCGACCCGTTAGGACCGGCGACGATCCAAAAGGTCGGCCGCTCTAGGTCGGGCACTTACTTTCCTGAACCGTCGGCAGAACCCACGACCCGCTTGTTTTCGCGCCGAGCCTTGGCAACGTTTTTCTCAAAGACAAGCGTGAGGTCGTCGATAAAGGTCGCGCTATTTGCGTCCAAGGAGAGAACCCGCACGGTCTTGCCTCGGCTGTTCACCAATCGCTTTTCGCGAACCGAGCCAGTCTTCCTGGCCCGTCCATCTTTTGGACGTTTGAGAGGGGTGACAACGATGTCGGACATTGGCGCACCTCATAGCGATCATCTTCACATATAGACGTCAGGATCCTTTTGTACCAGTAAATCCGCGATTTTACTCACGAAAGCTCCGCCCCCAGCCCGCGCATCAATTCGACGAAGCCGGGGAAGCTCGTCGCGATGAACGCGGCATCGTCGACCGAAACCGGCTTGTCGCTCGCAAGCCCCATGACCAGAGCCGACATGGCCAGCCGGTGATCCATATGCGTCGCGACCAAGCCGCCGCCTGGCGCACGTCCGCGTCCATGCACGATCAGATCGTCTCCCTCGATCTCGACCGCAACGCCGTTCGCCCGCAGCATGTCCGCGGTCGCGGCGAGACGGTCGGACTCCTTGACCCGCAATTCGGCAAGGCCGCGCATGCGGGTCGTGCCCTCGGCAAAGGAAGCCAGAACCGCAAGGATCGGGTATTCGTCGATCATCGAAGGCGCGCGTTCCGCCGGCACATCGACGCCGCGCAGGGGCGATGCCTGCACGCGCAGATCGGCCATCTCTTCGCCGCCTTCGTTCGATGCCGACAGCGTCTCGATATAGGCGCCCATTTCGCGCAGCGTCAGAAAAAGGCCCGTGCGCAGCGGATTCATCATCACGCCTTCGAGCACGATCGCGGAACCCGGCACGATCAGCGCCGCGGCCAGCGGAAACGCCGCAGAGGACGGATCGGCCGGCACCTGAACCGCCGCGGGCGAAAGTTCAGGCCGGCCTTTCACCGTGACACGGCGTCCATGTTCGCCGAGCGGCTCGACCCGTACTTCTGCCCCGAAATGGATCAGCATCTTCTCGGTGTGATCGCGGGTGGCTTCTTTCTCGCTCACCGTGGTCTCGCCGGGCGCAGCCAGTCCCGCAAGCAGCACCGCCGATTTAAGCTGAGCGGAGGCCACTGGCGGCGCATAATCGATCGGGATCGGGTCGCGCGCGCCTTGCAAGGTCAGCGGCAGCCGTCCGCCCTCCGCTACGTCAAGCACGCGGGCCCCGATCTTCTTCAGCGGATCGAGCACGCGCTGCATCGGGCGCTTGCGCAGCGACGCATCGCCATCGAAAACCGCCGTGACCGGACAACCGGCGACCGCTCCCATTACGAGGCGGCACCCGGTACCGGAATTGCCGAAATCGAGCGGTGCCGCCGGCGCCGCAAAGCCGCCGACGCCAACACCCTGCACCGACCAGGCCCCGTCGCCGGTCCGCGTCACGGTGGCGCCCAGGGCGCGCATGACCTTGGCGGTGTTGATGACGTCCTCGCCTTCGAGCAGGCCCGTGATGCGGCTCTCGCCGACCGTCATCGCCGACAGGATCAGCGCGCGGTGCGAGATCGACTTGTCGCCGGGAACACGGATGCGGCCCGTCAATGCGGGCGAGCGGCGCGACGACAGCGGCATCGGGGGCAGCGAATGGCTCAAGACAGTCAATCCGGCGAAAAGGCGCGCCCTCCTAGCATGGGGGCCTTTCCGGCGTCATCCGGCCCGGTCGCAAAACCTGAAAAATCGACGATAATCAGTATTGACAGCGGTCGCCTGACCCGCCAATTCAGCCGCTCAATCGAAAACGCTTCAGGGATCCTGCGACTGTGGCAAAGCCAGAGCTCGGTACCAAGCGCGTCTGTCCGGTGACCGGCCGCAAATTTTACGACCTGAACAAGGATCCGGTGATCTCGCCGTATACCGGCGAGGTCGTGCCGATCGCCCCGGTGGCAACCGGGCGTGGGCGCGTGGACACCAAGGCCGAAGCCGAGCCCGAACTCGAGACCGCCGACGTCGGCGCCGAGTTCGTGTCGCTGGAAGACGCCGATGCCGAGGCCCAAGGCAAAAAGGTCGATTTGCCGGACACGGTCGACGATGACATCGAGGTCGAAGTCGAGGACGATGGCGGCGACGACGATTCTACCTTCATCGAGGACGATGAAGAGAGCGACGAAGACGTCACCGACATCATCGGCGACGGCATCGAGAAGGACGAGGAGACTTGATCCTCCCTCGAAGGTAGGCTATCCGCCCGCAACCCGCTGCGGGCGGGTCACGCTGTTACGGGGCCATAGCTCAGCTGGGAGAGCGCTTGCATGGCATGCAAGAGGTCGGCGGTTCGATCCCGCCTGGCTCCACCAGTTTTTGCGGCCTGACGGCCCGGCCGGCACCTCATTCGCCTCCCAACCACGGTCAGCAAACCGCGACGCGTCGGCTGCTCTCTCAGCTCCCATCGACGGAAGCTGGGGCACCAATTCCCAGCGCGGACTGGAGGGCTTCAACCGCCACGCCGGATCACAGCTCGACGTGACGGCGGCCACTGAAGACGCGCTCGATGCCGTGCGCGAAGGCATCGCGGGTCTGTCCCCTCTCCTGTCAGCGCGGATTGAGCGCCGAGGGCGAGCGCTGCGTGGCCATCACGTGTCCACGGGGGCAGGTTCTTAACTCCGAAGGCGTATGCGAACGAAAATCGGCTAAAACCGCGGTTAGATCGACGCAATCGAGCCAGAGGTGTCTTCCGAACACGTGGTTTTCAAGGTTTCGATGGCAACTGACGCGGCGCGGTCCGCCGCGGCAACCAGGTGCCAGGCCAGTTCGTGCAGGCCAATCAATAGCTTCTGAAAGCTGTGCGCGCCTTCCCGGCCGCTTGCGGGGGCCAAATTCCTGCCCATATAAGGGGCACGTTCCCGGCGGGTCCGCCGGGGCGAGAGGGGGTGCCTCTTTGGGCCCCGTGTCAAAGTCGCTGGAAAGGACTTTGAGATGTCCCGAATGCCTTCGTTGTCCAGCCCGTTCCTTCTGGGTTTCGACGAGATCGAGCGCGTGCTCGACCGTGTCACCAAGGCGGCGGACGGATATCCCCCCTACAATATCGAGCGCCTTGCGCGTGACGACCGGAGCCCCGAACGTCTGCGCATCACGCTCGCCGTGGCCGGCTTCACCCTCGACCAGCTCGAGGTGAATGTCGAGGAGAACCAGCTCGTCATCCGCGGCCGCCAGACCGAGGACAAGACGCGGCAGTTCATCCACCGCGGCATCGCCGCCCGCCAGTTCCAGCGCACCTTCGTGCTGGCCGACGGGATGGAGGTGCTTCGGGCCGACCTGAAGCACGGCCTGCTGTCGATCGACCTGGCGCGCCCTGAACCCGCGCGCGTCGTGCGGACCATCTCGATTACCCCGCACGAATGACCATATATCCGGGTGACACCCGGACTATGCGACCGGCACACGGAACCATCGGACCCTGGGGGTACTTGAGAGACTGAAGGAGTAACAGACATGACCAACGAACACACCGAAAAGCCGATCATGTCGACTCAGGCCTTTGCCGTGCTGGGCGGAGGCAAGATCGCGTATGTGAAGCCGATCAAATCCGACAACGTGCATGAGCTTTATCCGCAGGCGCCGCAGATGCAGCCCGGAATGCAGCTTTTTGCACTCCACGCCGCCGACGGCACGCCGATCATGCTGACCGACACGCGGGAAGCCGCCGTCGCCAATGCCTGGACCAACGAACTGGAGGCCGTCAGCGTCCACTGACGAGGCGGCAAAAGCAACAATGCAGGGCCGCGGCCGGGCGCTTGCCCGCCGCGGCTTTTTTTGCGCGCTGGCGTCTGCCCATTCACCGGGATGTGAAACGGGCCTTGAACCGCCGCGGCCGCCCGTCCGTCGAATGGATAAAGGAGCCGCGTCATGTCCGCATCGATCCATCGCACCCCCGCTGTCGCCTCGATGTCCGCCCGTGACGTTGCGACATATGCCTGGCGCCGCCTGGCCTATGTGCGGGTGGCGCGCTCGGAGGATGTCGGCTTTTTCTGTCCCGACGCGCCGCTGCTCGCGCCCGGCCGCGATGTGTTCGTTCTCTATGCGGCCGACGGCACGCCGATTCTGGTCACCGATACGCGCGAATCCGCCATCGCCAATGCGCAGAATGAAAAGCTCGAGGCGCTGAGCGTGCATTGACGCAAGCGCAAGCCTTGTGTTGCGCCTGAGCCAAGAAAGATGCGCGACGCGAAGCGTTATGCCGCCTGCGACGGCGTCATGGTCAGCACCGCGTAGATCGCATCGGCGTCACGCGACTCGCGCAATTTGTTCGCCGTATCCGGATCGCGCAGCAAGCGCGCAACGCGCGCCAGCGCCTTGAGATGATCGGCGCCGGCGCCTTCGGGCGCAAGCAGAAGAAAGATCAGATCGACCGGCTGACCGTCGAGCGATTCGAAATCGATCGGACGCTCGAGCCGTGCGAACAATCCGAACAGCCGGTCGAGCTTCGGCAATTTGCCATGTGGAATCGCGATGCCGTGACCAATGCCGGTGGAGCCGAGTTTCTCGCGCTGCAACAGCGACTCGAAAATCGTGCGCTCGCTGAGCCCGCTCAGTTCGGCGGCGCGCGACGCGATTTCCTGAATCGCCTGCTTCTTTCCATTGACCTTGAGCGCCGGGATCACGGCATTCAGGGCCACAATATCGTTAAGCGCCATTGGAAACGGTCCGCGAATCCGCCGGGTGATGAGGTCGTGTCTGAGTTGTCGGGGATAAAGAGCGGCGGACCATAAGGACCGCCCCCTGCCCCGTCAATGGCCTCGCGCCGACTTGGGGATCATGCATTTTTGCGGTTCCCCCGGGGTTACGGGAAGGTTCTGCCGGAGGCGCGATCCGCCCCGGCGGGTCCATTCAGCGGCCAACAATCGCAGCCTGCTTCTCGCGCCGTCGCTGCACGGACGAGGCGATCCGCATGCCTTCGCGATACTTCGCCACGGTGCGGCGCGCAATGTCGATGCCGGCTTCACGCAATTTCTCCACGATCGTGTCGTCCGAAAGAATATCATCGGGCGCCTCCGCATCGATGAGATGCTTGATCCTGTGACGCACGGCTTCCGCCGAATGGGCCTCGCCGCCATTGGCAGCGGGAATGGCCGACGTAAAGAAATACTTCAGTTCGAAGATTCCGCGCGCCGTCGCCATGTACTTATTGGCGGTGACGCGCGACACGGTGGATTCGTGCATCGAAATTGCGTCCGCGATGGTCTTCAGGTTGAGCGGCCGCAAATGCTGGACGCCGTGCGCGAAGAACGCGTCCTGCTGCTTCACGATTTCGGTGGAAACCTTGAGGATGGTCCGCGCGCGCTGATCGAGCGCGCGGATCAGCCATGTCGCCGATTGCAGTTTCTCGGCGAGGTACGCCTTGTCGGTCGGCGTCGCCGCCGTTTTCGACACCCGCGCGTGATAGCTCTGGTTCAAAAGGATTTTCGGCAGCGTGTCGGAATTCAGCTCAACATGGAACGAGCCGTCCGGCGCCGCCCGCACGAAGACGTCCGGCACGATCGGCTGAACGTTCGTCGATCCGAAGGCAAGGCCCGGCTTGGGATTGAGCCGCTTGATCTCGGCCACCATGTCCACCAGGTCTTCGTCGCCGACCCCGCACAGCTTGCGCAGACTGGCAAAATCCCGCTTGGCCAGGAGGTCGAGCCGCGACAGCAGCGCCTGCATGGCGGGATCGTAGCGATTGAGCTCCCTGAGCTGGATCGACAGGCACTCGGTCAGATTGCGGGCGCAGATGCCGGCAGGCTCGAAACCCTGCAAAATTGCAAGGACGGTTTCGACTTCGGCAAGATCGGCGCCGAGCTTTTCGGCGACCGCTGTGAGATCGCCGGAGATATAGCCGGCATCGTCGACCAGATCGATCAGGTGCTGCCCGATCATCCGCTGCACCGGATCGGTGACCGAGAGCGCCAGTTGCTCGGCCAGGTGATCGGCAAGCGTGCGCTCGGTTGAAACGAAAGCTTCGAGATTGTAGTCGCCGTCATCGCGGCCGCCGGTCCCCACACTGGCCCATTCCGACTGCGCGGCGGTCGCATCCTCGGACCGCGCCGAAGCGACGGTGGCGGAGCCGTCGTCGGGGAAAACGTTATCAAGCCGGGTTCCAAGATCCTGCTCGATTTCGGTACGGCTGGTCGCGAGGTCATCGCCAAGCCATTCCCGCGGCCCATCCGCTTCGGTGCTTGAACCGGCAGCATCGCCGTCCGGCCCGTCTTGGAGAACCGGCGGCGCCTCGTCGTCGCTGGCGCGCTCGAGCAGGGGGTTTTTTTCGAGTTCCTCTTCGACATAGGCGACGAGGTCAAGGTTGGAGAGCTGCAACAGCTTGATGGCCTGCATCAGCTGCGGCGTCATGACGAGCGCCTGGCTCTGGCGGAATTCGAGGCGAGTAGTCAGTGCCATGGGCGATTCCTACCCCAGCGGCACGATTTGTGCATGTGGAAAATAGGCGCACGGCGCGGTACCCCCTGCCCTGGCTTTTGGAGGAAATGCCCAAAAAACAGGCAATCGTTACCTGAGCGCAACTTACAGGCGGAATTCCTCGCCCAGATACAGCCGCCGGACATCCGGGTTATTCACAATATCCTCTGCCCGGCCCTCCATCAGGACTTCGCCTGAGTAGATGATGTAGGCACGATCGGTCAGGCCCAGCGTCTCTCTGACATTGTGGTCGGTGATCAGCACGCCGATCCCGCGATAGGTCAGGTGCTTGACCAGTTGCTGGATGTCTCCGACCGCAATCG
The DNA here is from genome assembly GCF_046289595.1 of Pseudorhodoplanes sp. Classification (GTDB taxonomy): domain Bacteria; phylum Pseudomonadota; class Alphaproteobacteria; order Rhizobiales; family Xanthobacteraceae; genus Pseudorhodoplanes. The sequence continues at coordinate 30,885 of NZ_JBKBVB010000051.1, forward strand.
GATCGATGCCCGCGAACGGCTCGTCGAGCAGCATGTAGCTCGGGCGGCTGGCCAGCGCGCGGGCGATTTCGACGCGGCGGCGCTCGCCGCCGGACAGGGCGATCGAGGGTGACTTGCGCAGGCGGGTGATATTGAACTCGTCCAGCAGCGCATCGAGATCGCGTTCGCGGCGGCGCGCATCGGGCTCGACCACTTCCAGCACCGAACGGATATTCTCCTCGACATTGAGGCCGCGGAAGATCGAAGCTTCCTGCGGCAGATAGCCGATGCCGAGCCGTGCGCGCTGGTACATGGGCAGCGGCGTGACGTCGTTGCCGTCGAGTTCGATCTTGCCGGCATCGGCTTTGATGAGGCCGGTGATCATGTAGAAAATCGTGGTCTTGCCGGCGCCGTTCGGGCCGAGCAGCCCAACCGCCTCACCGCGCCGGACGAACAGGCTGGCGCCGCGGACCACCTTGCGGGCGCCGAAACTCTTTTCCACGCTATGGGCCGCCAGATAGCCGTGCGGCAGCGGCGGCTGCCGCCGCTCTGGCGCGTGTGCCGGCTCCCGTCGCGGCCGCGGT
>NZ_JBKBVB010000052.1:0-31260 GCF_046289595.1 Pseudorhodoplanes sp.
GGGGGGGGGCTTTCGTGGCGCCCTTCCTCTTGGGGGGGTTTTTGTTTGGTTTCTGGGGGGCCCACCCCCAACCCCCCACGAACTCCCCCCCGCCGCATGCCGCCGATGCGGACGGCTCACGGCCCGAACGACTCAGTTACTTGCTCGGACGCCGGGGCCCTTCGACGGCCGGCAGCGACTTCAGATATTCCGCCATCGCCAGCCGGTCGTCCTTGGAGAGCTGTGCGGTATTGCGGATCACCGGCGCCATGTTGGAGCCGACGGTGTCTCCCTCGGGGGTATTGCCTGTTTCGAGGAGATATTCGATGTCGTCGACCGTCCAGTCCTTGAGGCCGGCCTGGGTGATGTTCGGCACCCAGCCCTTGCCCTCCGGATTGGGGCCGCCGGCAAATTTCTGCGACGTCACGATGCCGCCGAGCAGATTGCGCGGCGAATGGCATTCGGCGCAATGGCCGGGCCCGTTGACGAGATAGGCACCGCGATTCCAGCGCTCCGACTTGGTCGGATCGGGTTGAAACGGCTTGTCGTCGAAGAACAGAAGCTTCCAGCCGCCGAGCGAACGGCGCACATTGAACGGGAAAGGCACGTCATGCGGCCGCGAGGCATCCTGCACCGCGGGAAGCGTCTTCATGAACGCGAAAAGATCGCGCACATCCGACACCGGCATCAGCCGGTAGGACGTGTACGGAAAGGCCGGGAAATAATGCGATCCGCCCGGCGTGGTTCCTTTCAGCATCGCATCGACGAATTGCTGCTCGGTCCAGCTGCCGATGCCCATCTTCGGGTCCGGCGAGATATTCGGCGCGTAGAAGGTGCCGAACGGCGAATGCAGCGGATGGCCGCCGCCAAGCTTCAGCCGGTCGTCCTGCCCGATCGTGGTGTGGCAAGAGGCGCAGCCGCTCGCGTAGAACATGGTGCGGCCATTCTCGATATTCGGCGTATGCGGCGTCAGCGCGCTCGCCGGAACGGTCGCCGGGATGGTGACGAACCAGAAGATCGCGAAGCCGACGATACCGGCGGCGACCGCCAGCAGAACAAGTTTGCGCAGCATGGCCACTCCGTTTTTCGGGGCCGGATGTTATGCGTTTGGAGGTATTCGGAAAAGCGAAAGGGCGGCCCATCCACCGGACGGCCGCCCCGCTGTTTCGGACGCTCGATCCGTTATTTCTTGATGCGATAGACCTCGTGGCAGGCGCCGCATTGCTTGCCTATCTCGCCGAATGCGGTCTTGAAGCCGTCAATATCCTTTACCGAGGCCTGAGCGGCCTTTGCGGAGGCACCCCACTTGGCCATCGCCGCGTTGAAGCCGGCCATGTCTTCCCAGATTTTCGGAGACGCGGTGGTTTCGCCGCCGGTCTTGGAATCGTCCGGGAACAGGCCCGGCATCTTTTCCGCGGCGCTGGCGTAAACCGCAAAGACCTGCACGGCCTTGGCATTGTCATAAGGCTCGGTGCCGCGCGCCAGCGCAGCGCCCTGCTTCGCCGCAGCGCCGACGCCCTTCATGATCTCCTTGCGCTCGGCGATGGCCTTGGACTGGGCGAGAACGGCGCCGGCGCTGAGCGCAACGGCAAGAGCAGCACAGACGGCGGTACGGACGAGCATTGAAATTCCCCATAGTGCGATGGAAGGAGATCAGGCGGATGACCGGCGAACCCGGGTCGCAGATTGTTATTCCTAAAAGGTGACGGGAAGCCATTCACGAGACCAGTCATCGCCAATCACGAAGCCGTGAACGGCGTTGGGCTCCGGACCCGGGCCGACGATTGTCGAGTTCCGTGGACCAACGACAGCGCCAGCCCGGCGGCCGAGAATCCGGCCCGATCTGTCAGGCGCGCGACTCCCCGGCCTCCTGCGGCGGCAAAGCGGCCTGCGGCTTGCGGCGCTGGAACCTGTCCTCGATCCAGCGCACCATCACATAAAAGGCCGGAGTGAAAAGCAGGCCGAAGATCGTCACGCCGATCATGCCGGCGACCACAGACGTTCCAAGCGCCTGACGCAACTCCGCGCCCGCGCCCACGGCGATGGCCAGCGGCAACACCCCGAGAATGAAGGCCAGCGACGTCATCAGGATCGGCCGCAGCCGCAACTGGGCCGCTTCCTTGGCGGCCTCCCAACGGTCCCGCCCCTGCTCTTCGAGCTGTTTGGCGAATTCGACGATCAGGATCGCGTTCTTCGCTGCAAGCCCGATGAGCACGATAAAGCCGACCTGTGTCAGGATGTTATTATCCTGGCCTCGCAGCACCACGCCCGTGATCGATGCGATCAGGCACATCGGCACGATCATGATGACCGCGATCGGAAGGGTCAGACTTTCATATTGCGCCGCCAGCACCAGGAAGACGAACACGACGGCCAGAATAAACGCAAACATCGCGGTATCGCCGGCGCGCAGCTGCTGAAAAGCCAGCGTCGTCCACTCATAGGCGAAGCCTTGCGGCAGCGTCTCGGCGGCGAGCTTCTCCATGATCTGAATCGCCTGCCCCTGCGAATAACCGGGTGCCGCCGCACCATCGAGCTCGGCCGCAGGATAAAGATTGTAGCGCGGAACCCGGTACGGCCCGGAGATGTCGCGGATCGTGGTGAAGGAGCCGATCGGCACGGTTTCGCCATCGGCGTTGCGCACCCGCAGGTTCAGAATGTCGCGCGGCTCCAGCCGGTAAGGTGCCGCAGCCTGCGCCTGGACCCGGAAGGTGCGGCCGAAAAGATTGAAGTCGTTCACATAGAGCGAGCCGATATTGACCTGCAGCGCGGTGAATACATCCGGCAGGTTGACCCCGAGGAGCTGCGCCTTGGTGCGGTCGATGTCGAGATAGAGCTGCGGTGTCGACACTTCGAACAGCGAGAAGACCTGCATCAGCCCTGGCGTGGTCGCGGCGCGGCCCATCATGGCGCCGACCGCCTGCTGCAGGGCTTCCGGCCCGCGCCCGGCGCGGTCCTCGACCATCATGCGGAATCCGCCGGCATTGCCGATGCCCTGCACCGGCGGCGGCTGCACCACGATCAGCATCGCCTCGCGGATCGCGGCATATTTGCCGAACAGGGCGCCCTGGATCGCGCCCGCCGATTGCCGGGGATCCTGGGCGCGCTTCTCGAACGAATCCAGGATCAGGAAGATTGCACCGGCATTGGGCGCATTGGTGAAGGTGGCGCCGGAAAAGCCGACGATGTTGATGGCGTTGAGGACGCCCGGCGTCTTCAACGCAATTTCGGTTGCTTGGCGCATCACCTTGTCGGTTCGTTCGAGCGAAGCGCCCGGCGGCAATTGCGCGGCGACGATCAGATAGCCGCGATCCTGCTGCGGAATGAAGCCCTGGGGCGCCTTGCGGAACTCGTTCAGACCGAAGCCGATGACCACGGCATACAGCGCCAGCATCAGAGCCGACAGCCGCACGGTGCGCCCGGCAAACCAGCCATACTTCCCGGTCAGCCAGTTAAAGCCGCCATTGAACACGCGGAAGAAGCCGGTAAAGGGCTTTTGCCACCAGCGCGCCTGCTGATGCTCCCGGTGCGGCTTGAGCAGCAGGGCGCACATGGCCGGCGACAAGGTCAGCGAGACGATCAGCGAGATCACGGTTGCACCGGCAATGGTCAAGGCGAATTGCCGGTAGAACTGACCGGATATGCCGGTGATGAAGGCGGCCGGAATGAAGACCGCGCACAGCACGAGCGAGATCGCAATCAGCGCACCGCCGACCTCGTCCATCGATTTGATCGCGGCCTCGCGCGGCGCGAGACCGCGCTCGATGTTGCGCTCGACATTCTCGACGACGACGATGGCGTCATCGACCACGATGCCGATCGCCAGAACGAGCCCGAACAGCGTCAGATTGTTGATGGAGAAACCGAACAGACCCATCATGAAGAACGTGCCGATCAGCGAGATCGGGATCGCCACGATCGGGATGACTGCCGCGCGCCAGGTCTGCAGGAACAGAACGATGACCAGAATGACGAGGACCACGGCCTCGAAGATCGTTTCAATCACCGCATTCACCGACTCCTGAATGAATTGGGTCGGATCGTAGATGATCGTGTATTGCATCCCTTCCGGGAAATTCTTTGCCAGTTCCGCCGTCGTGTTGCGAATAAGCGTACCGGTCGCAAGCGCATTGGAGCCGGGCCGTTGAAATACCGCGAGCGCCACCGACGGACTGCGTCCCAGATAGGACGATGACGAATAGTCCTGGCCGGTCAATTCGACACGGGCCACGTCCTTGATCCGGACCACGGCGGTCGGGGTCTGCTTGACGACGACATTGGCGAATTCAGCAGGGTCGGAGAGCCGGCCAAGCGTCCGCACCGCGACCTGAAAGGCCAGCTGGTTATCGACCGGCGGCTGGTTGAGGATGCCAGACGCCACCTGAATATTCTGCCCCTGCAGCGCGGCGGTGACATCCTGCGCGGTGAGATTGAGCGATTGCAAGCGGTTCGGATCGAGCCAGATCTGCATCGCGAAATCGCGCGCGCCAAACACCGTGATCGATCCGACGCCGTCAAGGCGCGTGAGGACGTCCTTTACATAGAGATTTGCATAGTTCGTGAGAAACACAGGATCGCGCGACTGGTCCGGCGAAAACAGGTTCACCACCATCAGGATGTCCGGCGAACTTTTCTCGACCCTGACGCCGATCTGCTGGACCGCCTGTGGCAGGCGCGGCGTTGCGGTCGATACGCGATTTTGGACCTGCACCTGCGCAATATCGAGATTGGTGCCGAGCTCGAACGTCACCGAAATCGAGAAGCGGCCGTCGGCGGTGGAGTTCGATGAAATATAAAGCATTCCCTCGACGCCGTTGACCTGCTGCTCAATCGGGGCCGCGACGGTGTCGGCGACGACCTCCGCGCTGGCGCCCGGATATTGCCCGGTGATGTTGATGACCGGCGGCGCGATCTCAGGATACTGCGCGATCGGCAGCCGCAGGAAGGCGACGGCGCCGAGGATGATGAACACGGTGGAGAGCACGGCCGCGAAGATCGGCCGGTCGATGAAAAAGTGCGAGATTTTCATATGCGGCGGCCTATTTCTGCGCGGTGCCGCCGGCCGCTGCGGAAGCCGGCGACGGGGCCGTTTCGGGATTGACCTTCATCCCGGGCCGTACGCGCATCAGGCCCTCGACAATGACACTGTCGGTCGGCTGCAGCCCGCCGCGTATGACACGCTCGCCATTATCGAGCGGACCAAGCTCGACATATTTCTGCGCGACCGTATTGTCCGGCCGAACCACATAGACGAACTTGCGGGCCTGCTCGCTGCCGATCGCAGTGTCTGGAATAAGCAGGGCCGTATACGGGGCCGATCCCGGCACCTGCACCCGCGCGAACATGCCGGGCGTGAAAATCCCCTGCGCATTGGCAAAGACCGCGCGCCCGCGGATGGTGCCGGTGGAGCGTTTGATCACATTGTCGACGAAGTCCATGCGACCGACATGATTGAAGTCGCGCTCGTCGATCAGCTTCAGCCGCACCATCGTGGCGCCGCCGCGCGCAGCGATGTTATCGCGGGCGGCATTGACATTGCCGTTGGCGGCAAGGCGCTCGTAGCGAAGATAGGAGGCCTCGTCGAAAGTGAACTCGAAGCGGATCGGATCGGTCGAGACGATGGTGGCGAGCAGGGTCGTCGTGCCGGTCGTGCCGCCGGTGACCAGGTTGCCAACCGAGACGCGGCGGTCGCCGATCCGGCCGCTGACCGGGGCGCGCAGATCGGTGAATTCGAGATCGAGTTCGGCCTGCCGCACCGCGGCCTGTTGCGCCGCCACGTTGGCTTCGGCGACGCGCTTGACCTGGGTGCGCTGATCGAAAGTCTGCTGGGTAATGGTCTTGTCGCGGACGAGTTGCGCGGCGCGTTCCAGGTCGCCTTCGGCAAAGGCAAGTTCGGCGCGGGCCTTTTCCAGCGTGGCCTTGGCCTGGTCGAGCGCGGTCTGGAACGGACGCTTGTCGATGGTGAAGAGAAGGTCGCCTTCTTTCACCAGCTGGCCGTCCTTGAAATGGATCTGTTCGAGATAGCCCGAGACTCGTGCCCGCACCTCAACCGAGTCGACGGCGACAAATCGGCCGACATATTCGTCGAAATCGGTGATGGTACGCTGGGTCGGTGACGCCACCGTCACCGACGGCGGCGGCGGCGCCGCTGCCTGCTGCGGCGGGTTCTGACCGCAACCGGCGACCATAGCCAACATCAGGAGGACCACCGCGCCGCCCGCGGCACGTCGATACTTTCGTCTAATCATTTCAGGCTCGTGTCCGAGCGGCAGTCCCCGCTCCGAAATAGGGACGCCAGGTTCAAAGCGCAATTGTCGCGGAACTGCCGCCCCGGCGCCCGCCTCATACCGGGACATCCGACGATTGTCCAATCAACGCAGTGACTTGAAAAGATCAATCCGGCTCATTCGTGATCGCCGGGAGCTTGCGCTCACCCCGAAAACCGGAAAACCAGTTGCGCCCGAGCAACAGCAGGATCAACAGACCGTAAACGAGCGCTCCGATCAGTGCGAGGGTTGCGAGCGTCGCCTCGTCGCGAAACACCGGCAGGTCGCGGTATAGCGCGGCGACCGGCCGCATCGACAAAACCAAAACCAGCCCGAGCACGCATCCGCTGGCCGCAAGCAACACCATTGAGCGCCGCAGCCGTGCATCGGTCCCGGCGAGCTTCGCCCGCATGGCGAACCACGCCACGAGACCGAGATTGACCCAGGCCCCGATCGCGGTGGCAATCGCCAGGCCGACCTGCGCCAGCGGTCCCATCAATACGATCTTGAGCAGGATGTTGACGGCGACCGCGATCAGCGACGCCTTCACCGGCGTCAAGGTATCGCCGCGGGCGAAGAACGGCGCCGTCATCGCGCGGATCAGCACATACGGAATGAGACCGATCGCATAGGCCGCGAGCGTGGCCCCGGCCGCAAGCGCATCGTCGTCAGTGAATTTGCCGCGCATGAACAGCGCCCGCATGATCAGGTCCGGGATCAGGAGGAACGCCACGAGGCATGGAATGGTCAGCAGCAGCGTCAGCTCGATGGCGCGGTTCTGCGCATGGCGCGCACCGGCCTCATCGCCTGCCGCGATCCGGCGCGACATTTCCGGCAGCAGCACGGTGCCGACCGCGATCCCGATGACGCCGATCGGCAATTGGTTGATGCGGTCGGCATAATAAAGCGCGGAAATCGCGCCCGCCGCGAGGAAGCTTGCGATGATGGTATCGGCGAACATCGCAAGCTGCACGCCGGCGGAGCCCACCGTCGCCGGGCCGAGCGCGCGAAAGAATTTCCGCACATCCTGATCGAGCTTCGGCCAGCGGAACGACGCCAGCACCTGCGCGCGTCCGGCATCCCCCATCACCAGCAGCAATTCGAGAATGCCGGCGATGAACACGCCCCAGGCCGCTGCATGGCCCGCAGTCGGAAAGAAGACGGCGAGCGAGAGCGTCGCCATCATCGACAGATTGAGCAGGATCGGCGCTGCGGCGGGCGTCGCGAAGCGATGGATCGAATTGAGAATGCCGCCATAGAGCGTGACCAGCGACACCAGCAGAAGATAGGGAAAGGTGATGCGGGTCAGTTCGGTCGCAAGCGCAAAGCGCTGCGGATCGCCGGTGAAGCCCGGCGCCAAGAGTTCGATCACCCCCGGCGTGAACAGAAGCGCGACCGCCAGCAGCACCAGTTGCACCGCGACCATCATCGTGAAAACGCGGTCGGCGAACAGCTTGGCCGGGTCCGGTCCGCCCTGGGTGCGGATGCGCGAATAGGCCGGCACGAACGCGGTGTTAAAGGCGCCTTCGGCAAAGATCGCGCGGAAATGGTTCGGCAGCCGCAGCGCCACGAAGAACGCATCGGCCACCGGCCCGGCGCCCAGGATCGCCGCAAGCATGATGTCGCGGGCAAAGCCGGTGATGCGCGACAGAAGCGTGAAGCCGCCGACTGTGAAAATGCGTCCGATCATCCGCCCGATCCGAGCAAGCCAGCCGTGTCATCCTTCGCCGCTTGCCGCAGGCAAGCGACCGCCGAATCCAGCGAAGGCGACCGAGGTTGTAGCTGGATTCCGGGTCCGGCGCCTGTGCGCCGTTCCATTACTACGGCAATTTCTATCGAAGCGCGCGGCGAACGGCGTCGACGATGCGGTCCTGGGTCGGTTCGTCGAGATAGGCGTGCATCGGCAGGCTGATGACTTCGTCGGCGAGCCTTTCGCTCACGGCAAGCCCGCCCTCGGCCACGGGAAAATCGCGGTAGGCGGTCTGCTTGTGCAATGGCTTGACGTAATAGATCGCGGTCGGGATGCCCTCCGCCTGCAAGGCACGGGCGAGGCCATCGCGCCGGCCCGGCGCCAGGCGGATGGTGTATTGCGCCCAGACCGACCGATAGCCGTTCGGCACCGCCGGAACGGTCGCGACGTCCTGCAGCCCTTGCGAATAGCGCGCCGCGATGCGGTTGCGGGCGTCGATCTCGTCGGCAAAAATCTTGAGCTTCTCGATCAGTACCGCCGCCTGGATGGTGTCGAGCCGCGCGGTCAGGCCGAGCCGGACATTGTCGTATTTGTCCGAGCCGCCGCCATGCACGCGCACGCTTTTCAGCACCGCCAGCAATTCCTCGTCGTCGGTCAGGACCGCACCGCCATCGCCGTAGCAGCCGAGCGGCTTCGCGGGGAAAAAGCTCGTAGCGGTTGCATGTCCGAAGGTGCCGATGGCGCGGCCCTTGTACGACCCGCCGAAGCCCTGCGCCGCGTCATCGAGAACGAACAGCTTTTCGGCCTCGGCAATCTCCGCAATCGCGTCGTGATCGGCCGGAAGCCCGAACAAATCGACCGGGATCACCGCCTTCGGCTTCAGCCCTTTCGCCTTTGCGGTCCGGATCGCCGATTTCAGGCTGGCGGAGTCGATGTTGAAGGTGTCGGCATCGACGTCGACAAGGACCGGCGTCGCGCCGACCAGCGCCACGCTCTCGGCGGTCGCGCAGAAGGTGAAGGTCGGGCAGAACACGGCGTCGCCGCGGCCGATCCCCTTCGCCATCAGCGTCATCACCAGGGCGTCGGTGCCGCTCGAACAGGACAGCGCGTATTTGGCGCCGCAAAAGGCCGCGAGCTGCGCCTCGAACGCCGTGACCTCCGGGCCCATCAGGAACTGGCAGTGATCGAGAACGCGGGACGTCGCCTCGTCGATCGCCCTGCCGAGCCGGCGCCGCTGGGCGGCGACGTCGATGAAAGGGATCGGCCTGATCTCGACGCGGGCGTGCTGGTTCATCGTGCGATCAACAATTCAATGCGGCGGTGAAGCAACGGATTGTCAGCCGGCGGCGCGGCGCGGCGCCGGCCGGTGCGACGCGATCTTGCCGGGCTGGCCTTGCTCCAGACAGCGCATCGCGACATCGAGGCTTTCGACGCCCTCCTCGCCCGTCACCGGAGGCAGCTTGTTCTCGCGGACGGCATTGACGAAGGCCTGCAACTCGGCGCGCAGCGGTTCGGAATGGCCGACCGACAGGTGCCGCATCGAATAGCTGCCATCCGGCTGAAAGCCGAAACATTCGGTCACCTGGCGCGTCAAGAGATCGCCGATCAGATATTTGCGGCGGGTCGCGACATGCACCGTGCGCGCCTTGAACGGCGTCAGCCAGTTGGTGTTGATATGCGCGAGCACGCCGGACGCGGTTCGGAATTGCAGAAGCGCGATATCCTCGCGCTCGGCCATCGCACTCGACAATTGCGGCTGCACTTCCACGATTTCGGAATCGGTGAACCAGCGGATCAGGTCGATGTCGTGGACCGCCAGGTCGATCACGACCCCGACATTCGACATGCGCGGCGGGAACGGACCGACACGGGTGATGCCGATCGACAGGATATCCTCGTCGCGGATCGCGTCCTTGATCGCCTGGACCGCCGGGTTGAAGCGCTCGACATGGCCGACCATCAGCTTCACGCCGCGCCGCTTGGCGGCGGCGATGATTTCCCGCCCCTCTTCGACATTGGAGGCGATCGGCTTCTCGATCAGCACATGAATGCCGCGCTCGATACATTTGAGCGCAAGGGGGTGGTGCAGATGTGTGGGTGCGGCAATGGTCACCGCATCGATGCCCGGACCAAGCAGGTCGTCGACATCCTCGGCGGCGGGAACGCCCAGGATGCGCGTGACAAGTTCGCGCTGTTGCGGGTTGGGGTCCGCGACCCCGACCAGCGTGACGTCCGGCAACCCGGAAAACACCCGGGCGTGGTTCGCCCCCATGATACCCACGCCGATCACGCCGACGCGCAGCGGCCCGCTTTCTCCGCTTGTCACTGCCCGAACCATAGAAGACTCACCCCCGAAGCGGCCCCGTTAACCCTGCCTATCATGCCGTTCGCAACTGCGGCGAAATTTCGTGAGCCGCATCCAAACACCTTTTGAGTCAGAGCGTTACGATCCGGGAACCCTGGAAAGGGTCCAACCTGGCTGGCAAGGCGCAGCGACCTCCTGTCGATCTCGCACAACCGAAAGTTTATTCGGCAGCGGCGCGCCCGCCAAGATCGAGGTGCAATCCGGCCGCCAGCGCGTCCTCACGGAAGGCCTGGACCGCGCCGACCGACAGCTCCTCGGCGGTTTTGGTCCCCATCGCGGGCAGCTTCTTCAAAATGTCGGCCGGTGCGGTGATGATGTGGCAGCCCATCCGGTCGGCCTCGACCACGTTGTAGACCTCCCGGGTCGACGCCCAGATGATCTCGACATTGGCCGTCTGCCGCGCCTGGGCGATGGCGTCCTGCATCAGCGGCGCATAGTCGATGCCGAAATCCGCCAGCCGGCCGGCGAACACCGAGACGCAGGCCGGCGCACCGCCGCGCAGCGCTGCCATGGCCCGGCTGACCTGATCCGCGGTGAAAATGGCGGTGAGATTGATCCGCACCCCGTCCGCCGACAGGGCCCGCACCGCGTCGAAGAGAGGTTCACCGCGGGTCGTCGTCACCGGCAGCTTCACATAGACATTCTGGCCCCAGGACGCGATCACGCGGCCCTGCGCCACCATTTCCGGGATGTCGTCGGAGAATACCTCGAACGAAATGTGCCGGTCCGGCACGGCGGCGACCAGATCGCGGGCATAGCTCTCGTAGTCCTTCACTCCGGCCTTCTTCAGCAGGGAAGGATTGGTGGTGAAACCGGCGATCCATCGGTTCTTGGCCATCTCCACGATCTGCGCCTTGTCGGCGCCATCGGTGAACAGCTTGACCTTCAGGTCGTCGAGTTTGACCGCCATGATGATGACCCTCGATAAATTTGCTTTTGCGGCATTCTAACCCGTCATGGCCGGGCTTGTCCCGGCCATCCGCGTTTTTCGCGTAGCACAGGGGTCATGGATGCCCACGACAAGCGCGGTCATGAAAGCCACCATAGCATTTTCGAGCGAAGTGGGCACCGGTTCGCGTGAAGAAAACGCGCCAACGCAACAACTTAGAGTCTTTTCGCGATTCGAAGAAAAGCGAAAAGACTCTAGGACCGCCTATAATCGTCCTCGATGCGGACGATATCGTCCTCGCCGAGATAGCTGCCGGTCTGCACCTCGATCAGTTCCAGATCGATCATGCCGGGATTTTCCAGCCGGTGCGGCGTTCCCATCGGGATATAGATCGACTGGTTCTCGTGCAGCGTGTTGATTTCGTCGCCGATGGTCACACGCGCGGTGCCGCGCACCACGATCCAGTGCTCGGCGCGGTGGTGATGATATTGCAGCGACAGCCGGCCGCCGCGCTTTACCACGATCCGTTTCACCTGATAGCGGTCGCCATGATCGAGCGACTGGTAATTGCCCCACGGCCGGTGCACGCGCAGATGATCGGCCGTGACGGCCGGCGCCACCTCTTTCAGCCGGCCGACAAGCCGCTTCATCTCGGCGGTATTCTTCCGGTCGGCGATCAGCACGGCGTCTTCGCTCGCGACCACGACCAGATCGCGCACGCCGAACAACGCCACCAGCGGTTTCTCCGATGCGGCAAAGGAATTCTGCGTATCGACAAACACGGCATGCCCCTGCCCGGCATTGCCGTCGGCATCATGCGGCGACAATTCCCAGACCGCGTGCCATGAGCCGACATCGGACCAGCCATAGGATACCGGAATGACCGCGGCGCGCCTGGTCTTTTCCATCACCGCATAATCGATCGAAGTCGCCTTGGCTCTGGCAAAGCCGTCGGGGTCGAGAGTGACAAACCGAGATCGCTGCCGGCCGCCTCGATTGCCTGCCTTGCGGCCGCAACCGTATCGGGCTCGACGGCGGCATATTCGCCGAGCAGATCGCCGGCGCTGAAAATGAAATTGCCGGAATTCCACAGATAGCCTTCTGCAATATAGCGCTTCGCCGTCTCGGCGTCCGGTTTCTCGACAAACTATTCGACCGCGAACAGACCGTCCTCGATCTGCGCACCGGGGCGGATATAGCCATATTCGGTCGCGGGCCGGTCCGGCTTGACACCAAAGGTCACGATGCGCCCGCCCTGCGCCGCCATACCCGCGGCATTGCAGGCGGTGGCAAACGCTGCCTCGTCTGCAACCACATGGTCCGCAGCCAGCGCCATCATCACCGGATCGCCGTCGCGCTTCTGGCCGAACACCGCTCCGGCGGCAATAGCGGGTCCGGAATCGCGGCGCAAAGGCTCGAGCAGGATATCGGCCTCGATGCCGATATCGCCAAGCTGCTCGCTGACGATGAATCGATATTGCGCATTGGTGATCACGACCGGCCGGGCGAAAACCGCCGGGTCCGAGACCCGCAGCATCGTGTCCTGGAAGGTCGAACGCGCACCGAAAAGCGGCAGAAACTGCTTCGGCCGCCCCTCGCGCGAGGACGGCCACAGCCGCGTGCCCGCGCCGCCGCACATCACAAGGGGGACAATCCGGTCCAGCTTGGAAATCTGGTTCATGAATGCCTAATTGCCTGTCGCAGCCCGCTGAAAAGGTTACAACACGCGGCTGTTAAGTTCCTGTGTAACTGCGATACCAGTCGATGAAGTTGCGGATGCCGCTTTCGACCGGCGTCGACGGGCGAAACCCGACATCGCGCATCAGGTCGTCGACATCGGCATAGGTTTCCGGCACGTCGCCCGGCTGCATCGGCATCAATACGCGCTTGGCCGTGCGGCCGAGACATTTTTCCAGTTCCGATACGACATGAAGAAGTTCGACCGGCTTGTTGTTGCCGATATTGTAGATGCGATACGGCGCAGAGCTGGTGGCAGGATCGGGATCGTCCCCGGACCATTGCGGGTCGGGCGTGGCGGGCCGCCCGATCAGCCGCACCACCGCCTCCACCACGTCGTCGACATAGGTGAAATCGCGCAGCATATTGCCGTGGTTGAACAACGTGATCGGCTTCCCGGCGAGGATCGATTGCGCGAAAATCCACATCGCCATATCCGGCCGGCCCCATGGCCCATAGACCGTGAAGAAGCGCAGGCCCGTTACCGGCAGGCGGAACAGATGCGCATAGGAATGCGCCATCAATTCGTTTGCCTTCTTGCTTGCGGCGTACATCGAGATCGGGTGGTCGACATTGTCGCTCACCCGGAACGGCAGCCGCGTATTGGCGCCGTAGACTGACGACGAGGACGCAAAAACCAGATGCCGGCAGCCGTTATGCCGGCAGCCCTCCAGCAGATTGGCGAAGCCCCGCATATTGGCGTCGACATAGGCTTCCGGATGCGAGATCGAATGCCGCACGCCGGCCTGTGCTGCGAGATGCACCACATAGGGAAATCTGTGCTTACGAAACAGCTCAGGCGTTGCATCGCGGTCGGCAAGATCGAGTTTGACGAACTCGAAATGATTGGATTTCGCAAGCTCCGCGCGGCGCGCTTCCTTCAACGACGGATCGTAATAGGGCGTCAGGCTGTCGACGCCAACCACACGGCGGCCTTGCGACAGCAATTTGCGCGTCACATGAAAACCGATGAACCCGGCGGCTCCGGTCACCAGGATCGGTTCGTCCATTACAGCCGCCATAGTTCAATGCCTGAGGGTTTCGATTCGCGATCGAGGATGGATTTCACGTCGAAGACCAGACCGGCACCGTCCCGCAAAAGGCCGGCGATAAGAGGCCAGCCGCCGCGAACATAATCGTCATGGGCAACCGCGAGGATGACGGCATCGGCGGGCCGCAACATCTCACGCGGGAGCAGATCGATGCCGTATTCGTGCCGCGCCTCGTCCGGCACCGCGAGCGGATCGTGCACCTGCACCGTCACGCCGCTGGCAGCAAGTTCGCGCACGATATCGGCGACCCTGGAGTTGCGGGTATCGGGGACGTCTTCCTTGAAGGTGATGCCGAGTATGGTCACGGTCGCGTCGACGCAGCGGCGCCTGAACAGCGCCTGCACGCAGGCCAGAGCCACGCGCTGGCCGACACTGTCGTTGATGCGCCGTCCGGCGAGGATCACCTCGGGATGATAGCCGGCGCGCTCCGCACGGTAGGTCAGGTAATAGGGATCGACGCCGATGCAGTGACCGCCGACCAGACCGGGATAGAATTTCTGGAAATTCCATTTGGTGCCGGCCGCAGCCAGCACGTCGCCGGTGTCGATGCCAAGCCGGTGGCAGATCGCCGATAGCTCGTTCATGAACGCGATGTTGAGATCGCGTTGCGTATTCTCGATCACCTTGGCGGCCTCGGCGACCTTGATCGAGGGCGCCCGGTGAATCCCCGCGCTCACCACCGAGCCGTAGACCTCCGCAACGATATCGAGGGTTTGCGCGTCCTGGCCCGCCACCACCTTGACGATGTTCTCGAAGCGATGGGTCCGGTCGCCGGGATTGATCCGCTCCGGCGAATAGCCGACGGTGAAATCGGCGCCCGCACGCAGCCCGGATGCGCGCTCCAGGACCGGGACGCAATCCTCCTCGATGCAGCCCGGATAGACCGTCGATTCGTAAACCACGATGGCGTCCTTGCGCATCGCCTTGCCGACCGTTTCGGAGGCGCCGAACAGGGCGCGCAGATCGGGACGGTTGGCGTTGTCGATCGGGGTCGGCACGGTCACGATGAAAAAGTCCGCATCCCGAAGCAGCGAGGGATCATCCGTCACCGTCAAGGTGCCGAGGGCCAGATCGGCCGGTTCGACCTCGCGCGTGCGGTCATGACCGGCCCGCAGCTCGGCAATGCGCCGCGCATCGATGTCGAAGCCGGTCACCGGACAGCCCGCCCGGGCAAAGGACACGGCAACGGGAAGGCCGACATAGCCAAGGCCGATTACGGCAATCTTTCGGCTGTGCGCCACGCGCGGTCCGCCCCTCTCAAAAAGCGCGCCTGTTTAGCTGGCTGACGCCGGGGCCGGCAATAGCGCCGGCTTGGCCCGAAGCAGGCGATTATACAGAGCGACGACCTCCTGCCCGATGCGGGCGCTGGAAAATTCGGTCTCGACCATGGACCGTCCCGCCGCGCCGAACCGTGCCCGCAAGGCGGGATCTCGCGCCAGAACGGCGATTGCGTCGGCCAGCGCCACCGGATCGTCCGGGGGCACGAGGAAGGCATTCACGCCGTGACGGGCAATCTCGCGACAGCCGGGAACGTCCGTGGCGACGATCGGGCGCCCGAAGGCGGCCGCTTCGAGGAGGCTCTTGGGCAGCCCCTCGCGGCGGGACGGCAGGACGGCGATGTGCGCGCGCGACCAGACATCCGCAATCCCGGAGACATGGCCCAAGAGTTCGACGCCCGGCCGGCGCTTCCAGATCTCAATCTCGCCTGCCGGAATCGATGCCGGATTGGCGGGATCCGGGTCGCCGGCAATGAGCAGCCGGACCTTGTCGCCATGCTGCGCCATAAGGGCCTGCGCTTCGACCAGCGGCCGCACCCCCTTGTCGTCGAGCAGACGGCCGACAAAGGCCGCCGTCGGCTCAGCCTCCGGCTCGGGCAGCGGGCGCATGGCATCGATGTCGACGCCGGAGCCCGGTATGAGATGCACACGCTCCGGTGCAACGCCGAGCCGTTGAACAGCATCCCGGTCGTCGGGGTTCTGAACCAGGACGGCCGCGCGGGGGTTGTTGAACAGAACGCGGACCAGCGACGCCAGAACCGGCCGCATCAGCTGCGCGCTCAGGCGCCGGGAGGTGAACACGAAGCCCAGACCGGCCAGCGCGTTCAGCCGGGCGACCGGAAGTCCGGCCGCAGCCAGCGAGCCGATGACGGAGGGCTGCAGTGCGACGTGATGCACGATGTCCGGCTTGAGCCGCCGGTATAACGCCCGCACCTGCCTCACGATCGAGATGACGTTCATGGGATTCAGGCTGCCGCGCCGCCAGTCGAGCGAATGCAGCGTGAAGCCATTGGCCATGATTTCGGCACCATGCGCCTTCACACGGGTCGCAACATGGACGCTGTAACCGGCGCGCTGGGCGGCAAGCGCCATGGGGAGCCGGTGCGAAATGAAATACCAGTCTTCCGTCACCAGATAGACCAGCACCGGCGCCGCCGCAGAGCTTGCCCCGGGCCCTGCCGCAGACATCCCCTCGGGCGCGCGCTTTTGGCGATTGGCGAGAGACTCGGGCATCGGGGCCGGCTGAGCTTTCCTCGAAAACGCTTGACGCGGTGGCGCATGCATTGTTCCAGTCCGCCGCGCGCAGCGGCCTGCCAGGCGGCAGGCCACTGCTGCCGCATGCTTTAGCAGGGCCCTCGCCGGATCAGAAGTCTTGATACCAGCCAAATCCTCAAGCGACGTCACTCCGGGCTCGTCCGGCGCATCCGTGCGCCGCGGGCGCCGCGTGGTGGAACTGGCGCTGACGGTGGCGGTCGCCGCGATTGTCCTTGCGATCACGCTGCATTTTGTCGATATGCGGCAGGTCATCGATGGCTTGCGCAAGATCGGCGTCGCCGTCGCGCTGTTCGCAGCCGGCCTTTTGCTGGCGCAGGTCGTGCTGTGCGCCCTGCGCTGGATGCTCATCACCCGCCTGATGCCTGGCCCGCTGCCCTTCGGTGAAGCCCTGCGCGGCTATCTCGAAGCGGCTTTCGTGAACGCCTTTCTGCCGAGCCTCATTGTCAGCGACGGTACCCGCATGGTCCGGGCGATGGCGAACGGAGCCCGCCCGACACATGCTTTTGCGGGCGTCGCCACCGACCGGCTGATTGCGCTTTGCGCGCTCGCGATTGCGTCCGCCAGCGGCCTGTTTCTGCTGCCCGACGCGAGCCGGCATCCGTTGATCGTGCTGGCTCTGATCGGATTGCTTCCGGCCTTCGTTGCCGGCCTTGTCGTGCTTGACGTGACCGCACGGAGCTTCGCGCGCTTTGCGCGCTTTCGCTTGGTGCGGCCGTTTCTGGAACTCGCCTCGCTGATGGGACGCCTGCGCAAGATGCCCGGACTGACGGCGCTCGTGCTCGCGATTTCCCTGTTGGGCCACGCGCTGTCCGCCGGCGCCTTCTACATCCTCGCCCTGCAGCTCGAACTTCCGATCGGCTATTGGGCCATGTTTGCGCTGTCGGCACCGATCATCGTCTATTCCGCAGTGCCGGTGACGGTCGGCGGCTGGGGCGTACGGGAGGCTTTGAGCGCGGCCTTGTTCGGACTGATCGGGATCGCCCCTGCCTCCGGCGTTGCGCTGTCCATCGCCTTCGGGCTGCTGATGTCCGCGGTCGGCCTGTTCTGCGGCGGGATCGCGCTTGCAGCCTCCCTGCATAGCCGCGCCTTGGCCCTGCGCAAGGCGCCACAATCGTGACTCTGGTGGAAACGATGCCTGCTCAATCCCGGCGGCCGCATCCGCGCAAGGATGCGATCATCGACAATTCCAACCGGGTGGCGAACGAACGCCAGCGCTGGATCGCCAAAAATCGCGCATTCTATCGCGACGATCGCGCCTATATGAAATTCCTGATCCCCAAGGGCGTTCGCGTGCTGGATCTCGGCTGCGGCACCGGCGACTTGCTGGCGGAACTCGAACCGTCTTTTGGGCTCGGCATCGATATCAGCCCGGCCATGATCGATCAGGCCGAGCGTCTCTATCCGCACCTGACATTCGCGGTCGGCGACATCGAGGACGACGCCGTGATTGGCCGCATCGAGGGGCCGTTCGACTATATCGTGATGTCCGACACCATCGGCATGCTCGACGATATCGAGACTGCTTTGCGGCGGCTGCAGCCGCTCTGCGGTCCGGACACCCGCCTCATCATCGCCTATTACTCCCATCTCTGGGAGCCGCTCCTGAAAGTCGCGGAATGGGCCGGTCAAAAAATGCCGCAGCCGCCGACCAATTATCTCGACTCCACCGATTTCCTGAACATCCTCGATCTCGCGGATTTCGAACCGATCAAGATGGAATACCGGCAACTCGTGCCGCGGCGGCTTCTCGGCCTCGGCACGCTGATCAACCGGTTTATCGCGCCGATTCCCGGCATTCGCCGGTTTTGCCTGCGCACCTACGTGGTGGCGCGCTCGCTGACCGCGGTCCGTCCGGACGAATTATCCGTCAGCGTGGTCATCCCGTGCCGCAACGAGCGCGGCAATATCGAGGCGGCGATCCAGCGGCTGCCGGCCTTCGGCAAGGCGCAGGAGATCATCTACGTCGAGGGCAATTCCAGCGACAACACCTATGAGGAATGTCTGCGCGTGCAGGCGGCCTATGCAAAGACGCACGACATCAAGGTGCTCAAGCAGGACGGCCGCGGCAAGGGCGATGCGGTCCGCAAAGGTTTCGCGGCGGCGACCGGTGACGTCCTGATGATCCTCGATGCCGACCTCACCGTGCCGCCGGAGGCTTTGCCGAAATTCTACACCGCCATCGCGCGCGGCAAGGCGGATTTCGTCAACGGTACGCGGCTCGTCTATCCGATGGAGGACGAGGCGATGCGTCCGCTCAACTTCATCGCCAATCGCTTCTTCGCAGGAATGTTCAGCTATCTCGTCAATCAGCGGTTCAGCGATACGCTGTGCGGCACTAAGGTGCTCAGCCGCAAGCACTACGAAGCGATTGCCCGCGACCGCGACTATTTTGGCGATTTCGATCCGTTCGGCGACTTCGATCTGATCTTCGGGGCGGCCAAGCAGAATCTGAAGATCGTCGAGGTGCCCGTCCATTATGGCGCGCGCGTCTATGGCGAGACCCAGATCTCGCGATTTCGCGACGGCTGGCTCTTGCTGCGCATGGTCGGCTTTGCCTTCATGAAGCTGAAGGCGTTTTGAGGAGCGCCATGCCGGTCGCCAATGTCATCCACGCGCCATCGCGCAATTCAAGTTTGACGACGCTGCTCTGGCTTTTCCTGTTCGCGCTGACGATCCGCTGGGGTTACGCGCTCATCGTCTACGCGACGATGGGGGATGGCGGCATCATCATGGCCGACGGCCGTGGCTATATGACGGATGCGCGGAAGCTCGTCACGCTGCTGCAGGATGGCGCTCTGCACGGCGGTCAGTGGCTGGGCGTCGATATTTCCACGATGCCGGTCTTTTCCTGGCTGCTCGGGCTGAATGTGCTGGCATTCGGCGACGTCGGCGCGCTGACCTATGTGCTGACGCAGGGCCTGATCGATTCGGCGACCTGTCTGCTGATCTATGGCATGGCCGCAACGGTTGCGGAGCGTTTCGCATTGCCGGCCGGGATCGCCGCAGCGGTCAACCCGACACAGATCGTGCTTTCGGGGCTTGTCTATACCGACACGCCGTTTCTGTTCTTCGTTGCCCTGATGCTGTACGGCTCGCTGCGCTGGCTTTATGCGCCTTCGCTGAGGTCCGCGCTGCTCATCGGCATCGGCATCGGCGGAGCGGCGCTGACCCGCATTCTGATCGTGCCCTGGGCTCCGGTCGTCATCCTGTTCCTGATCGCCGTGCCGCTATGCCGGCGCAGCCTGCGGCCCAGGCATTTCGGACACGCCGCCGCGATTGCGGCCATCGTCGCGATCTGCCTGACGCCGATCCTGATGCGCAATGTCCTTACCTATGGACACTGGTCACTGACCTCGCAGGGCGGCGTGCATCTGGCCTATTGGGTGGTGCCGCTGGTCAAGGAGGCCAAGGACGGAACACCCTGGGAGAAGACTTCCCGGGACATGGCGCGACGGGTCAAGGAGCGGTTCCCGACCAGGGACCACGGCCCCTTCGAGGAATCCCGTCAGGCCACCGAAGTCGGCCGCGAAGCGCTTGCCGAGCTCGGCCATGTCGCAATCGTCAAAGCCTGGATCATCGGCGCCGCAATCAACGTCGCCTCGCCTGCGGTCATTCTGTCGCCGCCGGTGTCGCAGCTGCCCCGCACCGGCTTTTACGGAACGCAGGGTGCATCACCGGCGGAGAAGGTCTTCAATTTCGTTTTCAGGTCGGACAATCGGGCCTATGCGATGATCCTCATCTTCGGAATTATCGGCGTCGCCCTGATCCGGCTTATCCAACTGGCGGGTCTTGTCGCCATGGTTCCCATCGCGCCAGCCGCCGCCATTCTCTTTGTGCTCTGGGTGTCGTTCGTGCTAGCGGTCAATGGACCGGTGGCGTCGCCGAAATACCGGCTGCCGATCGAACCGGTGCTGTGCGTGTCGACCGGCGCAGGATTTGTGGCGGTCCGGAACTGGTGGCGGCGCCGGAAAGCGCGCTAGCCGTCCGCATACAGCGCAGCGAAACGCTCCACCGCGCGGTCGAGCGTAAAATTCTCGACCATGCGGGCACGCGCCGCGCGCTTTCGCGCGTCGAGATCGGGGCGGCCCGCCTCGGTCGCAATCGCCTTGGCCAGCGCCTCCGGATCGCGGATCGGAACGATCTGCCCCGTATCCCCGACAATCAGCCGCGCGTCGCCGACATCGGTGGCGACCGGAACGAGGCCCGAACTCATGCCTTCGGCCAGCACATTGGAAAACCCTTCCGCGAATGCCGAACTCGACACCACGAGGTCGGCGCAGCGGTAGAGCCGCGCCACATCGCCGCGCAGGCCGAGCGCGCCGACATTGCCGGGCAGGCCGAGCGTCTCGGTCCCGCCGCCGACCAGCAGACCGCGCAGGGTCGGCAGCGACTGCATCGCATTCAGGAATGTCGCGTGATCCTTCATCGGATTGAGGCGCGCGACATGGATGGCAACCACGGCGTCTGCCGCCAAGCCCAGCTCGGCGCGCAGCGCCGCGCGGTCCGCCACGTCTGGCCGGAATTTCCCGGTGTTGACCCCATTCGGGATCACCGCGGTGCGGCGGGGCCGGTAGCCGTGCTGAAGGTGGAAGTCCAGACCGGTCTGAGAGTTCGCGATCACCACATCCGGCCAGGCCGACAGCTTGGCGTTGATACGAACGAGGCGGCCATAGCCGCCCTCCACCGTGTCGGAGGCGCGCAGGTTCCAGTACAGCCTCCGCTTACCGGGGACGATCCGGTTTGCCAGCGCCGCGAACAGATCGCCGTAATACATCCAGCCCTGCACCACCTCGGGCTGCATCTTGCGAATGAGCGCAGCCAGCCGCCCCGCCGCCGCCATTGCACCCGCGAGCGAGCCGACATTGAGCGCATGCACCGGGATGCCGGCCGCAACGAGCGCAGCCGCATGCGTACCCCGCGTCGTAACACTCACCACCTCCTGTTCGAAGCCGCGCAGTTGCAGTGCGGTCGCAAGCTGCACGAGAAATGCCTCGGCGCCACCGGTGTCGAGCCCGCTGATGACATGCATCACCCGCGTCATGCAGGACCGGCCACCAAAGCGAGCTGCGTAAACAGCGCGTCGTCGTCGTAGCGTTCCCGCCACCAGGGATGGATGGTGCCGCGATAGGTCTCCCTGACATTCCGCGAGGGAACGACGCGCGCTCGCATATTGCGGCTCCTGAACAGCGCATCCATGTCCGGCGCGCGAAGCAGGTTCATCGCCTTGCCGCGGCGCGCGATATAGTCGTCGCGCGGCTGCTCGTAGAGCCCGTTCAGCGGGTTGCCGGTTGGATAATGGTTGCCGAAATCGACGAGATGCAGAAAGCGCGTCTGCGGCGTCTGGATCTCGGCCAGCTTGTCCATCGTGCCTTCGATCGGAAACACATGCTCCAGGCAGGATTGCGAGATCACGATATCGGCTTTGCCGCCCGACACGAACGTTTCGAAGCCGCAGCGCTGGATATTCATGCGTTCGCGCAGGCGCTTCCGGAACTCCGCAAAGTCCATGCGCGCGCCATAGAGCGCGACAAGATCGGCGTAAAAGATGAAGTGATATTTCTCGACCACTTCGGGGCTCTCGAACAGCGCCGCATCCCATTCCGGCTCCGCGCTCTCGAAGGTCTCGGCACCGCAAAAGATCGCGAGCGGCCCATAGCCGCCGAGCGGACCGCAGCCGATCTCCACCACCCGGCGGCCATCGAAATCGAGCGGCTCCCATGCCATCGCGCGCCGCACCACCGCTTCCTGCCGCAGCAGCAATTCAGCGAAGCGAATGCCGCGGCCATGCTTGGAGGAATAGATCAGTTCGTTCGGCTGCCAGGAGGGACCGCCGCGAAGACCGGGCACGCGATGCCGAATGATGCGCCAGCTTTCGCGCGGGGTCAGCGACAAGAGATATTCGAGTTTCGCCATACGATTCTACAGACCGGAAAATAGTTTCAGATATTGTGCGGCGATGGCGGCGCTGGAAAAGCGCGCGGCATCCTTCGTTGCCGAAGCTGCCAGGCGTTTAGCCAGATCACGATCGTCAAGCAATTCGGCCATCGCGCGCGTCAACGCGGCCTCCTCGCCGTCGGGCACCAGAAGGCCGTTGACCCGGTTCTTGATGATGTCGCGCGGTCCATGCGGGCAATCGAAGGCGGCCACCGGCGCGCCGGCCGCCATCGCTTCCACGATGACATGGCCGAAGCCTTCCCAGCGTGAAGAAAGCACAAACAGATCGGCATGCGCGAGCCAATGAACCGGCTGGCGCACAAAGCCCGGCATATGCAAGGCAACGCCAAGTTCGCGCGCTTGTGTCGCCAGCGCCTCACGGTCAGGTCCCTCCCCGACCAGCACCAGTTGGACCTCCGGACGGTTCAGCGCAGCGACCGCGCGGATCAGCCGGTCGAAACCCTTCTGCCGGATCAGGCGGCCGACGCCCATGATCCATGGACCATTTTTTGCGAGCGGCGGAGGCGGCGCCTTGCGCGCCTCTGCGGCCAGCGCATCGAATTCGACCGGATTGTGGATCGTGACCACCGCATTCGGAGCGAGCCCGTAATCCTCGATCAGTTCCTGGCGCACGCCTTCCGACAATGCCACCACCGCATCCGCGCGGGGATAAGCCAGGCGGGTCAGTTGTTGACGGATCGCACCGATATCGCCGCGGGCTCTATGGCTGTTGGTCTCGCGCACGACCAGCTTTGGCCGCGGCCGACCGGCCAGCGCTCGCGCTGCAACCGCACCGATATTGGCGTCAAGAACGGAGGACAGAATAACGTCCGGCCGCTCCTCGCGGATCATCCGGCCTAACGGAAACAACGCATTGCGTAATTGTCCGGGCCCGGCCGCCATCGTCCGCACCTTCGGATCGACCCAGGCACGGGCCGGCCCGTCCGGTTGCGCAGCGGCAAGGGTCACATCGTGTCCAGCCTGCCCGAACGCCGCGGACAAATTGATCAGCGTGCGCTGCGCACCGCCGCCGCCGAAATCCGGCAGGAAGCAAAGAATGCGCATGATGCTCAGGTCGCGGGTACGAGCGCGTCGCCGTCGAGCCGGTATCGTTCGCCGCTGCGCGGGCAGACGAGATCTTCTTTGAGGATTTCGCCTGCGGCCGACACCCAGCCGATCCGGCGCGCCGGATTGCCGGCCATCAGCGCAAAGGCCGGCACGTTCTTCGTCACCACCGCGCCGGCCCCGATCATCGCGAAATCGGCAATGGCATGGCCGCAGACGATCGTCGCATTGGCACCGATGGTGACGCCCCGCCCCACCCGCGTCGGCTCGAACGCATTCTTGCGCGGTACATGGGCACGTGGATTGCGCACATTGGTGAACACGGCATTCGGTCCGATAAAAACATCGTCGGCAATCTCGAGACCGTCATAGAGGCAGACGTTGTCCTTGATCACGACCCGGTCGCCGATCCAGACGCCCCCCTCGACGAAAACATTATGCGCCAGCTTGCAGTCCCGCCCGATCCGCGCGCCTTTCAGCACGATACAATGCTGCCATAGCCTCGTGCCGGCCCCGACCGTGGCGTCGGGGGAAACCTCCGCGGTCGGATGCGCAACAAAACTCATGCGCGGACCGCGTCGATCAAAGCGGCGGCGACGCGCTCGACCTGTGCGCGCGTGATCTCCGGATAGATCGGCAGCGACAACACCCGCCTGGCAACGCGGCTTGTCACCGGGAAATCACCCGGTGCGTGGCCAAGATGGCGGAATGCCGGTTGTTCGTGGACCGGCACCGGGTAATGGACGCCGGCCCCGATGCCCGCAGCATTCAGCGTCTCGCGCACCCGGTCGCGGTCGTCGATCTTCACCACATAAAGATGGAACACTGATGTGGCGCGCGGATCGGTGACCGGCAGCGCAACGCCGTTCTGGCCGGACAACAGCTCGTCGTACCAGGACGCCACCTGTCGACGCGCCCGGTTCCAGTCGTCGATATGGCGCAGCTTGACCCTCAGAATGGCCGCCTGGAGCGTATCGAGCCTTGAACTAACCCCCTGATAATCATGAAGATATTTATCCGTCCGGCCATGGTTGGCGCGCCGGTTGATGCGCTCGATCAACGCTTTGTCCCGGGCATAGACCGCGCCGGCATCGCCCCAGGCGCCGAGATTCTTCCCGGGAAAAAAGCTGAAGCACGCGGCGTCACCAAGTTCCCCGACGCCAATGCCGTCAAAAACCGCGCCGTGCGCCTGCGCTGCATCCTCGATCACTTTCAGGCCGTACCGGTCGGCGATCGCGCGGATGGCCGGCATGTCGGCCATCTGGCCGTAAAGATGCACCGGCATGATCGCGCGCGTATTCGCCGTGATCGCGCGCTCGATGGCATCGGGCGGCGTCAGGCAGGTGCCTTCGTCGATATCGCAAAAGACCGGCCGGTAGCCGGCATTCGCGATTGACTCGGCGGTCGCGATGAAGGTGTGGCTGGTGGTGACGATCTCGCCCTTGCCATCGCCCTCGCCGAGGAGTTCGATGACCGCGAGCTCCAGCGCATCGGTGCCGTTTCCGACCAACGCAACGTGGCCATCACCGCACCATGCCGCAAATTCGCGCGCAAACGCCTCGTGCTCGGCGCCGCCGATGAAGCTCGTATTGGCGGCCACGCGCTGCACCGCCTCGTCCAGTTCGGGGCGATGGCGCGCATATTGCGCCTTCAGATCGACCAGCGGAATGGGTTCCGCCGAAACCGCCCGCACGGGCAACGCCGATGCCATCATGACCTCTGTCCGAGCCGGCTGCGGGGCTTTCCGTAGCCAAGTTTGATGATTTCGCCGGTCGCCATCGACTCGTAGATCGCGATTACGAGTTCGAGCGAGCGGCGCCCTTCGAGGCCATCGACCAGCGAGGGAGCACCGTTCATAACCGCATCGACGACATGCTGGAGATAGGCGATATGGCCGAAACCGTAAACGCTCGGCGGGTTCTCGCTGAACTTCGCGAACACCTCGTCGTCGCCCGGCAGCGCAGTCTCGAATTTCCAATCAGTCAGCTTATTCGCGGCAAAGCCCCCGATCACCACCGTGCCGTTCTCGCCAAGGATCGACAGCGAGCCCTCCAGATCGACCGGGCGGGTTGCGGTGGTTGCCTCGATGACGCCGATGGCGCCGCTGGCAAAGGTCACGATGGCGGCGCCGGTGTCTTCGACCTCGATATTCTTGGCGAGCGCAGTGCGGCCGGTGGCATAGACCGTGACCGGCTGGCCGAGGCACCATTGCACGAGGTCGACATGGTGGCTCGCCTGATTGGCGAATACGCCGCCGTCATAGGCCCAGGTGCCGCGCCATTTGTCCTGGTCGTAATAGCTCTGGCGGCGGCACCAGCGCACCCGCGTCGTCCCCATCACAATCTTGCCGAAGCGGCCGGCGTCCAGCGCTTCACGCATTTTTCGCACTGGCAGATTGTAGCGGTTCTGCTTGACGATGAAGAGCTTGATGCCGGCATGGTCGCAGGCCGCGATCATGCGGTCGGCGTCTTCCAGTGTCAGCGCCATCGGCTTCTCGACCACCAGATGCTTGCCGTAAGGCGCAAGCGCGATGGCGTGCTCGGCATGCTTGCCGCTTTCGGTCAGTACGCAGACTACATCAATATCGGAGCGGCGTTCCTCCATCATCCTGTGGAAGTCGGTATAGGCAGCTACACCATGCCGCGCGGCGAGCTTTTCGGCGCGCCCGACTTGGGCATCGCAGACCGCCGCAAGCCGCGCCCCCGAAAGCTGGTTATTCGCAAAAATATCCGAATAGCGCTGTGCAATGCGGCCGCAGCCGACCAGCGCGAACCCCAGCCTGTCTTTCATTGATTTGCAGCCCGCTTGACGTCCGCCGGCAGCGCCGCCGAAGGCGCGCGTGCGGTTACCGATTTCAAAAGTGCGATGTCGCTTGCGACCACATCCGCCCATGGCCGGATCAATTGCCGCGCCAGCGCTCTGCTCTTCGCGCGCCGCGCCGCGATCTGGTCCGGCGACCGGACCAGCCGGCACAAAGCCTCCGCCAGCGAATCCGGCATGGCATTGCGGTCATAGCGTTCGGCAACGTCTGCGGGGATCAGGCGGTCGGTCACGGTGTCAAGCGGGAGCGACGGATCGGAGGTCGGCAGCACGAGGCAGGCGCCTGCGGCCAGCGCTTCGAGATTGGCGTTGGAGAGATTGCCGTACATGTTGGTGGAGACATAGACGTCGGCAGCGTTGAGATAAAGGTTCACGTGCGCATGCGGCTGAGCGCCCGTGAAGCGCACACGTCCGCCGAAGCCGGCTGCGCCGACCCGAGCCTCCATTTCGCCGCGCAGCGGACCATCTCCGACCACCACGACGTCGGCCGCGTCCGGCATTTCACGCAGCATGGCGATCGCCGCGTCGATGAAGGCAATCGCGCCCTTGTAGGGCTCGAGCCGGCCGAGAAACAGCACCGACGGGCGCGCGCCAAGGCCGGTCTCGGCGCGAAAGGCGCGCACCTCATCCTCCGGCAATGCCCTGGCATCGCAGCCATTCAGCCGCACCGTCCACGGCGTGCCGGGACGGACCAGTTTCGGGATCAGTGACGCCGGGTCGCTGCCGTCCTCGGTGCAGACCACATGCGCGAAGGGCGACTGCATCTGCCAGCGGAAGAACGGCGCTTTTCCCGCGGCAATGTCGCGATGATGCGACTGCACGCCCATCAGCCGCAGCACCACGCGATAGCCGGCCCGCGCCAGTAAAGCCGCGGGCAGGATATTGGTGTAGTTCGCATAGACCACATCGGGCTTGAACCGCGCCGCGAGCGAGAGCATGCGGGCGGCATGCGCGGCCTCGTTGAAGGCCGCATTCGGCTGCCGCGCCGCTTTGCCGAATGGTGTCGCATAGGGCAAAATGACCGCGTCGCCGATCACCGGAATCTTTTGCCGCATCCGCCGCGGAAACCGCGCATCCGGCTCCTTGACGCAGAACGCCGTGAGCAACTCCACATCCCGGTCGGCCGCCAGTCCCTCGATCAGGCGATAGATCGCCGGCACCCCGCCCGGTTCCCACTGCCCTTTCGCAAGGCCCGACTTGAGGCCTGCAAACAGCCGCGCCAGGAACAGAATACGCAACGTCGTCAATCCTGCGCTGTCAGCCGGTCGAGTTCGACGCCATGGCGCGCAAGATAGAGTTCGGCGAGCCAGGCAATGTGATGGCGCGCGCCGCGGGTATCGCGCCGCACGCGGTCATAGGGTACGCAGGCGGAATTGCAGGTCGCGTCCATCCAGTACTGGAAATAGCGCCGTTCGAAGCGGTGCCAGCGTTCGGCGCCGAACGGTGCATGCAGAAGCTTGGCGGCCAGACGAAGCGGCACCACGGTGAGCGGGCGGATGGTCTTGCGGTTCACCGGAACGTCCTGCCAGACCCCGCCCCAATTCGCATTGGTCAGCATCCGGGAATAAAGCGCCTGCCCGGCCTTTTCGGCAAGCGGCACGCCTTCCCAGAATCGCAGATAGTCGTTGTCCCAGAGCGGCAGCCGCCACTCATGACCGAGAAATTCGTAGATGCGCTGGCCGGTGATGACATAGCGGCACTGGCGGTCCTGGAATTCGGCATATTCGTAGAGACCGTGATCCGTGTCCGGATCGCCGAGCACGCCGCCCGCGCGCGCAATGGAGTTGCGCAGCAGCGTGACGATGCGCGCATTGTTCTTTGACCTTACGAGCGAACGCCAAAGCGCAAAGTGCTTCTTCAGCAGCGCATCCGTGATGCGCTGCCAGCGTGCCTCGTCGGACAGGCCTTGCGCCGGCCGCCACATGGTTTCGGGCACGTGATTGCCGGAGATGTAGTCGCCGGAATTGCCGTTGACGATCACCGCGTCGTCCGGGACGTAGCCCGACGCCTTCAGCTCCATCAGCGGCGCCATGTCCTGCACAAACGGTACCGAGCAGCCGCTATCGGCGAAATCGAGATAGCCAAGATAGTCTTCGCTTTCGAAGAAGCGTCGGTGCCTGCCGATGGTCGCCGGCACGAACGCCCAAGGATAGCCGAGCCGCTCCGCAATCGCCTTGCTCGCTTTGGCCTCGAAATTGCCGGCCCGGCCATAAGTAAAGAGCCGTACATTCCTGTATCCAAGATGTTTCGCGGCGCTGGCGATCAGCCGGGAGTCGCGCCCCGCGCTCAGCGGGATGACGAGCGTGCGGCCCTGCAGCGCGCCGAGCATGCGCTCGATCAGGTGCAGGGTCAGCTCTTTCAGCTCGGATTCCAGCGCCTGCGCCGATGCTGGCCGCACCTGCCATGGGCGGTAAATGGTGTAGCGGTGGCGGGTGAGCGATCCGCTCTCGATGAAGGCGAGTTCGCCCGGCACCAGAAGCTGAATGCCGCGATAGAGCGCAGCATCGTCAATGGTGTAGCCGGCCATGCCGATGGCAAGCGCCGCATCCGAATCGATATCGGCTGCGCCGCGACCGGCGCGCTGGCGCAGGCGCTCCGGGCGGTCGTCGATGGTCCAGACACCGTCGACCATGGCGATGGCGAGCGGAATGCTGCGCACCCAATCGGCCGCGGCAAAGGCCCAGCCCGGTCCGGTCGCCACAATCGCAAAATGGCCGATCGCGGAAGCAAGAAGATCGCCGATCGCTTTCGGCGAAGGCCGCTCTTTGGCAAAGCGCGCGGCCAGCGCAGCGGCATCGAGCCCCTCGATCCAGCCCTTGAAAAAAACCACGATGTCGCGCTGCGACGCCCGCCGCCACCCGAACTCCTCGCGGATGGCGACCGTGCAGCTTTCGCCCGCTGTCGCAGTCGTCTGTGCCGCAATCGCTTGCCCGGTCTGCGTCATGCGCGCGCCACCGCCTTGAGCGCGGGCGCATCGGCCTTTCCCGCCGCGCCGCGCTCGGACAGGCTGCGCAGCCACATTTCGACATTGACCAGCATCCACATCGAGGGAATGCCCTTGCGCTCTCCCGCGCGGAAGCGCGCGACCGCATTGTTCAGCGCGAGCGGGTCGGCATAGGCGCGCAGCCGTCCATCGGTATCGGTCAGCAGGTCGAGGTAACGGCCGAGTCCCTTCGGCTCGGCAAGCCAGTCGTCATAGGGCAGCCACAGACCGATCTTGCGGCGGTAGGTCAGCCGGTTGTCGAGGAATTTCTCGGCGATCCGCTTCAGGAGCGGCTTGGTCTCGCCGCCCGGCGCGCGGATGTCGCGTGGCAGCCGGTTGACGGCTTTCGCCAGCGGCAGATGCACATACGGCACGCGTGCCTCAACCGAGGCCGCCATCGACATCTTGTCCTGCCGCACCAACAGCGATTCCAGATACGACACCTGATCGATCGCAAAGAGCCGGTCGCGGAAATCCTTGAACCTGCGGCTGGTCGCCTCGCGCAGGCCCGGCGCCGGGACGAGGCCTGGGAACATCGCGTGCATGGCATGGAAATCGTGATAGACGGCGGAATAGACTGCGGAGTCGCGGCCGTCCAGCCGCTTCACGCTGAGAAATGGCCAGACCGGCGGCAGCAGCCGCGACGGCAGGAAGCGCGCCAGTAGATCCTGCCGCGCCAGATTTTTCCAGACACCGTAGCGCAGATAGCCCCCGAACATCTCGTCGGCGCCCTCGCCGGTCAGCGCCACCTTGGAGCCGTCCCGCATCCGGTCGCACAGCAGCATCAGCGTGACGCAGCCGCCATGCGGCACCGGCCCCTCCATATGCCGCACAGCGCGCGGTAACGCGTCGGCAAATTCTCTGCCACCGATATGGATTTCGTGATGGTCCAGACCGTAACGATCCACCACCATTTTGCGATACTCGCCCTCGTCGAACGGATGATCGCCGAGGCTGACCGCATAGGATGCGATGCGGCGGCCCGCGGCCTGGCTCGCCATCGCTGCGACGAGACTCGAATCGATGCCGCCCGAAAGCTGCAGCGTATAGCCGACATCGCTCATGAGATGATCGCGCACCGAGGTCTCGACCGCCTGCTCCGCAATGCGTTCGGCCTCTGCGGGCGAGATGGCATCGTCCGGCTTCAGCGTATCGAGCACATCGCAAAAGCGGCGGCGCGCGATCGGTCCGCCCTGCAGGGGAATGGCCAGCAACGTACCGCCCGGCACGCGTTCGATACCGCGCAGATTGCTTAAACTTCCCGCCGCCCAGGTGAAGGTCAGCAATTCGGCGAGCGCGGCCTCGTCCGGCTGCGGCTCGGCGAGCCGGTAGAGCGGCCGCATTTCGCTCGCGATCCCGATGCGGTTGCCGCGCTGCGCGAGATAGAGCGGCTTGATGCCGAAGGGATCGCGCGCGGCGAGCGCCGCATTGCGTTTGCGGTCGATCAGCACGAAGGCGTACATGCCCTCGAGACGGTCGAGTATGCCCTCGCCCCATTGCAGATAGCCCCGCAGGATGGTCTCGGTGTCGCCATCGGTGCGAAAGCGCACGCCCTCGGTTTCCAGCTGGGCGCGGAGCTTGCGGAAATTATAGACTTCGCCGTTGAAGATCAGCGTGCAGCGGCCGCTCTCGTCGGTCATCGGCTGATCAGAGGCGCTGCCGGGGTCCATGATCGCCAGACGCCGGAACACGAGCGCCCAGCCTGGCTCCGCCGCATGTCCCGCCGAATCCGGCCCGCGATGCAACAGCTCGCGGTCCACGCCCGCAAGGAGCGCATCCTCGAAGCGGCGCCCCGGCTCGAAAAAGGCGGCGAGCCCGCACATCAGGCGTCACCCGCAAGCAGGCGGCGGAATTCCGAAGGATCGGCGGGACCGGTGTCAGACAGCACGGCGTCGCGCAGGGCGGCTTGGTCGAAAGTCATGCGATGG